>JANNJV010000133.1:0-7427 GCA_031395945.1 Gemmatimonadota bacterium | reverse complement strand
GAGGAAGACGGACTATTCACCGACCGGGATCGGGGAGCCCGCGCTGCCGCCCGCACCGCCGGCGCTCTGCAATGCGATCTTTGCGGCGACGGGCAAGCGCATCCGATCGCTGCCAATCTCTCGCCACGACCTGAAATGGGTATAGACTTGCGCGCATGGGTAAAGGCCTGCGCGCGCGAAGAACACCAGGATCCGAATAAGACCGAATGATCCGAATGGTTCCGATGCAGGGAAAGCTCCTCTCGACAGTTCGAGGGGAGCTTTTTTTGTTGTTTCCAACCAAAGCTCTGTTCGCTTGACAGGAGCTGGCGACGTCGGCGCTTCATTCTGAAGTGTCGTTCACCTCGTGAGAAAGGCTCTCCTTCGCGCCGGAGTAGCTTGCGAGGGATGATTCCATCGCCAACCGCGTGGCAGTCCTGGCTTGCCGTCCTGGTCTTTCTCGTAGACGTCGCCGGGTCCGTGCACGTCGTCTTGCGCAAGCGCGACACGCGAGCGGCGACGCTGTGGGTAGGGTTGATCTGGCTGGTGCCCGGCGTTGGCGTCGTGCTCTACGTCTTTCTCGGCCTGAATCGCATCCGGCGCCAAGGCATGGAGATCCAACGCGAGCGCCGGCGCGTGGTCACCTCGCTCTACGACGCCGCGCACCCGCCGGCGTTGGCGGCCGCGATCGATCGGCGCTTCCAGGGACTCGCGCGTCTCTCGGAGCGGGTGAGCGGCCGGCCCCTCGCTGACGGCAATGGCGTGCAGCCGCTGGTAAACGGCGACGACGCGTACCCGGCGATGCTCGGCGCCATCAACGAAGCGACGCGCTCCGTCGCGCTGTGTTCCTACATATTCGCGGACGACGTCGTGGGCAAGCAGTTCGTCGCGGCGCTCGCGAACGCCCAGCAAAGGGGCGTCGAGGTGCGAGTCCTCATCGACGACGTGGGCCTGCGCTACACGTTCCCGCCCGTGCACTGGTCGCTGCGACGGATGGGCGTTCGGGTCGCGCGTTTTCTCCCCATCATCTCGCGCACGGGGCTCGCGTTCTTCAACCTGCGCACCCACCGGAAGGTGCTCGTGGTAGACGGCACGGTGGCATTCGCGGGCGGCATGAACATTCAGGCGTCGAACGTGCACGCAAGCCGTCCTTCGCATCCCATCAGCGACGTACACTTTCGGATCGAAGGCCCCCTGGTGCGCCAGCTACAGGATGCGTT
This sequence comes from Gemmatimonadota bacterium, assembly GCA_031395945.1. GTDB lineage: Bacteria > Gemmatimonadota > Gemmatimonadetes > Gemmatimonadales > Gemmatimonadaceae > DASPMP01. The sequence goes on along the minus strand of JANNJV010000133.1, from coordinate 6,228 downwards.
CGCGGAGGACTGGGCGTTCGCCACGAAGGAAATGCTCGAGGGCCCCCACTGGTATCCCACGGTGGCCAACCGCGGCCCTGTCTCGGCTCGCGTCATCACCAATGGGCCCGACCGCGACTTCGAAATCCTGCGCAGCGTGTTGCTGGGCGCGCTCTCGTCCGCTCGCGAGTCGGTACGCATCGTGACTCCGTATTTCATCCCCGATGGGCCGATGGTGGCGGCGCTATCAGTGGCGGCGCTGCGAGGCGTTCGCGTGGATATCGTGCTCCCGGCGCGTGGCAATGTGCGGTTCGCTGAGTGGGCCACGCGCGCCATGCTCTGGCAGGTGCTGCGACCCGGGTGCCGCGTGTTCCTGTCACCGCCGCCGTTCGATCACGCGAAGTTGTTCGTGGTCGATCGCACGTGGGCGCTGGTTGGGACGACGAACTGGGATCCCCGCAGCCTGCGGCTCAACTTCGAGCTGGATATCGAGTGCTATGATCCCGGACTGGCGGGCGCGCTGGATGATCTCGTCGGCGCCCGTATCGCGCGGGGGTCTCCGTACACTCTGGCGGACGCGGATGGCCGTCCATTTTTGGCCCGTGTGCGGGATGGAGTGGCTCGGCTGTTCTCGCCGTACCTCTAGGCAGCCTCTGTCGCGCGTGGGCAGGGTCCGTCGCGCGAACCCTAGCGCGTGGAAGACTCCGTCGCGCCAAGGAACTACTCATCCGAATAAGACCGAATGAATCCGAATGGTTCCGATGCGAATGAGAGGCTTTCTCGCGAGATGAACGAGCCGATTAGGTCGAACGGCTCCCGGTGCAGAAAGAGGCTCCTCGGCCAGGCACGCTGGACCCTCGGTTGAAAAACCAAGAAAGCTCCCCTCGACTGACCGAGAGGAGCTCTCTGTTACATCGGAACCATTCGGATTAATTCGGTCTTATTCGGATCAAGCAGTTGGATCACGCAGCAATGCGATTTCGAACCGCAGCGATGCGATTTCGAACCGCACCGACGCTACCTCGGTAGCGTTAGCGCCACTAACGACGTGTTGGCCCCCTGCCCCGTGGCGAACACGATGTATTGCCGACCATCGTGCATGAACGTCATGGGCACCGCCGTGGTGCGCGACGGTATCCGCACGGCCCCCACCTGCTTGCCCGTCGCCTTGTCCACGGCGAAAAGGCGCGCCTGCCCTTGGCCGCTGCCAATGCCCTGGCGGCCCGTGCCATAGATGACGAGTGATTTTGTAGTGATCACCTGCGCCTGCCCGTTCCCTGGTTGCGGCAGGATGGTGACGCCCGCGAACAGCCCGGTATCGATCTTAGAAACCGGGAGGAAGCCGCCGTTGGGACTCCACCACGCCTTGTCACCGCTGTTCATGTTGTAGCCGGTGATGCCACCCAACTGCGCCGGCTTGAGAATCGAGATGCCGTTGATGCGACCGATGTTGCCACGGCGCGAGAAGCCGTCGTCGTCATCGGCTGCGGCGGGCTTATACCCTGGCGGCGGTGGGAGCGCGCCCATCTTCCCGCAATTGTCGCGCGGAGAGCTGTAGCGAAACTCCGAACATGGATCCTTCTGCAGCGTCGTCGTGCTCAGCCCCGAGAGTGCGGCGACGTACATCATCCCGGTCTCGGGATCCACGGTGGCGCCGCCGTCGATGTTCACGCCGCCACTCGCACCCGGCGCATACCACGCGCATTTCAGCCCGCTCTTCGCCGTGCCATCGTTGGGTTGCGGCGGGATGTAGTACGGACCCATTCTGCATTGCTTCGCGAGCTTGAGCGCCGAATCCTTGAGCGCCGGCGTGTAATCGATGAGGTCCTCGGCCTCGAGCCCCTGTTGCGAGTACGGCGCCGGTTTGGTGGGGATTGGTTGCGTGGGCCAGGTCTTTTCACCGGGCGTCTCGCTCTGGAGCACTGGCCGCTCCACGATGGGCCAGATGGCTTCTCCCGTCGCGCGGTCGAAGGTGTACACCCATCCCTGTTTCGTGGTCTGGGCTATGGCCTTGCGTTGCCGGCCGTTCACGTTGATGTCCAGAAGATTCGGCGCCATGGGCGTGTCATAGTCCCAGATGTCGTGGTGCACCATCTGGAAATGCCACTTTCGCTGGCCCGTTTTGGCGTCGAGGGCCACGAGACTGTTCCCGTAGAGGTTCGCTCCGGGACGATGCCCGCCGTATTCGTCCATCAGCGGCATCCCCACCGGGATGTACACGATGCCGAGCTCCGGGTCGGCGGAGTACGTGGCCCACGCGTCGTTCTTGCCCACGCCCTCGCTGCCGATCTTCGATCCTCGCTCCCACGTTTCCGCGCCGAACTCACCTGGCTGCGGCACGAGATTGAACAGCCACAGCTGCTTGCCGGTGCGAACATCGAACCCACGGATGTAGCCCGGAATGTTCCGCACCCGCACCGGGTAGTAGCCGTGAATCGACGAGTTCCCGACGACGATGACGTCGCCGACCATGATCGCGGGCGAGCTGTTGGCGATCTGTCCGAGTCTGGGATCGATGCCGATGGTCCCGTCAGCCCCGGTTCGCGTCTTCGCATTCCACGTCTCGCCTGGACGCGCCTGGCGATACGGGAAGATGTCGCTGAATTGCAGCGGCCCCGAGTCGTCCACGGCCAGCGGCACCATCGGCAGGCCGAGTCCTTCCATGAGATCGATGACGCCGTTCTTGCCGAATTTCGGATCGGGGAGTCCGGTCCTGGCGTCGAGCGACGCCATGTGGTAGCCCGGCGTCACGACGATGACACGCTCATTCGTTCCATCGGTCCAATACGAGAGTCCGCGTCCGGCGAATTGGCGCGGCGCCTTCTGGTAGCGGATGCCTTCGTCCAGCCGCCACATCCACAGGGTCTCGCCGGTGCGCGGGTCCAGCGCCGTCGCCACGCGGCGCGTGCTCGCGACCGTGAAGATCCGGCCGTTGGCATACAGCGGAGTGGTGCGATAGTACTCGTCCGCACCGAAGGCACCGGCGTTCCACTGCCACGCCACCTGGAGCGAATCGAAGTTGGCCGCGTTGATCTGGTCGAGCGGTGAGTAGCGTGTGCTCCAGGCGTCGCCTCCCCAGTAGCGCCATTCGCCCGGAACATTCCCTCGCACCGTGAGTCCGTTCTGGGCACGCGATTCGGCGCCAAACACCAGCAGCGCGGACGCTACCACCAGCAGCTTTCTCATTGGTCTTTCCTCACGGGCATGGTTGTGTCTATGCGGATGGCATGGAGCGCCGCGGAATCTGCAGGCAGCTCGGTGTCTCCCAATGGCATGCGATTCATCCGGAGCAGATAGGCGAGCACATCGGCGTTTTCCTGCGGCGACAACGTGCCGGGATCGTTTTTGGGCATCTGGTCGCGGATAAAGACGTAGAGAGCGGCCAGCGTCTTCCCTTGCCATTTTGAGTGGAACAGCGGACCGGCGTGGGACTCCGGCGTGTGACAGCTCTTGCAGTTGCCGGCGTAGATGTCCTGGCCGCGGAGGGCCTGTTCGCGATTGTACACGCCGGATTTCGTGGACATCGCTGCACCTCCCTCGGGCTTCGTTCCATTCTGCGCCGGCAGCAGGCGCGGAGTCGCGAGGAGTATGCTGACGCCAAGCGCCGCGGGTAAGAGCCGATTCATGCTTCGCTTGGGCTTTGAGCTGTGGGCTTTGCGCTCTGGGACAGTCGGCGGTACATCTCCCGAAGGCTCCAGGCGGCCGCCGCGATGATCAGCAGAATCAGGGCCGCGCGCATGGCGCTCGCCGCCAGCGCCATATCCCACGCGGGCCACGTGAATGCATACTCGCGCAGCGTGGCGCCCCGGTCGATCATCCAGTGCCACGCCGTATGCGCCACGAGTGCCGACATGATGATGATGCCGACACGTTCTGCGACGACTCGCTTGAACAGCACCGTGACCAGCGGGACAGCGACCGCGAGCACCAGGATCTGGCCGATCTCGACGCCCAGATTGAACGTGAGCAGCGACATGGCCAGATGCGATCCCCCGAATTGCAGCGACTCGCGCAGCGCAAACGAAAAGCCGAAGCCGTGCACGAGGCCGAACCCGAACGCGATGAGCCAGCGCCGCTGCAGCTGTGGGCCCGCCATGTTCTCCAGCGCCATGTAGACAATGGACGCCGCGATCAGCGTCTCGATGAGCACTGGGAACCAGAGCGCGTCCGGCGCGATACCCAACGTCGCCGACACCAGCGTGATCGAGTGCGCCACGGTGAAGGCGGTGACGATGAGCAGCAGCTGGCGGAAGCGCCGGAACGGAATGACCAGGCAAAGCACGAACAGCAGGTGATCAACGCCGCCCAGGATGTGCTGCACGCCCAGCTTCACGAACTGCCATCCCGCGTGATACCAGCGCGGGTCCAGGCGAACGAGCCCGGGGTCTCCGACATACTGGTACGCGCGCTCAACGCCGTTGGGCGCGAGATACCGGAGCACCGTGGTGGTTTGCACGCCCAGGCGTGCCAGCTGCGGCTGAATCGCAAAGTTGCCCTGCGGCGAGGCAATGGGATACTCGAGCACGACGTCGAGCGACGCCTGATTCCAGGGCACGTCGGTCGTTGGATCCAGTGGCGCTCCCAGCACACGGGACAGGGCGCTTTCGTACGAGCCGAACGCGCGGTCCGACGGCAGCGAGATTCGGGTGGCGACGATGCGCCCCTCGGGCAGCTGCCGGCCGCTCTCGAACGCCTGGATGTACCCGGCAATCCAGAGCTGCGCCGCCTGACGCGCGAGCGGTTGGGCTCGCACCAGGTCCAGGTAGCCGAGCCCGCGCTGCGGGAAGTCCACGTCGCGCATGGCCTCCAGGGGCGCGCGCAGCACCACGCGAAGCAGGCCTGGCTCCGGCTTGACGAACGCAACCACGGTCACACGGGCGGGAATCTCGTGCGCGTTCGCGGGCGTGGCACCGCCCAGGGCGCAGGCAGCCGCGAGAAGTGCGACTAGACGCGGCCGGTCGGTCAGGCGTAGAATCGTGCTGCGCATTCGTGTGCGATTATACACGCCAGACACGTGCACGCGCGAGTATCAACGGGTCGCCCTGGCCCTTGGGTGACCACCATAAGGAGCGTCTCGATGCCCCGTCGGAAGTTCGTCGTCGCCACCACGTTAGCCGTGCTGATCGCGGGTCTCGCGATCGGACAATCCAGGCTCCAGGCGGCCATCACCGCGCGCGCGGTGGACGCCCCCAGGTTCGAGGTTGATCCGTTCTGGCCCAAACCCCTGCCCAACCACTGGATCCTCGGCTCGGCCATCGGCATCGGCGTCGACTCGCGCGACCACGTGTTCATCATCCATCGTGGCGATTCCACCTTGAACCAGCGCACCGAAGCGGGCGCGAACGCCAACCCACCCATCGGCGAATGCTGCCGGTCCGCGCCGCCGGTGCTCGAGTTCGATCCAGACGGCAATCTGGTCAATTCCTGGGGTGGGCCGGGCCAGGGGTACGACTGGCCGCAATCGAATCACGGCATCGCCGTGGACGACGCAGACAACATCTGGATCGGCGGCAACGGGCGTGACGACTCGCACATCCTCAAGTTCACGCACGACGGCAAGTTCCTGATGCAGGTGGGAGCCGCGAAGCAGGCCACCAACAGCAGCAGCCAGACACACTTCGGGGGCGTGGCGAAGATCACCCTCGATGCGCGGGCGAAAGAGGCCTACGTCTCCGACGGATATCGCAACAAGCGCGTTGCGGTCATCGACATGGGCACCGGAGCGATGAAACGCTTCTGGGGCGCGTACGGCAACGCTCCCTCGGACACGAACTACGGGCGCTACGATCCGAACGTGCCGCTGATCCCGCAGTTCCGGACCCCCGTCCATTGCGCGGAACCGACGACGGACGGCCACGTGTATGTGTGCGACCGCCCGAACAATCGCATCCAGGTGTTCCGCAAGGACGGCAAGTTCGTGAAGGAAGTTCGTATCGCCGAGCGAACGCTCGGCGACGGCGCGGTGTGGGACATCGCATTTTCGCGCGACCCGCAGCAGAAATTCCTCTACCTCGCCGACGGGAAGAACGAGCGGGTGTACGTCATGGACCGCCAGTCGCTGGAGATCCTCACGCAGTTTGGCGCCGGCGGACGGCAACCCGGACAGTTCTTCGCCGTACACTCGATCGCGACGGACTCCAGGGGCAACCTCTACACGACCGAGACCTACGAGGGCAAGCGCGTGCAGAAGTTCGTGTACCGGGGCCTCGCGCCCGTGACGAAAAAGGACCAAGGCGTGCCGTGGCCCGC
>JANNJV010000081.1:0-16077 GCA_031395945.1 Gemmatimonadota bacterium | reverse complement strand
AGTCGAGGTGCTCACCCACGAGCAATACGCGAAGTTCGTCGAGCGGGTGCAGGACATCGTGGGCCGGCACGGCAAGCAGGTGGTCGGCTGGGAAGAGGTGAACAAAGCTCGCCTGAAGCCGGGCACCGTCGTGCAGCAGTGGCACCTCGACACCATTTCGCTACAGCCCGGGGGGAAGTTGCTTATGTCACCCGCGAAGCGAATGTACCTCGACATGAAGTACACGCCGGCAACGGAACTTGGCCTCACCTGGGCGGCCATCATCGAGATGGACGTCGCCTACAACTGGGACCCGGCCGCGACCAATCCCGGTGTCGCCGAGTCTGACATCGTGGGCGTCGAAGCGCCGATGTGGAGCGAAACGGTGCGCAACATGACCGCGGTGCAGTATCTCGCGATGCCACGCCTGCCGGCCGCGGCTGAGGTGGGATGGACGCCACAGGCGCAGCGAAACTTCGAGAGCTTCCGCCGGCGAATTGCGACGCACGCTCCACGCTGGAACTACCTCGGTATCAATTACTACCGGTCTCCGCAGATACCCTGGTAGCGCGAGCGTCGAGCTTCCTCAGGGATTGCTGAGGTCGACGGAAATGACCGTGGGGCGCCTCCTGATCTCGAGCAACCTCACTGTGGGAAGTTCGCCGCGCCGCCACACGCGGAGCGCGATGTGGTCGCCGCGAGCGAGCTTCATGCAGTGGTGAACGCGTCCGTCATTGCCGGTGACACGACTCTCGACCACGCGTCGCCAGTCAACGCCCGTTTCCTTCTGTAGCTCCCAATGTGCCCCCGCGACCGGCGCTCCGGAGCGGGTCGTCACCCGCGCGATGAGCCATGGGTCGTCTTCAGCGCCGTGCGCGGTACCGCCGCAGGGGCGTCGCACGTAGAGATCCCGATCGGGCACCGCAATGCGCCCTTGAACGACGCTGTCGCGCTGGGCCGCGAAACGAAAGTTCGTGGGAAGCATGATCCCGAGCGGCATCAACGATGGCTCCATCATCGCGGCCGCATACGGGCCGGGAAGGAGGTCGCGGATCTCAGCGAAGCCGCGCTCGTCAGGGCTGGCGAGATAGTCCGTGTCCACCAGCCGGATGATGCCGGCTGTGACGGGATTGCCCTGGAGATCGACCACGCGTACCTGGAGCGTCCCGAGCGGCGCATGATAGTTGTGTCCCCCGGGCCAGACCGCGCTTGCCACTTCGCCACCGGTTTCGCGCGCGAACACGAACGTTCGAACATTGGGGGCTTTGTCTGTGTTGTACGTGGTGTCGTATGCGAAAATGGGAAGGCGGAGCGACCATCGGTCCACGAAGACGACACCGTTCGCCATCTCCCAGAATGACACTCGGCCTCCGGGGCGCACATCGTTCTCGGCCGCCGGTAGGCCAAGGTATCGAAACTCGATCTCGCGAAGCTGGCGAGCGGCGGTGTCCACCCAGAGCGTCCCGTCCACATCTACGCGGCCGCGACTGCGACCAATGGGAGAGAACGCCAGTCCCACCTGCGCGGGTCGCGCACGATCGGGCCCGCGCACGTGAAAGCAATAACCGCTCGCGAACGCGTCATCGAGGAGAACGTCGGCGTCCGGTCCGTAGAACATTCGCTCGCCTTCGGATTCGATGAGAAAACCGCCGCGCACAAACTCGCGCGCGGGGAGCGCCGCCCGCCAGGATCCAACGGCTCCTCCACTCGAGTCGATGCGCACCGTCTGTATGTCAAGACGGTCGCCGCCGCGAAACGTGCGCTCGAACGCGAGACGTACCATATCAGCGCGCTTCGTCTGCCGCGCCACCACAGCTGTGAGCAATCCGGCCCGCACTTGTTCGAGGAGCGCGAGGGCCGCCTGCGCCTCGGTGCGGCGCTGGCAGCGTGGAGCGGCGCTGACCCGAACGGCCTCGAGCAATGACGGGACCGCTACCATCGCGACATCCAGCGAGCCCGTGCCAGGGGGCACCCGCAGGTCGCGCGGGCGGTAGCCCATGCGCACGACACGCAAGCGGTGCGCTGCTGGAGTGCTCAGCAGGCGGTATTGCCCGCGCTCATCGGTGATGTTCCTGCTCAAGGTTCCGTCGCCAGAATCGAGCAGCGCCACCACCGCGCCGGCGATCGGATGCCGGTTGGCGCTGTCGCTCACCGTGCCCCGCAACTCCTGGGCGCCGGCCCACTGCGCGATCACGCTGACGATCACGGCGCCCAGGCGGGGCCACGCCCTTACGTTCGACGGCATCGGTAGTATTCTGGTACGGACAAGAGCTGTATGTAATGAATTCCACTCTCATCGGCCATGAAACACCTCTTTTTCCTGTGCGCCATTGCCCTCGTGGTCGTCTCGTGCGGGGTGGACGAGGGACGACCCAACGCATTCATGGCAGTCGAAGTCAGCGCGTTGAGCCTGTCGACGAATGACACCCTGGTGCTCACCCGCGCGCTCTCCAATGCCGGGCGGCAGACGCTCTGGCTGAATGGGACGGCGCATGGATATGCCATGCGTAATGGGGCCGGCCAGGAGGTCTGCACGCCAGTCACGACGGTGCCCGCCGAACCCTTGGAGATGATCCGTATTCTTCCGGACTCCGTGGTCGTGGTGGAACGCAGTTATCCGCTGGCTGACATGGCGGCCTGCGACCCCGGTACCTACCTGATCGAATTCTTCGCGGTCCTGCACAAGAACGACGCCGGCACCGACCCGCCGTTCACACTGCGGACGGGCGCCAGCACCTTCGTGCTGACCGCGCCGTAAGCGATTCGGGCTGGACTAGTCGCGGTAGGGCGAGTCGTCGTCTAACGATTCGTTGAAGCGTTCGCGGCCGCCCCGCGCGTTGACAAGCGCTTCATCTCCCGTCGGGACCAGCGCGCGCGCGAGATCCAGCAGCCCCTGGCTCAGATGCGAGCCGTAGCGCACGAGATTGATGGCTCGGCTTTTCAATCCCAGAAGAAACGCGAGCGGTGCCAGGTCGCGTTTGGCCGCGTTACACGCCTTGCAAGCCAGTACGAGGTTGTCACGTCTGTCATACGCGGTCTGGCCGCGGCGCGGCGCCACGTGGTCGAGCGTCATCTGCCGAGGGGTAAAGCGCAGGCCGCAGTACGCGCAGACCGGTCCGTGCTGCTTCAGCAGCCAGGCGCGCGTGTCCATCTGTGCGTTCCGGCTGGTGGGATGCGAGGTCAGCTCGCTGCGGACCGAAGTGCCTGCGCCTCCACCGCCGCGGCGCCGGCGTCGCTTTCCGGCCGCCTTTTTCGCTGGGGGCCGGCCCGTGGTTTTCTTGGCGGCGTGTCGAGCGTGCGGTTTGCCGCGATGCCGGGGGCCGCTGGAGGCGTCGTGGTAGGGAGAGTCTGAACGGGTCACTTTGGATTGTTGACTGTAGTGGATGGCCACCACAAGGTACCACCATCCATGATCGAACCTGAAAGCCGCTCCGGCCTCGACCCCTGGGTCCGCACCGACCTGCCGACGCCGCCGGTCCCGAAAGGGCTACAGTGGCTCGGCGTCGTTGGGCCGGGCGTCATAGTGCTTGGCCTGTCCATTGGCAGTGGAGAATTTCTGCTCGGGCCGGCGGCATTCGTCAAGCACGGCCTCTCACTGCTATGGGTCACGCTGGTCGCCATTCTCCTCCAGACGATCTTCAATTTGGAACTGATGCGTTACACCATGGCCACGGGCGAGCCCGTGTTCACCGGCTTCATGCGGACACGCCCGTCCGCAAAGGGGTGGGCGCTGTTTTACGCCGCCCTGTATTTCCTGCAGACGGGGTGGCCCGCCTGGGCGGCGACGGCCGCCGGCGCCATTTTCTTTCTGTTCGGCAAACGGCTCGCGGGCCCCGCCGACGCCGCCGTCGTCTACTACATCGGCTGCGCTTCGTTTCTCGTGTGCGTGGTGGTGCTGCTGTTCGGCCGCCGCATCGAGCGCACGCTGGAACTGCTCAACTGGGTGCTCGTGGCGTGCATCCTGAGCAGCTTCCTGGTGCTCGCCCTGATTTTCGTTCCGGCCGCGACGTGGGGCGCCGCGGTCGCGGGGTTCGCGGGCTACGACGCCGCAAATGCCCGGTTCGATTTTCTGCCGACCGGCGTCGACTTCATTCTCCTTGGCGCGCTCGTCGGCTATGCAGGGGGCGGCGGTGTGGCGAACATCACGCTGTCCAACTGGGCGCGGGACAAGGGGTATGGCATGGGCGAGCGCGCCGGCTACATCCCCGCGATGGTGGGTGGCAAAAAGGTGCACTTGGCGCACAGCGGATTCATGTTCGCGCCCACCGCGGAAATGATGCAGCGATGGCGGGGGTGGTGGCGCATCGTGAAGGCCGATCAATGGGGCGTGTTCTTCGCGGGCGCGCTGCTCGGCATCGCCTTGCCAGCGCTGCTGTACGTGACGTTCCTGCCGCGCGGCACCGAGATACGCGGGCTGGGCATCGCTGCAGCGCTCGCCGTGAGCGTCGGAGAGCGGGCCGGACCCCTGCTCGCCGGGGGCATCGCGTTCCTGGGTGCATGGCTGTTGCTCAAGACGCAGCTCGATAGCGTGGAAGCCATGACGCGCGCCGTCACGGACATTCTCTGGACCGGCAGCCGACGTGTGCGTGCGTGGCGCGGCGGCGACGTCCGCGCCGTCTACTACAGCGTACTCGCGTCGGTGGCGATCTGGGGGATGATCGCGCTCCGGATGGCGCAGCCCATCGTGCTGCTGCAACTCGGCGCCAACGTGGCGGGCGCGGTATTCATCGTCGCCTCCTTGCATCTGCTGTACATCAACACGACGCTGCTGCCGGCGGAGCTCCGGCCATCATGGGCGCGGCGCGCGGCCCTCGTGGCGATGGCCCTGTTCTATGGATTCTTCGTGACCCTCTCACTGAGTCGCGTACTCTCGACATGACCGCCCTGCTCGTCACGCTGGACGACTATGAACGCGATGCGCGCGCGTGTGTTCCGCTGCCCGCATGGGAGTACATCCAGAGCGGAGCCGGCGACGAACTCACCCTGGCATGGAACCGCGAAGCGTTCGGCACAGTCCAGCTCAACCAGCGCGTGCTGCGCGACGTCCATGCCGTCGACACGCGCGTGACGCTGTTGGGCCAGGAGTTGGCGCATCCCATTCTTCTAGCCCCTGTCGCGGCGCAGGCACTCGTGCATCCCGATGGGGAAGTGGCGACGGCAGACGCCGCGCGCGAGACAAATACCGGCATGGTGCTGAGCAGCTACACATCGCGGCATATCGAGGATGTGGCGAAGGTGGGGCCGCGTCCCCTGTGGTTCCAGTTGTACATGCAGGAGCGGTCGGCCACGCGCGCCCTCATTCGGCGCGCCGTGGATGCCGGTGTGTCCGCACTCTGTGTCACCGTGGACACGCCAACCTCAGGCGCGCGCGACCGGCAGGCGCGATCCGGATTCCAGTTTCCTGAGCTGCCGTATCGCACGGTGGAACCCGGCAACAATCCGTGCACCTGGGACGACATCGCCTGGATGCATGCGGCCGCCGGGATTCCGCTGGTCCTCAAAGGCATCCTCCACCCCGACGACGCGGACCTGGCGATCCAGGCGGGCGCCGACGCCATTGTCGTCTCAAATCACGGCGGTCGAAATCTGGACACACTGCCGGCGACCATCACTGTGCTGCCACGCATCGTCGATCGCGTGAATGGCCGCGTTCCAGTTCTCATGGACGGCGGCATTCGCCGCGGCACCGATGTGCTCAAGGCGCTTGCCCTGGGAGCGACCGCGGTCCTGATTGGCCGGCCGTATATCTATGGGCTGGCCGTGGGCGGCGCGGCCGGCGCGGTGGCGGTAGTCGATATCCTGCGCCGTGAGCTGGAGCAGTCCATGGCGCTCGTTGGCTGCGCTTCGATCGCGGCGATAGACCGTTCTGTGATCTTTGACCCCGCGGCATGACGTTTCAGCTTCGGGCCTATCGGGCCGGCGATTCGGCGATCGTGGACCAGATTGCCATCGCCGCGTTCAGCGAATTCAACGAGAACGACGGCGAGTGGCCCACGCGCGAGCGGACCCCGCAGCGGGCGTCGTCGCTGGCGACTGCTGGCGAGATGATTGTCGCATCCATGCAGGACGACATTGCCGGCTGCGTGACGTACGTGAGCCCGGGCCTCGAGAAGCAGGAGTGGTTCGACCGGGAGTGGGCGGTGATTCGCATGCTCGCCGTGCGCCCCGAGTGCCGCGGTCTCGGCGTTGGCAAGGCGCTCACCGAGGAATGCGTTCGGCGGGCGCGCCGCGATGGCGCCGCGATCATCGCGTTGCACACCAGCCGACTGCTGCACGTCGCCGTCGCGATGTACGAGCGCATGGGCTTCTCGTTCCTGCGGGAATCGAATACGCACGGCGGCGTGTCGTATGGAATCTGGGTGAAGCCGCTGTAGGGAAGGACGTCTGGCGCGCTCAGCGCTTCCGTGGCATCGTGGTGCACCTCTTTCCCGATCCCGCAGTGACTGAAATCTCCCGCCGAACGTTTCTGGCCACGACCGGAGGCACGCTAGCCACCGCATGGTTGACCGCCGACGCGATGCAGCTTATCGCCACCGGTGAGCATGCGGCGCGTGCCGGCAGACAGAATCCGCCGCCGCCGTTCGAATTTCTCTCCGTCGCCGATGCCGCCGACCTGGAGGCGGCCACCTCGCAGATCATTCCGAGCGACGACACGCCGGGCGCCAGGGAAGCGCGCGTCGTCTACTTCGTGGACAAGAGTCTCGCGACGTGGCGCAAGGATCAGCGCGCTGACTTCACCAAGGGGATCAAGGAACTGCGCAGCAGAGCGTGGAAGTCGTTCGGCGCTGCCTCTTTCGCCGCGCTTACCGAGGAGCAGCGCCACAGCATCATCACCGCGCTGGAAAAGGACCGTCATCCCTTTTTCGGGGCGCTCCGCGGCGCGACGATCGTGGGCATGCTCGCCAATCCCGAATACGGCGGCAACTTCAACAAGACTGGTTGGAAGATGATCGGCTTTGTGGATCAGTTTTCCTGGGCGCCACCCTTCGGATGGTACGATGCCAATGAGCGCTGAGCACGGCCACCCCGAGCTCGCCCCGTTGCAGCAGCGCGGCGCGACGTTCAAGCCAACGGATGAAGTTGATTTCGTGATCGTTGGTTCCGGCGCCGCCGGCGGCGTCATGGCGAAGGAGCTCTCGACGGCCGGGCTCACCGTCGTGGTCCTCGAGCAGGGACCGTGGCGCACCGAGAACGACTTTCCGCACGACGAGATCAAGAACTTCCAGCGGAATCATCTCACCATCGACTGGGAGAAATCCCCCAACACCTTCCGCAAGGACGTGCAGTCGAAGGCCAATCGCCAGCCCGCGCTCGTCTACGGGCGCGGCGTCGGTGGCACCAGCGTGCACTTCTCCGGTAACTACTGGCGCTTCAAGCCCATCGACTTCACCGAAGTCAGCTCCAAGGGAGCGGTGGCCGGGACTACGCTCTCAGACTGGCCCATCACCTACGCCGAGCTCGAGCCCTACTACACCAAAGTGGACTGGGAAGTGGGCGTCGCTGGTGCGCCCGGTCCCTTCGATCCACCGCGGTCGCGGCCGTATCCGATGCCGCCGCACGATCCCAAATCGCAGGGCGTCCTGATGGAACGCGCCGCGAGCCGGATGGGGTGGACGGCGTTTGCCGCGCCCATGGCCATCAACTCACGGCTCTACGACGGACGCTCGCAGTGCGTGCAGTGCGGCTTCTGTCTCGGATTTGGCTGCGAAGTGCGCGCGAAGAACAGCTCGCTCGTGACGGTCATTCCCAAGGCGATGGCCACGGGGCGCTGCGAAGTGCGTCCCAACTCGTATGTGCGCAAGGTCGAGGTCTCGACGCAGGGACGCGTGACGGGCGTGAAGTACTTCGACGCGAACAGGCGGGAAGTCTTTCAGCGCGCCAAGGCCGTGGTGTTGTGCGCCAACGGCGCCGAGACGCCGCGGCTACTGCTCAACTCCGTCTCACGCGCCTTTCCCAACGGCCTCGCCAACTCGAGCGGGTGGGTTGGAAAGAATCTCATGTTCAACGGCGGAGGATTCGCGGCCGGACAGTTCGAGAACGAGGTGAATGGCTTCAAGGGGCTGGTGGCAACACGCATCATCTGGGACAACTACGAGCTGGATCCCAAGCTCGGACTCATCGGCGGCGGCGGATTCGACTTCCGCTTCGACGCCACGCCAATCGGCTTCGCGTTCAACGGACTGCCTCCGGATGGGCCGCGCTGGGGCGGGGAGTTCAAGCAGCAGCTGGCATACAACTACAATCGCAGCCTGGTCTGCTATGGACACACGACCTCGCTCCCGATCCTTTCGAACAGCGTCTCGCTGGATCCTGGCGTCAAGGACGCATGGGGACTTCCGGCGCTGCGCATCACGTATCAGGACCATCCGCAGGACCTGAGGCTGTACCAGTACTTCGCCGATCGCGCGGAAGACCTGCTCAATGCTGCGGGCGCGAAGCGCGCGTGGAAGTTTCCCGTGGAGAGCCAGCAGTTCGGATTCCACCTGCTGGGTACCTGCCGCATGGGAAACGATCCTCGCTCTTCTGTGGTGGACAAATACCACCGGGCCCACGATGTCCGAAATCTGTTCGTCGTGGACGGATCGAGCTTTGTGACGGGCGGGCGCGGCCAGCCCACCATGACCATCCAGGCGCTGGCATTTCGCGCCGGCGATCACATCGCAACGTTCGCGAAGCGCGGCGAGATCTAGGCCGGCTTGGGCTTCGCGCCCGATTCTCCGGTGTCCGCCCTTTTTTCCTGGCGGATGCCTTCGAGCGATTCGGGCGCGATGAGTCCTGCTTCGACGGCGTGACTCGCGGCGGCGAGCGTGTCATCGGCGAGCACGAGGCTGGAGCCGGCGGCTCGAATCTCCGCCGCCAACGCCTGAATGGCGGTGGAGCGTTCGGCGTGGGCCGTCACGTTGCGGATGTACACCGCCCTGATCCGGCCAACGTACTCGTGCACCACATCCCGATAGATCTCGGGATCCTCTTGCCCGCTGTCGCCGATGAGCACCACTGGGACGTTGGGGAACGAGGTCAACACGTGCCGGATCATCTCGCGCTTGTGAGTGTGATGATGGTGCGAGCCCAACGTGTCGATGCCGAGATCCACGTCGCGCAGCAGCACAGGCCCGGCAGGGATTCCTTGAATCTCCAAAAACGGCGTAATCACATCGTACAAGTTCCAGGGACTGCTCGACACGTAAAACAGCGGATTTCGCGATGCGCCCGTGGGTCCGCGCCGAAGCGCGTGATAGAACGCCGCGACGCCTGGGAAGGGGAGCCGCGTGCGAGCGTTCTCGAGGAGCATGGTGCGGAGGGCCGCGAACAAGTTGGTCACTCTCGATTGCAACACCGTATCGTCGATGTCGCTGATCACCAGAAGCTCCGGCTGGAATACGGGATAGAGCACCCGCGCGGACGCTCGCACGGGCCCATCGGGCGAGGCCGGCGACAAAAGCTCCCCGCTCACCCGCACCCATTCGTCGTCGATGCGGTCGGGATTCGTCGCCGACATCCAGCCGTGGAAGTACCCCTCGTCGTCCGCCGCGAAATCCTGCGTGGTGTCGCCCACCGATACGCGCACGGTGGCGTGCGGCAACGGGTCGGCATCCGCGCGTCGTAACATCGCCAGCAGGTTCCTCCACCGGGCGTCCGTCGCCGCGGGCGCCGGAAGCCGCTCGTCGCGCAACGCACGGCCTTGAATGAGCACCCGTCCACTGGATCCGAAACAGTCGTACAGGGTGACCCCGAGTGGCGCGCGCGGCAACCGGCTCGCGATGACGTCCCGCGCCGCGGCGCCCACGCTGACGACGTCGTCGAGGATGCGCGACCATCGGCTGCGGTCACTCATATGGCCGTTGTGGCCGAGGCCATCCAATTGATCAATGGAGTAGGGGATCGACGGCTTGAACTCGGATCAGCTGGAAGGGCCGGATGCGGCCGGATGTGCGGCCGGCAGAAAGATGCTGCCCTCCCCGTTCCCCAGCCAATCGCGGCGGGAAGAGGCGGACGAACCGGGTGAACCGCAGCTGCTCCGAACGCCCCCTCAGACGTTCAAGAGCTTTGCGTGCACGTGACACACAAGCTGACTACTGCGGCCACCGGTATTCGCCGACCCAACGCGCGTGTGCGCTCCGTCTATGATGCTCGAAGCGCCAGCAACTCGTCGTCGCGCAGCTTGCGCCAGTGTTCCGGATAGTGCGTGAGCAGCACCGATGATTTTCCCCACTCGAACACCAACGTCGGCGGCTCGATGTCTGTCGGAGGGCCCACGAGCTCATACACCAGGACCATCCCTTGTACGCGATCACGGATCAGTCGCATGGCGCAGCGTCGACGCGGAAGCGACGGTCGAGTGGGTGAGACCGACCCTGCCCCCGGATTTCTCTGCGGTTCCACGTGACCTCTAGCGCATTGCGCCAGCGAAGGTCAAAATCGAGAACCAACTGCTGCGTTGCAGGCGGATTCTTGGGCGCAATTGAACAGGGTCTCGCCCGGAACGCAGTGATGTTTGTCACAACGTGTCCATTTTTTTTCAGAGGCATGATCGACTCGATCCCCAGGCCCGACGCTAGCCTGCCGGAGTTTCTGGCGGCGCGGGCGCGTCACGCCTCCGATTCTCGCCTGGTGCTCGACGCGGTCGGCGGCTTCACCCTCGCTGCATCCGCGGTCCTGTGGGGCGGGCCAGGCTGGATCATCCTGACGGCGGCCGGAGCCTGTTTTTTTGGCTTTGGTTGCTGGGGCATTGCTGATCGTGAACTGGGTGAGCGCGCTGGTACCGGGCCCGAGTACGCGCGTCGGCTGCTCGAAATGGCGTGCCTCGTGTCCTGCGTCATCGGGGCCGTGGCCTGTGTCGCGCTACTGCTGAGTCTTCTTGGCCTTGCTCTAGGTCGCCTCATCAGCTGAGCGCTGCTGCGGCGCTCAGCCCTGGCTGGAAAATCGAGGCAGCGCCGAGCCGGTGTCCGCGACGGTCGCCGACGGCCGATTCCGATGAGCTGCGCCGCTAACCGTGTCGCGGTCCAGGAGCTACTCTCTCCGCCTCGGGTTTTCACAGGGAGCCTTTATGCATCGCCGTCCGCCAGCGCGGGCCTCGCTCGCCCCGCTCGCCCTTCTCGCCCTCGTCCTGTTTGCTCTTCCGCTCACCGGCGCTGCTCAACAGCAGCCTGCGTCACCCACGCCGCAGAGCCGCGCTGTATCCGCGCCGCCGGGCACCAGGCAATTCACGCCCGCCGATCTCCAGGCATGGAAGAGCATTCGCGCAACGGTGCTGTCGAACGACGGCAGATGGTTCGCGTACGTCGTCTCGCCCAATGAGGGCGACGCCAGCGTGGTGATTCGCGCGACAGCGGAGGGCGGTGCTGAGCGGACGTTCGCCATCGGCGAACTTCCGACGGCTGGGGGTGGCGGTGCTGGCGCTGTTGGCGGCGCCGCAACTTTGCTCACCGTCTCGGGCGACTCCAGGTGGGCCGCGTTCAGCGTCCATCCCACCCGCGCTGAAGCTCGCCGACTCCGGACGGCTCGCCGGCCGGTACAGAACAAGGTCGCGATCGTGAATCTCGCCACCGGCGAGAAGAAGGAGTTCGACAAGATGCGCCGCTTTGTGTTCGCCGGCGACGCCCCGCGGTGGATCGCGCTCCACGGCTACTCGGCAAGTTCGTCCGCTGCAGCGGCAGCACCCGCCGCGGGCGCCGCTCCTGCACCCGCGGCCGTAGAAGCCGCGGACCTGCTACTCCATGAGTTGGTCACCGCGACGACCATCAACGTCGGCAACGTGTCGGAGTTCGGCTTCGATCGCATGGGCAACTTTCTCGCGTATACCATCGACGCGCGCGATCAGATCGGCAACGGCGTCCAGCTCCGCGACATGCGCTCCGATGTCGTCAGGGCGCTCGACAGCGAGCAGGCCCTGTATCGCCGCCTGGCGTGGGTGGACAGCGGCAACGCATTCGCGGTCCTGCGCGGCGTGCCCGACACAATCATCAAGGACACCCTCTTCACGGTGCTTGCGTTCACCGGCATCGGCACTCCGGCGCAAAAACGCGTCGCCTTCGACCCCACCGGCCGCACCGACTTTCCCGCGGGGATGAAGGTCGCCGCGGAACGTGCGCCCCGGCTTGCGGAAGACTACGGCGCGGTCTTTTTCGGCATCAAGGAAGCCAGGAAGGCTGCGCCACGTCCGGCCTTGATGGCGGGCCGCGATAGTGCCGGCGGTCCGGGCGGTGCGCCACGCAATGTCGTGCAGGCGGGCGCGCCGGGCGCGGGCGGCTCGCTCAATCAGCCGCGCGTCGATCCAGATGATGAGAACCCGTCGCTCATCATCTGGCACGCCAAGGATCCGCGACTCCAATCCCAGCAGATCGTGCAGGAACAGAACGACAAGTCCTATAGCTACTGGAGCGAATACCGGCTTGGCGAGAACAAGTTCTTCCGCCTCGCCGACGACGACGTGCGTAACGTGGTCATCCTGCCCAAGGAGCGGTATGCCTACGGCGCCGACGTCCGCGAATATGAACAGGCGGCGAGCTACAATGGTCGTCGCTATCAGGACCTGTATACGGTCGATATGAAAACGGGCGCGCGCTCGCTGGCCCTCAAGAAAAGCGCGACACCGTTCTCACTGCCCTCGCCGGATGGAACGCAACTGCTCTACTGGGGCGAGGACGGCCATTACTACGTCCTGGATCTCGTCAGCGGCGCCAAGCGAAACATCACAAAAGGCGCCCCCGCGAGTTTCGTGGACGCGGAGGACGACCACAACAATCTCTTCCCGCCCGCGATCGCGCCGATGTTCTACGGCCTCGGGTGGGCGAAGGACAACGCCACCGTGCTCCTGTCCGATGGATGGGACGTCTGGAAGATTCCGGTGAACGGCGGTGCCGCCGTGAACCTGACCGGCGACGGCAAGCGGAATCAGCTGCGGTATCGCCGGTATGTGTTCGATCCGCGCGAACGCGGCATCGATCTCGGCAAGCCCCTGTACTTCAGCGCGTACGGCGAATGGACGAAGAAGGAAGGACTCGTCCGCGTCGGGCCGGGAAGCGCGGGCGCGCGCGCGTTGCTGCTCGAGGACGCCAAGTACAACTTCGTGAAAGCGAAGGACGCGGATGTGTTCCTCTTCACGCGGCAAACGGCTCGCGACGTTCCGAACTACCATGTCGCCGGCACTGACTTCAGAGGCGGACGCCAGCTCACGGATGTGAATCCGCAGCAGAAGGACTTCGCGTGGACCAGCGGCGTGCGGCTCATCAACTACACCAGCGACAAGGGCGATAAGCTGCAGGGGGCCCTGTACCTGCCGGCGAACTACGAGGCGGGCAAGAAGTATCCGCTGTTGGTGACCATCTACGAGAAGCGCTCACAGAACGCGCACGCGTTCGTGAATGTCAACGAGACCAGCACGCCCAATCGCAGCCTGTACACGTCACGCGGATACGCGGTGCTCGATCCGGACATCGTGTACAAGGTGAACGACCCCGGCATGTCGGCGGTGTGGTCCGTGCTCCCGGCAGTGAAAGCTGCGATCGCGACGGGAGTCGTCGATTCCACGAACGTCGGTCTGTGGGGTCACTCGTGGGGCGGCTACCAGACGGCGCATCTCGTCACGCAGACGAAGATGTTCAAGGCCGCCATCGCGGGCGCCCCGCTCACGGACCTGGTGAGCATGTACAGCTCGGTGTACTGGAACACGGGCGGCACGAACCAGGCGATCTTCGAGTCCAGTCAGGGCCGTTTCCAGGGCAACTTCATCGACAACTACGAGGCCTACATCCGAAACAGCCCGGCCTTTCATGCGAAGAACCAGGAGACGCCGCTCATCATCCTCCACAACGACAAGGATGGCGCGGTCGACTTCAACCAGGGTATCACGCACTACAACACGCTTCGCCAGCTGGGCAAGGATGTCATTCTCCTGGAGTACGTGGGTGAAAACCACGGCCTCGCGCGCCCCGTGAACCAGAAGGACTACTCCGCACGCATGCGCGACTGGTTCGACCACTACCTGCAGGGGACACCCGCGCCTGATTGGATGGTGAAGGGCGTTCCGCGTCTCAAGATGGAGGACCATCTCAAGGAGCGGAAAGAAATGGACAAGCCCAAACCGGCGCTCGTTCCGTAACACGACGTTCTGACGGCGCCAGCCCACGTTTGTGCGTGTGCTGGCGCCGGACTGTATTCGCGCGCGGCTGCACGGTTTGTGCGTTGAGTAGAGCGTATGAACCGCGCCATCGCACTTGTCTCACTCGTTGGGCTGTTAGTCGTCGGGAGCGAGCCCCTCGCTGCGCAGGGGTTTGTCCGGTCGTCCTATCCGAACGTTGATAAGCAGGTCGTGGTGCCCCCTGGTGACACGATCCGGCTACTCATCCGCATGGTGAACGAGAACGGTCCAGCGATGAGGCTGCCAGGCAAACGCCTCGATTTCGTGTATTCCACGACGATCCCGGCGAGCGATGCAGCAGCACGGCAGTCGCAGGCCGATCGAGCGGCACAGCTCTTCGGACCCGAAGCGGTCGAAATGGGAGTGCGCAGCCTTTCGATAGGGATCTGCGACACGCGCGCGTGCGCCGAGCGACGCGACCCACCCGCCGAATGGTATCTTTACGAACGCGGGCAAAGCGGATGGCGGCGAGCGCGGTCATAGCGAGGCACATCGACAGGTCGGTTCGTCCATTCTAGGTTGAGAGCCGACGGCCCACCCACCAACCCCCTCGAAGATCCCTGCGCCTCGAGCTGCTACAATAAACCCGCTCCTCCGCGCCTGGAGTGGACCATTCGGCGGCGTGCCTCCGTTCGACGAGGTGCTGGTCGAACACTTCGAACCGGCGCTCGAAGCAGCGATGCGGGAAAACCTCGACGAGATCGATCGCATCGCGAACGATCCCGCCCCGCCCACTTTCGAGAACACCATCGCTGCACAGGAGCGTTCGGGCCGAGCCGCGTCGCGGGTATTCGCGATCTACGGGGTCTGGAGTGGGACGATGAGCACGAGGGCATTCCAGGCCGTCGAGCGGAACATGGCGCCACGGATCGCGGCCTTTTCCGACAAGATCACGCAGAACGCGGCGCTCTTCAGGCGGATCGAAGCCGTCTACTGCTCGCCGCAAAAAGCAACGCTGACGCCCGAGCAACAGCGCCTGGCGTGGCTGTACCACACGACCTTCGTGCGCGCGGGCGCCCGTCTCGATGCAGAGGCGAAGCAGCGCGTCGCCGCCATCAACGAACGGTTGGCGGCCCTTTTTACGCGATTCAGTCAGAACATCCTCGCCGACGAGACCAACGTCGCACTGGTCATCGAGAGTGAAGCCGACCTGGACGGGCTGCCGCCTACGGTGCGCCAGGGAGCCGCGACGGCCGCGGCGTCCAGGGGACTGACCGGCAAATGGGTGATCTCGAACACGCGGTCGGCCATGGAGGCCTTTCTCACGTTCTCACGACGACGCACGCTCCGCGAGAAAGCCTGGCGGTTGTTCGTGAATCGCGGGGACAACGGTGGAGAGCACGACAACAACACGAGCATTACCGAGATCCTGCGGCTCCGGGACGAGCGCGCCAAACTTCTTGGTTTCCCCACGCATGCGCACTGGCGCCTGGAGAACACCATGGCGAAGACCCCGGAGCGCGCCATCCAGCTCATGGAGGCGGTGTGGAAGCCCGCGGTCGCGCGCGTCAGCGAGGAAGTCGCCGATATGCAGGCCATCGCCAACGGGGAAGGTGCCAACTTCGCGATCGAGCCGTGGGACTATCGGTACTACGCCGAGAAAGTGCGGCGGGCGAAATACGAGCTGGATGAAAACGAGATCAAACCCTACCTGCAGTTGGACAAGTTGCGCGAGGGCATGTTCTGGGTTTCGGGCCGGTTGTTCGGCTTCACGTTCACGCCGGTGTCCAACGTGCCGGTCTATCACCCCGACGTCCGTGTCTGGGACGTGAGCGACAAGAGCACCGGACGGCACATCGGCCTCTGGTACTTCGATCCCTACGTTCGCGAAGGCAAGCGTTCAGGCGCCTGGATGGATGCACTTCGCCCGCAGGAAGGATTCGACGGCCGCGCCACGACGATCGTCTCGAACAACTCCAACTTCGTCAAAAGCAGTCCGGGGGAACCGGTCCTGGTCT
>JANNJV010000062.1:0-9005 GCA_031395945.1 Gemmatimonadota bacterium | reverse complement strand
TTGGTATCGCTGCTACACGCCGCAATCGCTGCCAGGCTCAACGGAAGGACTATTAGTCGCTGCAACACGCGTTCACTCGATTTCGTAAGGTCAGGAATCATTGAAGGACTGATACACCAAAGCAGCACGTATGCCACGAATCCGCTGGCACTTCCGCCGCGTTCGCTATGGCCGTGGGATGCGTTGAATTCTACCTTGAGGGCTCTGGGTTTAGGGCTGTGGGCTTTGGGCTCGTCATGAACCACAGCCCGCAGCCAAAAGCCCAGAGGTCACTAACCCCTCCATGGACCTTCGCGCCCAACTGCAGCAGACCTTAGGCTCGACGTACGCCCTCGATCGTGAGCTCGGCGGAGGCGGTATGTCGCGCGTCTTCGTCGCTGATGAAAGACGGCTGAATCGCAAGGTGGTTATCAAGGTCTTGTCGCCGGAGTTGGCCGCGGGAGTGAGCGGCGAGCGGTTCGAGCGTGAGATCCAGTTGGCGGCATCGCTGCAGCAAGCCAACATCGTTCCGATCCTCGCTGCCGGGGAAACGGACGGCTTGCCCTTCTACACGATGCCGTTCGTAGAGGGTGAGTCGCTTCGTGTTCGGCTTGCCAGCGGACCGATGGCGATTCCTGCCGTCGTGAGCATTCTGCGCGATGTCGTCAAGGCGCTGGCGTACGCACATGACCACGGCGTCGTTCATCGCGACATCAAGCCCGACAACGTGCTCATCTCCGGTGGCACGGCCGTCGTCACCGACTTCGGTATCGCGAAGGCCATCTCGGCGGCGCGCAGCAGCGAAGGCGACGGAACGTCGCTGACCATGCTGGGCACGTCCATCGGCACACCCGCGTACATGTCGCCCGAGCAGGCCGCGGGCGATCCGTCGGTGGATCACCGGGCCGACATCTACTCGCTGGGCTGCATGGCGTACGAGCTGCTCACCGGTGAGGCGCCCTTTCACGGTCGTACGCCGGCGCGCACGCTCGCCGCGCATATGACCGAAGCGCCACGCCCCGTCGCGGAGCTTCGGCCCGACGCGCCGGCTACGCTCGCGCAGATCGTGATGCGCTGCCTGGAGAAGGATCCGTCGACACGTCCGCAGTCGGGACAGGAAATCGCGCAGGCGCTGGACGCGATTACCAGCACGGGTATGACGGCAATGCCGGCGGCGCTGCTGGGCAGCCCCGGAATGTTGAAGCGCAGCCTGGGCATCTACGCGGCAGCGGTCGTCGCGGTCGCGATCATCACGCGCGCGTCGATCATCGCGCTGGGGTTGCCGGACTGGGTGTTGCCCGGCGCCATGATCGTGATGCTGCTTGGTCTGCCGGTGATCCTGTTCACATGGTACGTGGGCCGTACCATGCGAAGCCTCGCGACCTTGACACCCGCGATGACACCGGGCGGCACGCCGGTGAGACAGGGGACCATGGCGTCGATCGCCATCAAAGCCAGCCCGCACGTCACCTGGCAGCGCGCGTGGAAAGGAGGCGCCGTCGCCCTCGGAGTGTTCGCGCTAATGGTGATCGGATTCATGGTCATGCGCGTGCTGGGCATCGGCCCCGCCGCGTCGTTGTTGAGTTCTGGCAAGATCGGAGACCGCGAGCGCCTCATCGTGGTTGAGTTTCAGTCGCCAGACACCTCGCTCAGCACCCTGGTGACGGAAGCGGTGCGCACCAATCTGGGACAGTCGCGCGTGGTGTCGATCATGCCGCCCGTGGCCATCACCGGCGCGTTGCAACGGATGCAGCGGCCCCCGACAAGCCGGCTGGACCTGGCCCTCGCGCGTGACATCGCACGTCGCGAAGGGGTGAAGGCCATCGTGGACGGTGCAATCCGCTCGTTGGCGGGAGGGTACGTCGTGTCGGTGCGGCTAGTGTCCGTGGATTCAGCGACCGAGCTGGCGGCGTTTCAGGAAACCGCCGACGGTCCACGCGAATTGCTGAGCGCAATCGACAAGCTGACGCGCAAGCTGCGCGGCAGCATCGGCGAGTCGCTCAAGGAGGTGCGCGGTAGCCCACCGCTGGAGCGCGTGACCACGCCGAGCTTCGAGGCCCTCCGAATCTATGCTGAGGCCGCGCGTGCGCTGGATCGTGGCGGAAGCCCGCTGGAGGCCATCGAGCGGCTGCAGGAAGCAGTGACGCTCGACACCACCTTTGCCATGGCGTGGCGCAAGCTTGGCGTTGCGCTCAACAACAGCGGGCTGCCGCGTGCGCGCATCGACAGCGCGCTGGAAAAAGCATACCGCTTTCGCGACCGGCTCACGGAACGTGAGCGCTTGCTGGCCGAGGGCACGTACTTCCAGCTGGGGCCAGGTCGCGACCGGCGCCGGGCCATCCGCGCGTACGAAGCATTGCTCGCGCTCGATCCCAACGAGGCGGGGGCGGCCAACAACCTCGGCAGCATCTACAGCGGCCGCCGAGATTTCGCGCGCGCGGAATCGCTCTTCAAACGTCAGATCGCCTCCGGGCGCGCCACCGCGCAGCAGCACACGAACCTGATCGGCGTGCTGTACAACGGTGGGCGGCTGGACGAAGCCGAGAAGGCCGTCAACGAGTTGCGCCGTCTCTTCCCGGCGTCGGCTGCGGGTTCCACGCTGCCGCTCAGTTTTCTGTATCAGCGCGGCGATCTCGACTCGCTGGAGAAAACGCTCAAGGCACTGTCGCGCAGCGACAATGTCATTCTGAAGATCAACGGCGTGAGTGGCCTGGCGAACTATTCGCTGCTTCGCGGCAAGCCCAGCGAGACGATACGCTATGGAGCCGAGGCGCAGCGACAAAGCGTCGCGCTCGGCGGGCAACCGTCCAACATGGCGGCCGACTCGCTGCAGTTCTCCTACCTCGACCTGACGTGGCACAACGACACGGCGCGCGCGCTTCGCAGAATGGATCAGGTGCTGACTCGCTTCGATATTGACAAGCTGCCGGTGCCCCAGCGCCCGTATCTCGGCCTCGCCATCTTTTATGCGAGCGCCGGTCGCGTGGATCGCGCGCGGAGCTACCTGGCGCGCGACGACGCCTCGATCACCGACAGCATTCAGCGGCGGATCGCCGAGCCCAATCGTCACGCCGTCCTTGCCATTATCGCGCGTACCGAGGGTCGCTATCCGGAGGCGCTGCGAGAGCTCTGGCGCGCTGACACGACGTACGACGGACCGAACGGCTCGTGCGCCGTCTGCCTTCTGGACGACGTCGCCTGGACGTGGGACCTGGCCGGCGTCGCCGACTCCGCAATCCATTATTTCGAGCTGTATCTCCGCACCCCTTTTCTGGGCAAACAGAACTTCGACGCTTCGCAGAAGCCCTTGATGCTCAAACGGCTGGGCGAGTTGTACGAGGCGAAGGGCAACGTGGCAAAAGCTGCCGAGAATTACCGCGGGTTCATCAGGTTGTGGGAACACGCCGATCCGACGTTGCAACCCAAAGTGGCGGAAGTGCGAAGGAAACTGTCGCGTATGGCCGACGTTGAGGGGCCGCGATAGGGCAAGACACAAGTACCAATCTTTCCAACGTCCATAGGAGTCCGATGAAAACACTCGCAGCATGTCTCGTGATCGCCGCGTCCGGCGTCGCGCGCGCGCAGGCACCCGCCAACGCACAACCGGCCACCATCCCGACCGCGGAGGAGCAAGTCACGCAAGCGGTGCTGCCACTGCCCAGCGATTTGCGCGCGTCGGCAACCGTCCTGGGATACTCGGCCGACGGAAAATTCGTCGTGCTGCGTAACGGCTCCGGTGCAATGAACTGTCTGGCCAGCAATCCACGTATGCCGCGCTGGCACGTGGCGTGTTACCACAAGTCGCTGGAGCCCTTCATGGCGCGCGGTCGCGATCTTCGGACGCAAGGCGTGACCGGCGAACAGGTGGACTCGGTCCGATTCCGTGAAGCGAAGGAAGGAAAACTCAAGCTTCCCACCGAACCGGCACTGTTGTATTCGCTTACGGGCGACAAGGACGCCTACGACGCCACCACGAAGACCGCCGCCAAAGCGCGTCCCCTGTTCGTGGTGTACATGCCGTACGCCACCAGCGAGTCCACGGGACTGAGCGCGGTACCTGCGCAGGGCTCGCCCTGGGTGATGTTTCCGGGTACGCCCAAGGCGCACATCATGTTCGTGCCCCGGATGTGATGACACTCAGCGGCTGCGCCAGTGTGGCCTGAGGCGCCGCGCGGCGCGCGCGGCCGCTGGGGAAGCGTCGGACACCGTGGTCGAGATAAGGAAGCGGGGGGCATCGGGGTGGGACGCTACAGCAGGATCAAGCGGCGCCCCGAGCGCGATCATCTCACGGACGTCGGAGACCGCGATTGACTTGAATTGAACGCGTGTACCGTCGCCGTCTCGCAGCTCCAGCTGTGAGAGGGCCTTGACGATCTTCAGGACGCGCGCGCCCTCAGGCGTGGTGTCGATAGCTCGCTGCATTCCAGCGGCCTGCTGGTCCGGGGTGACGAGCCCGCGACGGACCAAGGCGTCCTTCAGCGCCGACGCCGCGGACAGATATCCGCACAGGGTGGGCAGCTTCTCCATTCCCAGCGGCGTAGGGCGCAACGTGCCAAGTCGTTGCCCGGCGAAGGGTCCGGGCTGGTCGAGGCCCGTCTCGCCAAGCAGTTCGCCATGCATCCACAAGGTGTAGGGCATGGCACAGACTACGTCGCTCCTCAGGAGGAGCAGCATCGTTTTCCCGCGAAAGAGCGCGGGATCACTCGGTGGGCGGCTAGCCGGCGGTCTTCACCGGAGCGCGCACAACGATCAGCGTGATGTTGTCCGTGCCGCCGCGCGCCAGCGCAAGCTCCAGCAGCTCGCGCGTCACTTGCTCCGAGGATCGCATGTTGGCCAGATGCGCCGAGATTTCGTCGTGCGTGACATGCTTGGTGAGCCCGTCGCTGCACAGCAACACCGTGCTCGCGCGATCGGTGATGTCGATGCGCGTCACCTCGGGAGTCGCCTCGTCCGCGCCGATGGCACGTGCCAGGACGTTTTTCAGCGGCGAGTTCCGCAGCTGCTCCTGTTTCATGGCGCCGTCGTCGATAAGCTGTTGCGCGACGGTCTGATCGCGCGTGACCTGGCGCAGCTTGCCGCCCTGAAATATGTAGCCGCGGCTGTCGCCCACCTGCAAGAAGTACATCCACGGCCACACGGTGATGGACACCGTGAGAGTCGTGGCCATGCGTTTGGCGTCGGGCCGTGACATGGCTTCCGCGCGCACCGCGTCATGCGCATCCATTGCCGCGGCGCGCAGGGCCGATAGGAACTCCGCGTCGCTGCGCGCCCCCGCCGTGTGGTAACAGCGAAGCGTCGTGGCCACGTAGCGCATCACGGACTCCGTGGCCAGTCGCGCGGCATCACTTCCGGCTGCGGCGCCGCCGACGCCGTCGGCAACCACCAGCAAGGTGGTCAGCCGAGTTCCGCGCATCGGAAGCGTATCGATGGTCGGCAGGCTCGTGCCATGGATGACGGCCTGCGGATGCACGGTACAGATCAGGAAGTGGTCCTGATTGTCAGGCCTCACCTTGCCCTGATGGGTGATGCCGAACATGTCCAGCTCTTCGTCAGTCGGCCGGTTGCCGATAATTCCAGTCGGATGCACGAACGGCGTCTCAGCGACCTTCACGGCAACCTCCGTTGCACTCACGCTTAGCATGGCAGGGAAAAGACCGGTGAGCAAGTCGCCCACAGGCTGGTCGCCAACAGCCTGCCTCCGTACGTTTGCGTATTCCCACCCGCCATACCTGCAATGAGTATGCGCATTCTCGTCGGCCTCGTCTCGTTAAGCACTCTCAGCATCTCCGCTCCCAACGCCAGCGCGCAGCGCCAGCCGGCCGTGTATTTCCCCGGCGCAGGCTCGGGGTGGGAGCGCCGCTCGCCCGAGCAGACGGGTATGGATGCCGCCAGGATCCAGGAAGCGATCGCGTTCGCGAGGGAGCGCGAATCGCGCGCCCCACGCGATCTCGAAGAGGCGCACTACCAGACGTTCGGTCGCGAGCCGTTCGGTGGCGCGGTGGGTCCCTTCAAAACACGAGGGGACGCCACCGGCGTGATTCTTCGCAATGGCTACATCGTGGCCGAGTGGGGCGAGCCCGCGCGCGTGGACATGACTTTCAGCGTCACGAAAAGCTTCGTGTCCACCGTGGTGGGGCTCGCGGTGGACCGCGGCCTCATCAGGAGTGCGGATGACACCGTGCAGGCATACATGGCACCCGTGCTGCACGCCGTGGCGCCGACGCTCGTGCCGGAGGGGGGTCGCGGCCGCTTCGACGCGCGCACGACGGTTGCACCATTCGATACGCCGCACAACCGCAAGATCACGTGGCGCAATCTTCTGCAGCAGGCCAGCGATTGGGAAGGCACGCTGTGGGGAAAACCGGAATGGGCAGATCGGCCCAGCAACCAGCCCGCCACCTGGTGGACGCGCGACCGCGTGGCGCCCGGCACCGTGCACGAATACAACGACACCCGGGTCAACGCACTGGCGTTGGCGGTGCTGAACGTGTGGCGCAGGCCGTTGCCTGACGTGCTGCGCGAGCTGGTGATGGATCCCATCGGCGCGTCATCGACCTGGCGCTGGTACGGCTATGACAATTCCTGGGTGGTGTTGGACGGTCAGATGATCCAGTCGGTGAGCGGCGGCGGACATTGGGGCGGCGGGATGTTCATCAGCGCGTACGATCAGGCGCGCTTCGGGCTGCTTACGTGCCGCGGCGGCAAATGGGGGGGCAAACAGGTGATCTCCGACGCATGGATCCGGCAGTCGCGCATGCCCAGCGCGGCGCAGCCCGACTACGGATTCATGAATTTCTACCTCAATACGGGCAAGCGCCGCTGGCCCAGCGCTCCCGAATCCGTGTTCACGCATTTGGGGAATGGCACCAACGCGGTCATCTGTATTCCGGAGAGCGACATCGTGATCGTGGCGCGCTGGATCGAGGGAAACGCCCTCGACGGCCTGATACAACGCGTTCTTTCCGCCGTGGCGCGTTAACGCACTCCGATCAGCCGTGGGGCGGTGCGAAGCCCGTTCAGCGCTCGCAGGATCGCCCACACCTCGAAGTGGCCATCCACGATTTGATGCGTCGCGATGATCCGTGACAGCGAGTCCGCTGTCGCCGCCTGTCCTGCCTGCCGGCGCGCGTCCGACTCGAGCTGCACGATGGTTGTCAGCGAACGCGAGAAATACACGCCGCGTCGCGCTGCCTCGGCACGCCGTGCCGCTTCGGGAAAGTCCCCACGCACGTAGGAGAGCGCGGCGTCCAGTGTGCGCAACGTCATCTCGTACGTACGAAGTGAACGGCCCTGGTCGCGCGCTCGAACAAGAGCGATGGTCGCGCGCACCGTCGCCTCGTCCCCGGCGCGTGCCGCCAGATCCGCAATGCGCTCCGACAATCTGCCGATCGCGGGGGGCGAGAGGTCGCGCCGTCGCGTCCAGGCCAGCGCCGCACGCGCGTATCGCTCAGCCGCGGGCTTGCCACCGCCGACCACTAGCTCCACCAATCCCTGATTCAGCAGGGCATTGGGCGGCATCTGCGCCGCGTCGTCCTTGAGAATGGAGTCCAGCGTCACTCGCGCGCCAGCGACGTTGCCAACCGCAACCTGGGCCATGTGGCGGCGCCAGTGCCGGCTGTAGTCCAGCGACGCGCTGTCCGCCCACGCAATTGCGGCAGTCGGGTCCCGATACAGCGCGGCGTAGTACCGGGCTTCCGCCAGCGCCGCGGGATACCCACCGGCGACGCGCTGCGCAATCTCGAGCGCGCTCGCCGTGTCGCCGACCGAGAGCCAGGAGTACATCGCGTTGGTGATGTTCGGCAGGATCGCGCCCGGATCGAGCGACATCGCGGTGTCTGCAGATGCCGCCGCTTCCTCGTGGCGCCCCAACGCGCGCAGCGCCCAGGTGCGCCCCTCGTACGCGAGCACGTCTCCGGGCGACGCGTCCGCCAGCAGCTGCCAATAGGCCAGCGCGCTGTCCGGCCGATCGCGCACGAGCTGCTCGTAGCGCGCGCGGATCACCAGCTGCTCCCTCGCGGGAACCGTTGCGCGCAGTTCGTACGCCTTCGTCAGGTGCGCCTCAGAATGACTCTGCTCGTCGATGAACCAGAGGAGGTCGCCAAGAAAGTAGTGCGCGAGAACGAAGGTGCTGTCGTGGATCACCGCGCGTTCCGCCGGCGCAACCGCCTCGCGTCTCTTGCCCAACGCGGCAGTTTGACGCGCGAGGGCGTAGCTCTTGAGCGCGGCCAGCGACGCGGTCGTTACGGCCGGGAGCGGCCGCACGTTGGCATCCAGCGGCGTGCGCGACACGGCCGTCCCTATGGAACGGGCGATTCGCCCCACGGCCGCGAGCGTCGCCGCGCCATCCACAGGACGCTCCGCGAAGGTACGAATCGACCGCCCCGAAACCGGATCCAGCAGGTCGAGTACGATTTGCGCGCCGGCACCCACTGGAAGCACAGAACCCGCAACCACGACATGTGCGCCCGCACGTGCCGCCAACGCTAGGAGCTGAGGACGCCGCAGCGCCGAGTCGCGCGGAAGACGCATGAACGCCTTGATCTCGCGAATGCCGAGATCGCTGGTCAGCAGCACGCCCCTGGTATTCACCAACTCCGCGCGCAGCGCCTCGCGCACGGCCAGTGCCAACACCGAGTCCGGTCCATCGAGATCGCCGATGACCACGGTCGCGCTTTGCGCGTCGGGGACTTGGCTTTCACTGGTCGATCCCCATTCGGCCTGCGCCAGGAGAACGACCGCCAGCGCCACCATGGCCACGGCGGCGGCCCATCGCCGCGCGGGTCGTTTGCCCGACGCATGGCTCTGGGCGGGCGTTGGTACCGTCGCAGGCTCCGGCACCAAATCCACACGGCTCGGCGGCAAACTGGCGATCTCTGAATCAGCGCTCCGTGCGGCGCTCCGTTCCTCGATGCGCTTCGCGACGACCTGATTAGCCGGTGCAGCCGGTGTCACCGCATGCCGCAGCTCCTCCGCGAGCTGCGTAATGGCGGGATCGGGTTCCGCTTCCAGCTCCTGGCGGACCAGTG
>JANNJV010000583.1:0-3081 GCA_031395945.1 Gemmatimonadota bacterium | reverse complement strand
GAGGACGCGGTGTTTTACCGCCTATAGCCTAAAGCCCAAAGCCCTACCGCTGCCCCTTCGTCCGCATCAGGCCGGCGATGGCCCGATCGTCGTCGGCCTCCGCCTTGAGCGCCGCGACAACGTCCGCCTCGCTCGCGCCCTGTACATGCTTCAGCGGTGGTGGCGCGCCGCCATCCTTCTCGCGCGGTGTGCCTGCCCGACGATCCACATCGAGCACCGCGATGACCGGCGTGACCCCGGGGGCACTGGTGCGACGAATGCGCACCTCGGGGCCGTGCGGGAGCTTGCGGCGGTACAGAATGTCGTCGGACATGGCGGCAAAGGTGCGCCCGCCGCGAAGCTCTCGCAATGTGGCGACTAGGCAGCCAGCGCCCGCAGGCGCTCCACCCGCTCTTCGGTCGGCGGGTGCGTCGAGAACAGCGACGACATGCCGCCCATCGCCTGCAAAGGGTTGACCTGTGCCAGCGGCGCGGCCGCCGGCGCCACATGCATGGGGATCCGCTTGGCATAGGCGTCCAGCTTGACCAGAGCGTTGGCCAGGTTGAGCGGCTTGCCCGAAATCTCCGCCCCCACCCGATCAGCCTTGAATTCCCGTTGCCGGCTGATGGCGAACTGAATGATCATGGCCGCGACCGGCGCCAGGATCGCGATGGCTATCGTGGCAATCGGATTGTGGCTCTCGCCGTCCTCGCCGCGCCCGCCTGAGAACATGGCGATGTTCCCCAGCATGCCGATGGCGCCCGCCATTGTCGCGGTGAAGGTCTGCAGCAGCATGTCGCGGTTCTTGATATGCGCCAACTCGTGCGCAATGACGCCCTCCAGCTCGGCGGCGGGCACGAGCTTGAGGATGCCCTCCGTCACGCAGACCACTGCGTTCTCGGGATTGCGACCGGTGGCGAATGCGTTGGGCTGCTCGTGCGGCGCGATCGCGACCGTCGGCATCGGCAACCCCGCGCGCTGCCGCAGCTGGTCCACCATTCGGTAGAGGTCGGGCGCCTCCTGCTCGGTCACGATGTGCGCGCCATACATCTTGAGCACCATCGTGGACGACTTGTAGTACATGAAGAAGTTCATACCGCCGGCGAACACCAGCGCCATGAGCATGCCGCCCTGCCCGCCGAAATAGCCGCCGATCGCGCCGAAGAGCGCGGTCATGCCAGCCATCAGCGTAAACACCTTGATGTTGTTCATCTCGAGATCTCCTGAGGTCCGGATATGCGAAAGGCGAGCCCTCGCGCACCGGACGTTGAATGTCCGACATCGCGAAGGTCTCGCCTGATCAAGCCAGCCGATCCGTGCGCACCGTGCAGGGTTTCCCTGCAGTCTTGACGATGCGCTCGCGCGGCACCGATTGCTCGCCGCGTGGCTACTCCCCTTCTTAGGGACGAAATATAGCGCGATTTGCGGCTTATTGTAGTCGCCCCCAAGCGCTTTAGCGGCGTTGGAAGCTTGAAGTTCGAAGTGTGACGTTTGACGTCGAACCTGCAACGTCGAACGTCAGACCTCAAACGCTGTCATGGCCGAACGGCTAACGCCGTTCGTCCTTGCTGAATAACTTGCCTCACAATGTCCGACGCCTCACGACGCTACCTCATCGACAGCGCCCGCAAGCTCCTGATGCCAAGCGAGCCCGCGGCGTCTGCCGATCCGGCCGACGACTTTCCCCGACTGACCACCAGCGCCATCGAGAGAATCCGTATGTCACGCTCGCGCGACCGTATCATGGAAAACCTGGAAACGATGTACCGCGAGGCGTTCGAGCGCGCGAAAGCTTCCGACGACGACAAGCAGCAGGCCACTCTCGACTTCGCCTACCGCCGCGAACAGCTCTACCTCGAGATCCTGCTCGACATTCGCGACGCCGCCGAACGTCGCTAGCGGTCGCACCAGTCGCTAGCGGCGACCGCTACGGCTTTCCGCCGCCAGTGCCGCGCCCGTCCTTGCGTGACCGTGGCGCGAAGACGGTCCCGAAGATCGAACCGGTCTTCCCCTCCGGGCGCAGTGCTTCGGGACCCTCGTGGGGCTGCGGCCATACCATGGACGCCACGATCGAGATGGCCAGCGTCCCCAACACGATCCCCAGCGACAGCAGGATCGGGATGTGGAACCACGCCTCGCCCAGCATCTTCACGCCGATGAACGACAGGATGATGGCGAGCCCGTACTTGAGCAGGTAGAACTTCTCCACCACAGCTGCCAGCAGGAAGAACATCGAGCGCAGCCCCAGAATGGCGAAAATGTTCGAGGTAAAAACCAGGAACGGGTCGCGCGTGATTCCGAAAATGGCCGGGATCGAGTCCACCGCGAAAATCAGGTCGGTGAACTCCACGAGGATCAGGACGAGGAATAGCGGCGTGGCCACTCGCGCGCCGTCCACGTGCGCGAAGAACTTGCTACCGTGATAGTCCGTCGTCATCGGCACGCGCTTCCGTACCAGTTTCACGACGTTGTTATTCTCCCCGTCGAACTCCTCGTCGTGCTTGAACATCATCCGGATGCCCGTGATCAGCAGCATCGCGCCGAACACGTAGAGAATCCACCCGAACCGCGCGAGCAGCAGCGCGCCCACGCCGATGAACACGCCGCGCATCACCAGCGCGCCGAGAATGCCGTAGAACAGCACCCGGTGCAGCGAGACCGCCGGCACACGGAAGTAGTTGAAGATGACCACCATTACAAACAGGTTGTCCACGCTCAACGACTGCTCGATGACGTAGCCCGTGAGGAACGTCAGCGCGACACTGCTGCTCTCGAAGCGCCAGAGTCCGGCGGCGAACAGGAGGGCCAGCGTCACCCACACGGCCACCCAGATACCGGCTTCCCGGGGACGCACGACGTGCGCCTTGCGGTGAAACACTCCCAGGTCCAGGCACAGCATCGCGAGCACGAAGGCGATGAACCCGACCCAGAACCAGACATTGGTGGCCATGGCGGTCAAAAATAACCAACTTCCCCGATGCGCCTTCCTTTACTCGCCCTCGTCACCGTTCTCTGCTCCGGCTGCAAGATGACTTCGTCAAGCACAACGCTGACGGTCGCGCCGACGCTCGCCATCGTGAACGCGCGCGTCTGGACGGGAGA
>JANNJV010000563.1:0-8547 GCA_031395945.1 Gemmatimonadota bacterium | reverse complement strand
CATCTTCGTTGAGATTGAAGTTGCTGGCCGTGAGTCGTGGTGATTCGTAGTTCGTGCGCAGCGCGTAGCGCTGGTCGTTCGAGCCCGTTCGGGTGATCGCGTTGATGATGCCGCCCTGAAAGTTTCCATGCTCGGCACCGGCCCCCAGGCCGCGGATGTCCAGCGACTCCACCCAATCCACGCTGAGCGACAGGAAGTCGCCGCCGGCGCCCGGATGGTTCATCGAGACGCCGTCGAGCTGGTAGTCGTTCGACACGCCGGGCGCACCGCCCCAGAGCTGATCCTTCCGCGCGCCGGGGACGAGCGCGATGAGACTCGAGGCCGCGCGTCCACTCGGCAACAGCGAGGTCACCTGCCTGTCCAGCCGCACCGACAACTCCGGCGTGGACGCGTCGATCGACACGGGCGATGTGACGACGTGGATGGTGGAGAGCTGCCGGGGCGCCTGCGTCATGGTGACGCTGAGCGTGAGCGACTGCCGCTCCGCGACTCGGACGGAGAGCAGTTCCGCCGAGCGATACCCGATCTTGCGGGCCGTGACGGTGTAGACGCCCGGAGTGAGGGAGGATATGCGGAAGACGCCGCGCGCGTCCGTGACGGCGTCACGAACTACGGAACTATCCGAACGGATGGCGGTGACCGACACTGCGTCCAGCTCCCGGCCCGCGTTGTCGAGCACCGTCCCTGTGATCGTGCCCTGCGCTTGTGCCTGCGCGGCGATCAGCACCAGGAGCGCGAACTTCGCCATCGTCATCCTTGAGAGTAAAGGTCTTTGGACGGGATGGGCTCGCGTTCCTCGTCATTCAACCCCAGGCCATGCGACTGACCGGCGAGAAGATGATCAGTCGACGCCTGTTTCGCCTCCAGCTGCGCGACGCGCTCGCGTAACGCTGCGATCTCGGATTCATCGGCAACGCGGCGTTCGAGCGCGCGTACGTACCGGCGTGCGAAGTAAAACGCTCCGCCAAGCGCGGAGCCCCAAAACGCGACGGCGGCCGCGATCATCCAGGGGAGCATTGCGGCAATGATGCTCGTGATAGCGCGATGCCGCCAGCGGCGCGCTGGCGCGGGAGTGGACTTCGTGGCAGGTTGAACCACCTATGCGGCGAGTCACAGCGGGTCTTCTGGCGATCGCCGCCACCGTACTTGGGCGGGCCGCCTACGCCCAGTGCCCCGACGGCTCGCCGCCGCCTTGCGCACTTCCGTCGTCGCGCGTTGCGCCGGCGCCAGCAGCGACCAGCATCGCCGTGCTGTACTTCGACAACCTGTCCCCCGACAGCAACGATGCCTATCTCGCGAACGGCCTGACCGAAGAGATCATTTCACGGCTGGCACGACTCGATCGACTCGTGGTGAAATCGCAGGCGACGGTGCGCCGGTATCGCGGTCGTGCTGACGATCCCGCAACGCTGGGCCGCGCCCTGGCGGTAACGCACCTGGTGAACGGCACGGTGCGACGCTCGGGTAGTCGCGTGCGTGTGACTGTCGAGCTCGTGCGAGCGGCCACCGGCAATCGTGTGTGGGGCGAGCGATACGACCGGACCGACACCGACCTTCTTACTATAGAAGAGGAGATCTCGAATGCGGTGGCCACCGCCATCAGCGGAGCGGTGCTCCCGGTGGAACGGGCATCACTGTCGATGCGACCGACGCGCAGTGGGGCCGCCTATGACCGGTTCCTTCGTGGCAACTATCATCTGGCGCAGCGCAATCCGCGCTCGATCATGCGCGCGATTCAGGAGTACGAAGCGGCCATCGCCCGCGACCCGGGATTCACCCGCGCGCTGGCGCGTATTGCGATGGCGTACGCCCTGTTTCATGACTGGGAGTGGGACTATCCGGGACTCGCCGCGGAGAGCGTGGCCGTCCGCGGGCTGGCGGCCAGTCAGCAGGCGTTGCGACAGGATCCATCGGCCTCGGACGCGTGGATGGCGTACGGATACCTGCTGATCTCTCGCCATCCGCGCACCCTGGACGGTGCGCGCGATGCGCTGGCACGTGCCATCAAGTTGGACCCGGCGAACGTGGAAGCGCTGGACCGCTACGGATGGATCCTGTCGTTACACGGGGACGACGCCGGCGCTGAATCGGTGTATCGCCGCGCCCTGGTGCAGGAGCCGGAGCGGGTGAACACATTCTATCAGCTGGCGCGCGTGCACCAGCTTGCGGGCCGGCTGACAGAGGCGTCCGGGTGCCTGGACAGCGCGCTGGCGATCGACCCGGCATCTTATTTTGCCTACGGTCAGCGAGGCCAGGTCCGGCTTCTGCTCGGTGATACCGCGGGTGCGCGGCGGGATGGCGAGATGACGCTGCAACTCAGTCCGGCTGGCTATCGCCCATATCGCATTCGCGGCGAGATGATCGTCGCCCGGGCGGCGCTTCAGACGGGCGATTCAGCGACGGCGCGTCAGAAAATCCATCGCTTGCTGCGGGAGGAGTCGCTCGCACGACCGACCGTGCTCGAAGGCTGGTACCTCGGCATGGCGCTCGTCGCACTGGGCGAGCACGACGCGGCGGTTGAGTTCCTGGAGCGGGTGCGGCCGCGCGGTGCCAAGCTCTGGTTCGGGTTACGCATGCCGGAGTTCGACCCGATCCGGACCCATGTCGGCTTCCAACGTTTGGTGGCGGAGGCGCGTCCTCCCACCGGGGCGCGCTAAGGCCGCATCGTCGGTCCCCATCCCGTTCACTCTTACTCACCATTTCCGGAGTTCTCCGTGCAGCAAGTCATCTGGGCTTCGCTGGTGTGGTCGCTCGTCGTCTCATCGCTTCCTGCCCAGACCAGAACGATCGCCGAGCGGCTGGGCTATCCCGCCAACGCGAAGCTTCTCATTCTCCACGCGGACGATCTCGCGGCCGCGCACTCCATCAACGCGGCGAGCTTTGACGCGCTCGACAAGGGCGCTATCTCGTCCGCCAGCGTCATGGTGCCAACTCCATGGATCGCCGAGGTAGCCGCTTACGCCCGGGCGCATCCGAATGCCGACCTCGGACTGCATCTCACCGTGACGAGCGAATGGCAGACGTATCGTTGGGGCAGCGTCGAGTCGAAGGACAAGGTCCCGAGCCTGCTCGATTCAGCCGGCACATTCCCAAGTGAGGTGCAGCCGGTCGCGACGGGCGCGAAGCCCGTCGAAGTCGAGCGCGAGCTCCGCGCCCAGGTGGAGCGGGCACTGGCGCTCGGGATTCGTCCGACGCACGTCGATAGCCACATGGGCGCGCTCTTCTCCACTCCCGAGCTCATTGCGACGTACGTGAAGGTGGCGCGCGACTATCGGCTTCCATTCCTGGCGCTGAGGGGCGACCCGCGCACCCCGCCGCAAGCGCCGCTAACGGAGAAGGACGTCCTGCTCGACGCGGTGGTCATCGCCGGCGACGAGGTTCCTCGCGATCAGTGGAAGGCGTTCTATCTGAAAGCTGTCGCTGATCTCAAGCCCGGCCTCACGGAGATGATCGTCCACCTTGGCTTTGACGACGCCGAGCTGCAAGCCGTGACGGTCAACCACGAGCCATATGGATCGGCGTGGCGCCAGCGCGACTACGACGTTGTGAACAGCCCGGAGTTCAAGAAGGCGCTGCGCGACAACAACGTCATTCTCGTCACGTGGCGAGAACTGCAGAAACTGATGCAGCGACCGTGAGGCGCGGGCGCCTCACTTGGGTGCACGTCGGCGGAGCCGCTGCTTCGCCGACACTGACCGAATGATGAGTTTGCCGTTTCCGCTTGATCGTGCGCTCTTCGCCTGAGTGATTGCGGCAGCAAGAAGCGCCTTCACAGCGGGACGCGCCAGCACGTCGGCCGACTCGAGTCGGATGAACCGGGTCTGTTTCCCCGAGCCGAGCAGGATGCCAGTCGGATCGGGAAGCGTTGCGCCGCGGATGAAGCAGAGACCGACCCCGTTGGCCGCCGCCGCGATCGACACGATGGAATCGGAGGGGCGCTCCGTGGGCGAATAGCCGATCACGAAGAAGTTGTAATTGTCGTACGCCAGCTCATAAGCGGCCGGAAACTGCTTGCGCAGCGCGCGGCGTACCGCTCGAATCAACTGTCGGTGCCTGGGTTCGAACTTGTCGACGAATCCCTTGAGCTGTTTTTCGGCGGCGGCTGGGGAATCAGGCACGAGGCGGGGTGTTCATGTTGGTTCCTCGTGGGTCGGAGTCAACGACCCACGAGGAACCCCCAAGATAGATGCGTTACGGCTTGCGGCCGGGCCTTCCGGGAACCCCGCCCCTCTCGTCATTCGATGCGTTGCGGTGGTTCGAATTGCCCGGATCGCAGCCCTCGCGCCCGTTGCCCACGCCCTGGTTGCACTTACCGTGACCGTTGCCATGGCCGTTGCCATTGCCATGGCCGTTTCCATGACCATTGCCACTGCTGCCCTCGCAGCCGGTGAGCGCCGTGCCTGTGATCGTCACGTCGGCTTTGGACGCGAGGTTGCCGCGGGAGGTTCCACGGGTCATGGTGATGCCCGCGCCGGCGAGAATCGACCCGATGAAGTCAGAATCCGTCATGGTCGCTGCTTGCGCGACCCACCACGTCACGTTGCACGCCTGTGCGCCGCCGGCCATGACGACTGAGAAGCTGGTGCCCTCGATCGCGCCGGTGCCGCCGGTCCCGATCTTAAACAGCCATTCTCCATTCGAGGGCCCTCGGAGCGTCAGCACGCCCGTCGGTGCCGCCGCCGCGGTGAAGCAATAGACGCCAGGAGCGAGCGTCACCCCCGCCAAGGTGCCCGTCAAGACCGCGTCGCACGGTTCGCTGGCGAGATTGGAGTACTCGGTGAGGAAGCTCTGGTATGCTTGAACAGCAGTTGCGTCACCCACGTGAACCGTTCCAATAATCGAGCAGCCCTCGGTCTGGGTGACCGAGCCCGTGGGCGTTGCCTGGAAGGTGCCTACGTCTCCGGTGATGGTCGCCGCGGTACAGGTTACTGCCTGGTTTGCGAGCACCGCGAAATTCGACGCCGCGAGCGACGCCCGGCTATTCGAGACGGATTGAAGCTGTGGCGCGCTGACCCGGGACGCGGAGTCGCTGCATGCTGCGGTGAGCAGCGCCAATGTGAAGAGGATTCCTGCGGCGAGCTTGGGTGGAGCTGACGCTCGCACCTGATGCACTGGAATGTGCGTGTACACGTACGCCTCCTTGAGGCTAGTTGGCGGGACTGGCCGAGCGAATTCGTCGCGTTCGCGGCATCTTCGGGACCATTGATCCCCAACTCGCAATAAGCGGGCTCGGTGACGGCGATTGCCTGTCGCGGTGGTTTCAGAGAACTGGGCTGAAGCACCGTTAAGGGAGCAGGCTCGTCCGATCGCCCGACACC
Organism: Gemmatimonadota bacterium; assembly: GCA_031395945.1. Classification (GTDB taxonomy): domain Bacteria; phylum Gemmatimonadota; class Gemmatimonadetes; order Gemmatimonadales; family Gemmatimonadaceae; genus DASPMP01. The sequence goes on along the minus strand of JANNJV010000563.1, from coordinate 3,229 downwards.
CGCTCGCGCACCGAGTCGATGTCCCGGACCGGTCGAATCTCGACGCAGCCCGTATTCGCCCACGGAAACGCGGAGGCGATCTCGATGGCCGCGGCCATGTTAGCGGCCTCGATGATGTTGAAGCCGCCGAGAACCTCCTTGGTTTCGGCGAACGGCCCGTCGGTCGCTTTCATCCTGCCGTTGCGGATGCGCACCGACTTTGCGGTCGGCGGGTCCTCGAGCATGAGTGAGTCGAGCAACTGGCCGCCACCGCGAAGGTCGTCGGCGTGTGACAGGCAGTCGCGCATCATCGAGTCCGCCTGCCCAGCGGGCAGAGCGTCGAGACTGGCCGGATCGTTATAGATCAGCAATGCAAACTTCACGTGAATCCTCGGGAGCCATCAGTGTAAGTGCGGCTGGAGATGAGGTAGTGGTAGAAGGGTAGCGTCGGTGGCGTCACCGACCCTACCGAGCGTAGATCCCGATGATCGCGGCAAGAATCACGGCCCAGGCAACGAAAAAGAAGCGCGTCCGCTCGCGGAGTGCCTTCTCGAAGGCGCTTTCCATTCGCGAGAATCCGAGCTGCATCTCATGTCGCAGCTCGCGAACATCACCTCGATTCGCGTCCAGGCTCTCGAGCATGGTCACCAGATCTTCCGCGGCGTCCACTCCAAGGACATCCTGAAGCTTTCGCTGCAGTTGTGGCGGAACGGGCATCGGCGGACCTCGAAGTGGTCCGCCAGACTAACTCTACTCATCCAATTCATGGTATCAAAATGCCCGCACGCTGAAGCAGATGCGCGGCGAGAGGGTCGGATCAATAGTCGTTGAGATCCAGCGCATGACTCACATCGCACGAGGGGGAGTCGCCTTAATACATCATAATGGCGTGAGGCCGCAAGGTGGCAGCTGTGGCGGTCGACTATTTCTGCAATAAGCCAATAGAACGCCGGCGCCGGGAAACGCCCGCCGCCAAAAGTCTACCTCGCGGCGGCGGGCCGAGAATTCCGTTACTGAACCTGGACGCTAACGCGGCCAATCGTCGCCTGCACCTGCCGGCCAAGGATCCGCGCCGGCACTTGGCCCTCGGTGAGCCCGCGTGGGACGAAGGTCACGTGCAGCGAGTCGTCCGGCCACAGGTTCGCGCCTCGCAGTTTCAAGAACGCCAGGCCCAACGGGACGATCTGTGGCTCGTGCCTCACGGTCTGTCCCTGCGTTGGGCGCGGACCGAACAGGTTGACGTTTCCGACGTAGTGCGGGCTTGTGTACACCGGTGCGGTGCCGGCCGGCAGGTTGATGTAGATCTCGTACGCAACGCGAGGGTTGCCTTCGACGTGGATGTCGTCGAGCACCAGGTTGATCCGTCCGCCTGCGTCGGCGTCGCGGGGCAATGCCGCGATCACCCGCCTGCCCTCGGCGCTCACCGGCAGGGTGACGCGGACCGGGGTGCCGCCCAGCCGCACGGCTTCCGCCTGTTGCTCCGCGATGACCTGGGCCTGCGGCCGCAGCGGCCGCCGTTCCAGTGAGTCGAGCGTGGCCATCATCCCGCCGGGCACTTCTCCCGTCCGCGAGTACCGCCGCCACCACCCGTGTTCATGCGCGTGCAGGCGACCGCAGACGTCCGACTCGTATTGGTAGTGCAACTGGCACGCGGTATCCACGATCTGCGCGCCCATGAGGGTGACCGTAGCGCCGGTTTCATCATAGAAACTGAAGGGCGTCGTCAGCCAGGTGGTGTCCGATGGATTCACGCGCCCACCGCCGCTGGCCAGCCACAGCTCCCACAGTCGGTCGATGTTGCAGTGGTGCAGCCAGAAGATCGGGTCATGTCCCGCACCCTGGAACGATGCCATTCCTCCACCGACGGCGACGTGCACCGCGCCGTGGGGCGTACCGTTGAGCGAGTTCGTGAAGCTGTTGAACGCCGTCTGCGCCAGCGCCGTGCCGGAATCCACGATGGACGGAGAAATTAGTGCCCCGGCATTGATGGACGCGTTACGGTTGGACGTGTAGAGCGGGTTAGCCGCCGTCGCTGGCGCTCGGAACAGGGCCGGGAGGTCGCGCATCCCGGTGGGCGAGTATCCCCAATACGGCAGCGCGAAGTCCGGGTCGCCGGACTTGCTGCGGACAATGCGTTCGAAGAAGTAGACGTACATCCGGTGCCAGGACAGAAAGAACGTCGTGTTGTGCTGGCAGGCGCTCGCGATCATGCCCGCGGGCGCGGCCGATGCGCCGTGAATGTTGGCCTGGGCCACCCAGCTCGTACCATTCGTCGCGGGCAGCGCCTTCATGGCCGTGATGGCTGCTTTGTAGGCCACGATCTCGCGGGACCTGGCGCGCAGACAATACACGTTGCGGCGCGTGAAGACTTGTCCGTTGACCTCGCGCAGGATGGCGCCGTACGCGGAATTCGTGTCCAGCAGGCCGCTGGCGCCAAGCAAGCCGGCGCTGCCCAAGGCGGTGATCAGGAAGTCCCTGCGTCCCATGTCCGTCATGATACACCTCCGACGTGGATGTGTTCACCACTGGCGGCGTCGTCGCGGCATCCACGGTAGCGCGCTAGCCGCGCGCGCGTTAGCCGCGAATGGAAGCAAGGGAATCCTTAGGATTTGCTAAGGATACCACGCCAGTGGTACGGTGGACGCCTCTCCATCCCGAGCCACGTCATGCGCCGGCTGACCCGAGCCCTCCTGGGGATCGCGCTGTTCGCGTCTGTTGCACTCGCCGTCCAGACCCACTTTGCCAGGCGCGCCGAGGCCCTCTGCCTGGCGCAGACCGAGGACGGGGCGTGGCGCAATGCCGATGCCAACACGCGCGGGCCGGCGCGCGTCGAGCTGGAGTTCATCTGTCAGGACCAGGTGCGCAACGGGGAACTCTATCCGCCGGGTCCGCCGTGGAAGGTGCGCGTGTGGGGGCGTTGCCACCCCACGAACTGCGACTGGGGGCAGGTGGGCGCTCAGCGGCTCAGCTCCGGCCACATCTACGCGACCTACAACCAGGGCTTCGCGCGCCGTTATGTGTACGCGCGGATGTCGCAGTACCAGGCCGGCCGGCTCTGGGTCTACACTTACACCGACTTCACGAGCCCGTCGCGCGCCGATTATGGGCGGCACGACTGGTTCGATCGCGAATGACCGCCAGCATCCTTGGGGGGACATCATGAAGCGCGTCCTGAGATACATCGCGGTGCTGGCGGTTGTCAGTTCGTGCAGTCGTGGCGGGGAAGGCGCCGGGGCGGGCGGATTTCAGA
>JANNJV010000523.1:0-2031 GCA_031395945.1 Gemmatimonadota bacterium | reverse complement strand
GAAGCCGGACGAGTTCTCCTGGTCGCTCGGTCCGCGCGCGTACCGAGTGAGACGGTGCTCGCGACGTTGGCCCTGGAGCGGCTCTTCGAGTTTGCAGGATATGTACTGATGCTCGGCGCGGCAGTCTCCCTGTTGCACTTGCCGCCGATGCTGCACGCGATGCGCCCGTATGCGTATGTAGCGTTGGCTGTGCTCGTGGGATTCCTGGTGTATCTCACGCGGCATCCGGAGGAGGATCTGGCGCCACTGGAGCCCGACGGAGTTGTGGTTGGTCGCGTTGGCCGCGTGGGCAGGTACGGCCGGGGGTTCTTCCGCGCGCTCACCGGTGTCTCGAGTGGGCCGCGCTTCGCCGTGGCCATGCTGATCTCGGTTGTTGCATGGACTCTTCAGGTCGTCACGTATCAACTCACGGCTCGAGCGGCGCATTTCGATATTCCGATGATCGGAACCGTGGCGGCGATCCTCGCCGTCAACCTCGGCTTCGCTGTGCGCGTGACTCCCGGCAATGTCGGCGTGTTCCAGGCCGTGTACGCCGTCACGGCTGCCGCGTTCGGAATGGACGCCGACAAGGCGATCGGCGTGGCGGTCCTTATTCAGGCACAACAGATTCTGCCTGTAACGATCATCGGGCTGCTTGCCGCGCCTCACCTCTTACGGGACCATAAGACCCTTGAGGTAGGCATCGACGACAAAGGTTGACAGGATCACCCGAGAAGAGCGAATCAAACCGATCAAAACAAGGGGATTGATTGGTTTTATCCGATGTTATCGGTTGATCCTTTACACCTTTGTCGTGAATGCCTGCCAAGGACAGCAAGGAACCGACAAGCTGGCCGATCCCCGCTTGCCAGACGCCAGTACGACCTATACGATTGGCGCCGGCTGACGACCGCTCGGCCGTTGGCCAAGTGCAGTGCCCAGTGCCGGTAGCATTGCTCCAGCACGAAAGTGCCCCCCCTCAATGGAGTGAGTCTCATGCATTCAGGTCGTGTAGTCGTTGTGCTTTCCCTGTTCGCTCTCGCAGCTTGTTCCGAGTCGCCGCTGACCGGTGAGCCTGCCGCGATGAAGCTCGTCAATAGACCAGCCGCCAACTTCGCCGCCGATGGCGGTGATTCCTACCTGGTGCGCTTCAAGGGCCGCATTCCGAGCGACTTCGATGCGTCCGTCGCCGCTCTCGGTGGTGAGGTGATCTTCTCGCACAACGGCGTCGGCATCGCCGCCGTCGCCGGTATCGGCGAGACTGGCGCTGCGGCCTTGGCCGCTCAGTCCGGCATTGCCGGCGTGGACGCGGACGCGTACACGACGCAGGACGAAGTAGTGTCCGACGAGCTGGCTTCGACGGATGCGCCGGAGTCCCCGGCCAATCCAGGGCTGGCGGCGTTCATTGGTCGGCAGTGGAACATGACGGCGATCTCGGCGCCAGCCGCGTGGGCCGCGGGCAAGAAAGGCAGTTCGTCGGTAAAGATTGGCATCCTTGATACCGGCATCGATTACCTGCACCCGGATCTCGTGGGTCGCGTGGACCTCGTGTTGTCGCGTTCCTTCCTGTCGGCGACGGAAAATGCGCGCGTTCCCACGGGTGCGCACCTGGTCGCCGATCTGAACTATCACGGGACGCATGTTGCAGCCACGGTTGCAAGCAACGCCTATCTCGCCGCAGGTGTCTCGACCGACGTGACGCTGGTGGGTCTCAAGGTCTGTGCGCCAGGAAGCGCGGCGAATGGCTTTCGCGGCACGTGCCCGACAAGCGGCACGCTGAACGCAATCCTGTTTGCCGCAGATAACGGTATCAGCGTCATCAATCTCAGCCTCGGCGGAACGTTCAACCGTCGTGATGCGAGCGCCAAGGGTGGCTTCGGCCCGTCCTTCCTCGCGACCATCAACCGCGTATTCAACTACGCAAAGACCAATGGAACGGCCGTCGTGGTGTCCGCGGGCAACAGCGCCCTGGATATCGATCATGATGGCAACGGCTACAAGGCCTACTGCACTGCGGCGGCGGTCATCTGCGTGTCGGCAACAGGGCCGACG
>JANNJV010000472.1:0-4455 GCA_031395945.1 Gemmatimonadota bacterium | reverse complement strand
CGCTGGCGCTCGAGCCCCCGGCGGAGGAGATGCCGGCGCTCCCTGACATCGCAGACGCCCGGACGGCGGCCGCACTCGCCGAGAAAAAATCCCGCAAGCGCAAGCCGAAGGCGGAGGCTCCGGCGGCAGAAGGCGGTGAATCGGTATTCGGGGACATGGCCGAGCCGGAATCCATCGGCGACGAACTGCCACCCACGGATTTGCTCACCGAGATCCCGCTCCGCTACGGCGACACAGGGAAACAGGTGCTCGACGCCATGGGCCTCAAACTCATGGATGCGTTGCGCACGTTCCGCATCGAGGGAACCATGGTAGGGCGCACCACGGGACCGGCGGTGACGCAATTCGAAATCGAACCGGCACCGGGCGTCAAGGTGCGCCAGATCGCGAATCTATCGAACGACCTCGCCCTCGCCATGCGGGCAGCGAGCATTCGCATCGTGGCTCCGATTCCCGGGCGCGGGGCGGTAGGTGTCGAAGTTCCGAACCCCAACCCGGAGATCGTCTCGTTCCGCGAGCTGATCGAGCACAAGGATTTTCAGAGCGCCCGCGCCGCCCTGCCAATCGCCATCGGAAAGGACCTGGAAGGCAAGCCCGTGATCGCCGACCTCGCCAAGATGCCGCACCTGCTCATCGCGGGCGCCACGGGATCGGGGAAGTCGGTCTGCGTCAACACCATCGTGACGAGCCTGGTGTATCGTCACACGCCGCGCACCCTTCGGCTCCTGATGGTGGATCCCAAGATGGTGGAGCTGTCCGTCTACAACACGCTCCCGCATCTACGACACAAAGTCGTCACGGATAATCGCGACGCGGCGGCGGTCCTCAAATGGGCGGTGCTCGAAATGCAGGACCGGTACGAGCTGCTGGCCGCCAACACCTGCCGCAACATTCAGGACTTCAACCGCCGCGTGCAGGACAGCGTGGCGCTGAGGCTCCCAAAGAAGCCCGACGTGGCGTTCGAGGATCTTGCCTATCGCGGCGGGATCCTTCCGTACATCGTAGTGGTAATTGATGAGATGGCGGACCTCATGATGACAGTACAAGGCGAGGTGGAAACGCCCATCGCGATGCTCGCGCAAAAGGCGAGGGCCATCGGCATCCATCTCATCCTCGCCACCCAGCGCCCGAGCGTGAATGTCATCACCGGCTTGATCAAAGCGAACTTCCCCAGTCGCATCGCGTTTCGCGTGGCGTCGCAGGTGGACAGCCGGACCATCATCGATGGCGCTGGCGCCGAGATGCTGCTGGGCAATGGCGACATGCTGTTCATCCCGCCCGCGAAGTCGGAACCCTCACGCATGCAGGGCGCGTACATCTCGAGTGAAGAAACCGAACGGCTGATGGGCTGGTATGATCAGCGTCGACTGGCCAGGCGCGCCGCGTTCGCTGCCCAGGGGCTCGTGCTCGAAGAGTCGGCGGACGCCGAAGATGACATCATCGCCAAAGTCCGCGAGCGCGAAGCGATGGAAGCCAGCCAGGGCGACGCCGGCGATGCCGCCGAAGCAGGAGACCGGGACAAGCTGTTTCGCGAAGCCGCCGAGGTCGTGATTCAGCATCAGCAGGGATCCACCTCGCTCCTGCAACGCCGCCTGAAGGTGGGCTACGGACGCGCGGCGCGCATCATCGATCAACTCCACTCGGCGGGAGTGTTGGGCCCTCCGGAAGGCTCCAAGCCGCGCGATGTGCTGCTTGGTCTCGAGGACCTGGATCGCATCTGCGGCCCGCGCGCGTGAGGGTCGCGGCCGTAGGCGCATTCGCCGTGGTGGCTCTCCTGTCCGCCGTTGGTGTTCGAGGCGGGGCACAGGATACGGTCGCCGTGCGGCGCGCCTGGGCCATTGATAGCGCGAAGCTCCGGCCATTCCACCATTCCTATGACATGCTGGTCCAGTTCGGCGATTCCATGCAGCTGATCGGACAACGGGACGTGTCGTTCGGTCCCGCCATGTATGCCGGAGCGCCAGGGTGGGCATTGGTGGAAACACGAACGGGAGTGGTTCCAGCGGTCGAGACCCTCTACGTGTCGTCCGCGCTCAAACCGCTGCTCCTGTCGTCGGCGCTTGGCGCCGCGAAGCTTGCTATCGGATTTCCCGGCGACTCCCTTTATGGTGCGAGTGGCGGCCCGGGCGGAAGGCACAATGTGGTCCTCGCGGGAGCGCCAAGACTCGTGGCGTCGTCCGCGATGGTCGAGGCCCTGTTACCGCTGTTGCCGCTGGCGCCCAGCTGGGCGGACTCGGTGAGCGTGCTGCTGGTAAATCAGGCGAGCAGCAGCGTGGTGCCAGCGGAACTCGCGGTCATTGGCGAAGAGTACGCCGCCCGCGACTCGTCGCGCAGCTCGGTCTGGGTCGTGGCACTTCGCGGCCACGCGCTGGGCGTGCTGTTCTGGGTGGACAAGGCGTCGGGCGCCGTCACGCGCCAGCAGCAGCCACTTCCGTTGCACGGCGCTGCGCTGCTGGAATACCGTCGTCGTTCTGGAGCTTCAGATCCCGCGGCGCCCCCGCCCGAGCAGGATGCCGGCCAGTAACCCGCTCGTCGATCCCGATGCGCGCCTGGTCATCGCCCACCGCGGCAATCGCGTAGCCGCGGCGGAGAACACCATTGATTCGCTGCGGCAGGCCAGGGACCTCGGCGCCGATGCGCTCGAGTTCGACGTACGTCTGACTCGCGATGCCGTTCCAGTGGTTGTGCACGATGAAGACCTCGATCGCACCACGGATGGCCGCGGACCGGTGAGGTCGTTCACCTTCGCGGAGATTCAGACACTGGACGCCGGCGTTCGCTTGACGGATCCTGCGGGCGAACGCAAGCGCGTGCCGTCGTTGGAAGAGGTACTCGACGCTTTCCGCGAAATTCCCCTGGTCATCGAGGTGAAGGAATTTGAGGCCGCCGATGCAACGGAAAAGATGATCCGACGGTTCGGTGCTGAGCGGCGAGTGCTGATCGGATCGTCAGATGCCGCCGCGATGCGGCGGTTCTATCGCTCGGGACTGGCGAGCTGCGCGTCCATGCTGGACGCGACCTTGCTGATTCCGTTGGCGCTCGTCGGATTGACACCACCGAAACCGATGTACGACGTACTCTCCATCACCCCGCGTTTCCACGGTATACCCATTCCAGTGCGTCGCATGGCCGCCACGGCGCGAAAAGCTGGGATCGCAACCCAGGTTTGGACCATCAACGATCCTGATGAAGCGCTGTCTTTCTGGAACGCGGGCGTCGCGGGCGTCGTGACTGATGATCCTGGCGCGCTGGTTCGCGTGCGCCCGCGCTGATTTGGTGACGCTCGCGCCACGCGACTTCGTAGACTGGCGCTCATGTCAGCGGCCAGGCAGGCGTTCGGGGAACTTGGGGAGCGGATAGCGGAGCGATGGCTTCGGCGGCGTGGCTGGCGCGTGGTGCAGCGCCGCTTCCGCAGCGGCCACCGCGATATCGATCTGGTAGTCGAGCAGGATGGAACCGTGGCTTTTGTTGAGGTCAAGGCTCGACAAGGCCCGGAGTTCGGCGGTCCGGTCCAAGCAGTTAACTATCGCAAGCGCAAGCAGTTAGAGCGCTCCGCCTTGGTGTGGATCGATCGGCACGGTCGGAACGCGGAGTCCTATCGGTTCGACGTGGTCGGCGTGCTCCTGAACGGCGCCGAAGTTCGCATCTGCCACGTCGAGAACGCGTTCAGTCTCGCATCTTCCGCTTGATTATCCAAAGGCTGTTTCGTATTTTCTTCGGGTATCGAACGCCGGCCTACGGGGCGTTACCGTTAGCCAGCCAGGCCACAGTGCGAACCTTTCAACAACAGGGTGTGTGACGCATGGCTGTTTCATCGATTGCCGACGACAAGAAGAAGGCGCTGAACCTGGCGATCGCGCAGATCGAGAAGAGCTGCGGCAAAGGCTCGATCATGCGGCTCGGCTCGGAGAATCGCGTCAGAGTCGATGCGATCCCGACGGGGGCGATCAACCTGGACGCGGCCATTGGCGTGGGAGGAATCCCGCGCGGTCGCATCACGGAGATCTACGGACCCGAGTCCAGCGGCAAGACCACGCTCACGCTGCACGTCGTTGCCAACGCGCAGCGTCAGGGCGGCGTGGCGGCTTTCATCGACGCCGAGCATGCGCTGGACGTCGAGTACGCTCGCAAGTTGGGCGTGGACATCGATGCCATGCTCATCTCACAACCGGATACGGGTGAGCAGGCGCTGGAAATCTGCGAGATCCTGGTTCGTTCGGGCGCTGTAGACGTGGTGGTCATCGATTCGGTGGCCGCGCTCGTGCCCAAGGCTGAAATCGAGGGCGACATGGGCGAGAGCCACATGGGCCTCCAGGCGCGCCTGATGAGCCAGGCGCTCCGCAAGCTCACGGGCGCCATCGCGCGTTCCCGCACCTCAGTTGTGTTCATCAACCAGTTGCGCGAGAAGATTGGCGTGATGTTCGGGAACCCGGAAACCACCACCGGCGGCAAGGC
>JANNJV010000440.1:0-1699 GCA_031395945.1 Gemmatimonadota bacterium | reverse complement strand
ATCCACGGCTTGCTGCAGCGTCATCTGCTGTTGCGCTCCAGCGTTCGTCGCGACAAGGGTGAAGGCCAAAGCGCACAGCCCATACCCCACAGCGCGCAGCACGCCGCCCACAGCCCAAAACCCATAGCCCATGACCTTGTTCATTCGTACCTCAGACAAACGACAGGATCCTGTCGTGCCGCGCGATACGCGGGGACGATCCCGAACATGACGCCCACGGTGAACGACACACCGAAGGCAACGAACACCGAGATGTACGACACGATCGTGGTGATGCCAGCGAATTGCTCGATGCCGAAGCTCAGCCCGCCGCCGACCATGATCCCCGCCACTCCGCCGGCGACGCTGATGAGCACTGCCTCGCTGAGGAACTGGAAGAGGATGTCCTTCTGCGTCGCGCCAAGCGCCCGGCGCACGCCGATCTCCCTGATGCGCTCCAGCACCGACGCGAGCATGATGTTCATGATCCCGATGCCGCCCACGATGAGCGAGATGGACGCGATGGCGCCCAGCACGATGTTGAAGATTGTCTTGGTGCGCTGCTCCTGTTTGAGCAGCAGCTCGGGAACCGTGATCTCGAAATCGACGGTGGAATTGTGCCGGCGCGTCAGCATTCGGCGCACCATGTCGGCCACCGGCGGCACGAATCGCGAGTCGCCGACGCGCACGATGATTTTGTCCACCTGATTGCGGTTCTGCTTCTCCTGGCGGGTCTCCTCGTCGTCCACGGGAGTATCCGCCGTGGTGACGACCACGGGGCGCGACGCCAGCTCGATATCGCGCTGGGTCACCTTGGCGCGGTTGCGGAAGCGCGTGAGCACGGTATGGATCGGGACATACACGTCCATGTTGGCGTCGCGGATGCCCAGCCGCTGAGATGTCTCTTCAGAGACGGCACGGTCGGCGAGCACGCCCACCACCGTGAGCCAGGTCTCACCCACCTTGATCGGCTTGCCGATGGCGTCTTCGGTGGTGAAGAAGCGGCTGCGCACTCCGCGGCCGATGATCGCCACGGGCCGGCCATACATCACCTGCTGCAGGCTGAACCAGCTGCCACTCCCGAGCTGCAGGTTGTTGAGGCGGAAATAGGTGGTGTCCACGCCCACCAGCTTCCCCGACCGGCGGTGTCCTTCGCGCGTGATCATGGTGTTGAGCACCACCTCGGCACCGGTGGTCTCGACATTCGGTACCACGCGCCGAATGGCTTCGGCGTCGGCGTAACTGAGGCCGGGTGAGAATTTCTTCACCTGCTTCTCGTCCTTCTCGTCCTTGGTGTTGCCTTCCTTCTGCACGACCAGGGGAGTGATGATGATGTTGTTCGAGCCCAGCAGGCGCATCTGCTCCAGGATCTCTTGCTCCGCGCCCTTGCCGATTGCGAGCATCGCGATCACCGACGCGACGCCGAAGAGGATGCCAAGCGACGTGAGTCCAGCGCGCAACTTGTTGTGCCCCAGCGCGACGATTGCCACGCGAACGCTGAAGACGACGTGCGCAATGACCTGCCCACGGAGTTGCGCGAGCTTTTCTCTGGTGAGCCGCATCCTGCCCTAGGGGCGCGCGGGCGGCGCGCCCTTTATCGCGGGCGCCTTGGGGTCAGGCTTGCGCGACGTGTCGTGCGCGGCGCCGTTGGGCGCGCCCTGGAGCGTGGCGGCGCGCGCGGAGTCGCCGAGGACGTCCTTGACCTTCATGGACGGCCCGG
>JANNJV010000416.1:0-10185 GCA_031395945.1 Gemmatimonadota bacterium | reverse complement strand
CGCCTGCACTACCAGCTGATCGATCTCGACAAGAGCGGGCAGGGTACCCAAGCGCTGCCCACGCTGATTTCGGCTGCGAAGACGATGGGTTTCGCTGGCCTGAACATCACCTACCCGTGCAAGCAGGCGGTGATCCCGCTGCTCGACGATCTCTCCGACGAAGCGAGGGCGATGGGCGCGGTCAACACCGTCGTCTTCCACGACGGCAAGACCACCGGCCACAACACCGACGGCTCCGGCTGGCGCTGGGGCTTCGAGCGCACGCTGCCGGATGCGAACCTGTCGCGCGTGGTCCTGCTCGGCGGCGATTCCCACAAGCCCCAGCAGCACCGTTGCCTTGATGAGCGCCGCCACCGCGACCGGAAGCAGTTGGTCCATGAATCCGGGAGTCGAGGTGATCAGCATGGCTACCGTCCCTCCTTACGCGCGCTTTGAATCTTCCGTGTCAGCCGCTCCAGCGCATCGCGCGGAACTGTGGTGTCCGACAACTCGAGCAACGCCACCATTGCCTGCTCCGCCGAACCGCCGAAGAACGTGGTCACGACGTGCTGGATGGCCGCGGTGCGAGCGGTGTCGGCAGGAATCGCCGGCAGGTAGACGTAGCGGGGACCGTCCTCCCTGAACTGCGCATGTCCCTTGTCCACCAGCACGTTGAGTGTGGCGCGCACCGCCGAGTAACCGGGCGGGTCCGCGAGCGCTTCCATAACCTCGGTGACCGTGGCCTGGCCCCGCTGAAACAGAACGTCCAGGCACTGCCGCTCGCGGCGACTGAGCTTTGCCAGCCGCTGACCCACCGCCTTTCGCGTGTCCCGCGCCATTCCGCCTCCGATGCTAGAAATCCAGCACTGTGCTGTTTATCTAGCACTACGGGGCACCGCCTGTCAAGAGTTTCACCGCAACTGGGGCGGAAGGACTCGAACCTTCAACTTCCGGATTAACAGTCCGGCGGTCTGCCAGTTGACCTACACCCCAAAGAAAAACCCGTCAAACCGGAGGTCTGGCGGGCAACGCAACGCTATGAATCCTGCAACACGCGCGCGCTAGCCGGCCCTCCGGAGGGAGTGCCAGTTTCGATTAAAGTTTCGCGCGAGCTTGTGTAACGAGAGCATGGCGCACGATACGTCGGCCGCCCGGCCCGGTCAAGAAGACTCTAGTCCACTCCCTCACTGACGGCTCAGCGACGGCTCACGCCGGGTGTCCCGCTCCGCCGCGAGCCGCAATAAGTCGTTGAATACCCCTGTTGCCGTCACAGCCGGACCGGCGCCGGGCCCCCTGATCACCAGCGGCTGGTCCTTGTACCTGTCCGTCACGAACGCAAACTGGTTGTCGGTACCCTGCAATGAGCCCAACGAATCCGACTCGGCGACTTCGACCAGGCCCACCGCAACCGACGTGGCGGTGGCGCGCGCGCGGTAGCGCAGCACCGCGCCCTTGTCTCGCGCAGCGCGTGAGCGCGCCGCCCAACTCGCATCAACCTCTCCCACGCGCGCGAGAAAATCCTGCACCGACAGTGCGCTCAGCGCGTTCGGCACCAGCGAATCCACGGCGATGTTGTGCACGTCCCCCGTGAACCCGATGAGCCTGGCGAGAATGAGCGCTTTCCGAGCGACATCCAGCCCCGAGAGGTCCACGCGTGGATCGGGTTCCGTGTAGCCCGCCGCGACGGCGGTGCGCAGCGCGTCAGAGAAGCTGCGTCCGCGTCCCAGCTCACCGAACAGAAAGCCGAGTGTGCCTGACGGACACCCCTCGATGCTGCGGATCGTGTCACCCGCCTCGATCAACTTCCGGAGCGTGTCGATCACGGGCAGCCCGGCGCCCACCGTGGCCTCATGCAGAATCCTGCGGCCGTGCAGTCGCGCGGTCTGGTGCAGCCGGTTCGCCGTGGCGCGGTCAGCGGCCAGCGGCACCTTGTTGGCCAGCACCAGGTCCCAACCGCGGGCGAGGGCGTTATCCAGCACCGACACGGTGTCCGCGGCAGTCGCATCCACCAGGATGGGACGCCACAGCGCTGCACCGGTGATCTCCTCCAGCGCTTCCGCGGCCGTGGCGGCGGTGCCGGACTCGGTGTCCGCCAAACGACCCCCGCGCGCCTTCAATGTCCGCAGCGCGTCCAGCCGATCGTGCGAGATGCCTCCGGCGTTGAAGACGTAGCCCGACCGGTCCACCAGCCCGCAGACGCGAAAGGCGTTTCCGTGCGAGGTCACTTGCGACAGCAGCTCGCGTCCGATGGCCCCCACACCTAGAAGCACGATGTCCGTCTGCGTGCGGCGTGCGCGGTCGGTGACTGTTCCGGTGAACGACACCCGGCTGCGCGCCGCGGAGGCCGGGTGCTTCACACGCGGTATGGCGTCGCGCACAGCATCGAGCGCGTCGGTCAGATCCCGTACGAGATCTTCCGCCAACTCGATCCCAACCGACAGACGCACCAGGGACTCGGTAATGCCAGCCGTGGCACGCGCTTCTTCCGTCATCGACGAGTGCGTCATCGTCGCCGGATGCGCCACCAGACTCTCTACGCCGCCAAGCGACTCGGCGAGCGTGAAGCAGCGCAGGCGGGACGTAAACAGCTCAACAGCAGGCGTTCCCCCGCGCAACTCGAAGCTGACCATGGCGCCAAACCCCTGCTGCTGCGCGCGGGCGATCGCATGGCCCGGGTGGTTCGGGAGGCCCGGATAGAAGACCCGCGACACGCTCTCGTGGGCCGTCAGCGCCGCGACCACCGTCGCGGCGTTTTCTTCGTGCTGCCTGATGCGCGGAAACAGCGTCCGGATCCCGCGAAGCGTGAGGTAGCTGTCAAAGGGGGCGCCGGTGATTCCAAGGCAGTTGGCCCACCAGGCCAACTCCTCGACGACGGCCCGGTCGCGCGCCACCACGGCGCCGCCCACGACGTCGCTGTGCCCATTGAGATACTTGGTCGTCGAGTGCACCACGATGTCCGCGCCGAGCGCCAGTGGCTGTTGCAGCGCCGGCGACAGAAACGTGTTGTCCACCACCAGCAGCGCGTTGGCGGCGCGCGCCGCCGACGCTACCGCGCGAACGTCGGTGATGCGCAGCAGCGGATTGCTCGGCGTCTCCACCCAGACGATGCGCGGACGCGCGACGGCAATGGCGTCCGCGGCTCCCGCGGACGTGAGGTCGGCGAAGACCAGCTGGAAGTGTCCCTTGGCACCCAGCGCGCGCAGGAGGCGCTGCGTGCCACCGTAACAGTCGTGCGCGGCCAGCACCACGTCGCCGGGACGCACGAGCTGGAGCACGAGCGTCACCGCGGACATCCCCGTGCTGGTCACCACCGCCCCGACGCCGCGTTCCAGTTCCGCGATCGCGTCCGCCAGCTGCGAGCGCGTAGGATTGCCGCTGCGCGTGTAGTCGTACGTGCGCGGTTTGCCGAACCGCTCGAACGCGAACGTCGACGAGAGATGAATGGGCGGCACCACGGCGCCGTGCTCACGGTCGGTGGCGATGCCGGCGCGCACGGCGCGCGTCGCGGTGCTCAGAGATTCCAGGCTCATACAGATACCGTTGATTCGAGTGCGTTACGAATGATCCGGCCGATGGCATCCGGCTCGGCGAGGAAAGCGTCGTGACCGATCTGTGATTCAAGGTGCCGCAGCTCGCCGGGTCCGCCCCAGGAAGCGGCGAGGTGTTCCATCTGTTCGCGAGGCACAATGGAGTCGTTTCCGGCAGCGACGAACAGCGCGGGAGTTCGCCCGTGCGAAGGGTCCACGCGATGGGTGTCCGCGGACAGCGACAGCGCGAGAAAGCGCTCAGGGGTAAACCGTCGTGCGAACGAGTGGCCTTGGTGTGTCAGGTAGGCCTCGACGTCGGTGGTTCCCGGCGCGGCCGCGGATACCCCTGCGAAACGGCGGCCGAATTCCTCAGCCGACCGGTACGTCGTCATCGCGAGCGCACGCGCGAGAACCATGGCGTCGAACGCGCGCCCCGTGTCCAGGCCCAGCTCGACGATGCGACGCTGGATGGTACGTAGCGCAGTGCTCATTGGATGCGGCGCCGCTGGTGCGCTGATGACCACCAATTGCTCCACGCGCGCCGGGTACCGCGCTTCGAACGCGAGCGCCACCATGCCGCCATACGACGCGCCCACCAGCGTGTGGATGCGCTCGACTCCGACATCGCTCAGAGCACACGCCAACGCGTCGGCCTGGTCGTAGGTGGAGACAGCGCGCTCCGGGCGGCCGTCGGGGCCGCGTCCGCCGTCGAGATAGTCCAGGCCCAGCACCTGAAAGCGCGAGGTGTCGATCGCGCGTGCGTCGCCGACCACGGCCGGCCACCACCCGGCGACATGACGCGATGCGGAGATGCCGCCCAGCACGGCGACGACCGGCGCTCCCGGAGGCCCGATCAGCTCATGGTTGGATGTTGTCGATGGAGCGGCGTTCGGCATTGCGCTATCCGGTAGGCCGCCACATGCCATCGCAGGTGCACTGCGGATCCATGAACCGCGCACGCGGCGCGGAGGATCCGAAAAAACGAAACGCCCGGACAGGAACAGCCGCCGGGCGGAACGCGTTTTAGCACCTTGTTTAGCGTGGCGGCAATAGGCGGCAAATCACCACGTACACTTCGATTGTGAATGAGACTATTAAAATCGGGCCGGGATGTCAAGACCGCGACCCGTCGCGGACTCCGCCGGGCCGCGCTATATCCCGGGAAGCACTCTCTACCGGTTTGGCACCATGACGAAGCGATTGCAGATCTACAAGACCGACGAAATCACCGTCACATTCGACCCGAACATCTGCGTTCATTCAGGCGCCTGCGTTCGTGGTTTGCCAGCCGTTTTCGATGTCCGGCGCACGGATTGGGTGCGCGCGTACGCGGCTCCCGCCGCCGACGTCGCGGCGCAGATTGCCCGCTGCCCCTCCGGCGCTCTGCAGTACTTTCCCCCCGATCCGACGCTTTCGAAAGACAATCCGGGATCGTGATCCGGACGGCGTCGCAGGTCTGACGACACGAGCAACCATTCCCGCGTCTGGTCGCTCTTACCTCACAGATAGCTGAGCCATGCCTCGTGGCGACGCGCCTTCACGGAGGCGAACCAGCGGCACAGCGGGTACAGGGCCACCACGACGCCGATCCAGATCGCGTACACCACCGGCAGGCTCGCTGGCCAGCCCGGCGGCTGCGTGATGGGAAATCGATCGATGCTCGGCGACTCGAACATCCAGTGGATTTCCCCATAGCGAACGTAGCTCGCGAACACGGCTGTCGTGTGCAACAGCACGACGTGCAGCACATAGTAGAACAACGGCACTTTTCCGATGATCAGCGCTGGACGCAGGAACGCGGGCACGCGCTGTTCGACGGCACGGAGAAACAGCAGTGCCGGACCCAGCGTCATCAACAGGAACAACAGCGATGGCGGGTACTTGTTCGTGTTCAGGAACGACAAGAACGTGAACGCCGGAGACCGCTGCGCCGCCCATTGCACCGGGTCGCCGTACAAATTGACGGTGCGGAGCGCGAGAAATGCGAGTGTGACCGCGACGCCCGCCCACAGTAGCCACCGCCTGCGGCGTTCGGTGTCCCAGTGATAGATGGAGCCGAGCGTGTACCCGACGGCGCTGACGCCTATCCACGGGATGAGGGGATACGCCACGAACACGGCGTGATCCCCGGAAACCGCAAATCCGGGCGCGTGCAGGATGGTCCAGAGCGGCGCGAACGAACCCAGCGCGGTGGCTGGAACACCGTCCAGCAAATTGTGCGTCAGAATCATCACGACGCCGAACGCCCCGACCATTTTAATGGGAAGCCACACCAGCGCCGACAGCACGATCATCGACCATCCCAGTGCCCAGAGCACCGTCAGCATCGTGACCTCGTAGTCAAAATTGAACTGCCATCCGAGGCACCGCACGACCACGAGTTCCAGGAAGATCAGCCAGAGACCGCGCGTCAACAGGAACCGCGACAGCTCGTCGCGCGATCGCTGGCGCAGCGCGAGGAACGCCCCGGTGCCGGTGAGCAGAAAGAACACCGGCGCGCAGAAATGCGTTGTCCAGCGCGTGAAGAAGAGCGGGACCGTGGTGGTCGCCAGATTCGTTGGACTGACCGCCAGCGAACCGAAGAAATCGCGCGTGTGGTCCAGCGCCATGAGAATCATGATGACGCCGCGAAGCACATCGATGGACTCGACTCGTCCCGTTCTCACCTGCTCCATGGCGCCACTTGAGTGAAAAAGCCTAGATTGATCCCGTGAGCCGACCTGCCACTGACGTCCCCTCCCCCTCGTTGATCACGACTCCTTCCTCGCCGTCGCCGGCAGTAGGTGCGTCCATGCCGCCGGCTGCGGGCGCCGTTGGCCCGGACGGCCCGCCTCCGACTCCTCGCCGGCTGGACCGCTCGATCGTCGAGGGCCCGCTGAGGTCAGCGGTTTGGAAGATGGCGTGGCCCACAATGTTGACCAATATCATCGGCGGACTCCAGGGCATCATTGATCACGCGCTCGTCGGCAACCTGGTTGGGTTCACCGCGAACGCGGCCATCGGCGTCGCCTTTCAGATCTATCTCGTCGTCATTGTCTTCATTGCCTCGATCTTCAGTGGCATGAGCGTACTGGTCGCTCGCGCCGCAGGCGCCGGCGATCACGAAAAGGTGGACCGCACGGTCTATCAGGCTTTTCTCACGGCTGTGTTCATCTCGCTCGGCATCATGGCGCCCATCGGCTACTTCGCGGCTCCAACGTTGCTTGGGCTGGTGAACGCGGCTCCCGCCGTAACGGCCGAGGCGCTGCCCTTCCTCCGCATCATGTTCGTGTTCAGCAGCGGGATGCTCATCTTCTTCATGTTGGGCGGAGCGCTCCGGTCCGCGGGAGACGCGCGCACCCCGATGATCCTGGGCATCGTGATGACGGTGCTCAATCTCCTGCTGAACATCGTGCTCATCCGCGGCCTGGGACCCATTCCCGCCTATGGCACGCGGGGCTCGGCGATGGGAACATCGATCGCGTCGGGCCTCGTCGCCGTGTATTCGCTGTGGAAGTTGTGGCGTGGCGGTTGGGTGGTCTCATTCCCGCGCGGCGGCGGGTATCGCCCGGATTGGACAGTCATCCGCTCGCTCTTCCGGTTTGGCCTGCCCACGGGATTCCAGGGCATCGCCATGAACATCGGCGGTGTGTTCATGCTGGCCTTCATCGGGTCGCTGGCACAAAGCGCGGCGGCGCAAGCGGCATTTGCCGTCTCGTACTCGCAATTGTTCTCGCTCATTACGTGGACGTCCGTGGGACTCATGGGCGCTGCCGCCGCCGTGGCAGGACAGAACCTCGGCGCGGGCAACCCGGACCGTGCCGACGCCGCGGTCCATGTGGCGGCCCGCTTCGGCTTTGTCGGCGCGGCCATCGTGGGCCTCTTTTTCCTGTTCATCCCGCGGCAGCTGCTCGGCGTATTCGGCATGAACGAGCCGGTCGTCGTGGAAATCGGCGTCCAGTTGCTGCGCGTGCTCAGCGTATCGGGCCTGTTGATCGCGGTCGCCCTCACGTACACAGGCGGACTCCAGGGGACGGGCGATACGAAAAGTCCGCTCTACATCTCCATCGTGTCGCAGATCCTCGTGCCACTCGGCATCTGCTTCGTGATCCAGCAGACAGGAACCTTGCGGCCGCTGCACATCTGGCTCGCAATCCTCGTTGGCCACGCCACCCGGTGCGCCCTGAGCGTGCTGCGGTTCAATCAGGGGAAGTGGCGCACCATCCGCGTCTGATTAGCGCCCGTTCCACTCCCTTACCACAAGCGATTCGATCTCGCTAGCTCGCTCAGTTGTGAGTAGCGTTCTCGCGCAATCGCCGCCGAGTTCGGGACGCGATTCGTTCAGCCACCGAAGTATCTCGCGATCGTCGGGGTACATGTCGCGCAGCACTGCCATGACGAACCGTTCGGAATCCCGCGCGCCGTGTCTTCCCACGAGCCACGTTTCCAGCTGCCGCTTTCCTACCTGCTGACGCCCAACTAGAGTCGCCTGCATGGTCCTGTTCACCTTCCTGGGGGACCGAAAATATACCGAACTGGCGACACTTGGCAATCCTGGGCACAGCCATCCAAACGAGTTGTAGACAGCATTCCTTATATACCGTCAGCGAACCTCGAGGACGGCGGCAACCTCCACCGCCACGTTGAACGGAAGCGAACCGGCGCCAAGCGCAAATCGCGCGTGCTTGCCCGCGTCGCCAAAAAGCTCCACAAAGAGGTCGGACGCGCCGTTGATCACCTTGGGGTGATCCGTGAAGTCCGGCATCGCGTTCACGAATCCCTGCACCATCACCACGCGCGTAATGCGATCCAGATCGCCCAGGTAGGCGCGCGCCTGCGCGAGAATGTTGAGTGCGCAGAGGCGCGCCGCTTTCTGCCCGTCCTCCAATGAGACGTCGCGCCCCACTTTTCCCATGTAGCGGTACTCGCCATTCCAGACCGTCACTTGTCCGGAGACGAAGAGCGTGTTCCCCGTCTGCACGCACGGGACAAAGTTGAAGATCGGCTTCGTCGCGTTGGGCAACTCGATGCCGAGTTCGGTGAGACGCGCATCAGTTCGAGAGGGCATGGAGTGGGTGGCTCGAGTGAGTGGGGACGTGAACTTGCGCCGCAGCCCCGCGCTGTCAATCGGGCCCTACGAAGCGGCCTTCAGCGTCACGATGGTAACCTCGGGGAACGCGCCGATGCGAAATGGAATCCCCCAGAAGTTCGTGCCGGGGCTGATGTAGAGCAGCGATCCGTTTCTTTCATAAGTCCCCATGGCGTACTCGAGGAACACCGAGGCCAGGCTCCAGTTGCGCGATGGAATCGAGAACTGCCCATGATGCGTGTGCCCGCTCAACACCAAGGCCACTCCGCGCTCTGCGAGCGCCGGGAAAAGCGCGGGGTTGTGTGCGAGCGTGACACAGAAGGCACCGCGCGGAACGTCCGCGAGGGTGAGCGGAATGTCCGGCGCTCCCGTTTCATGGCCACGCACGAACTGTCCTCCCGCAGGGTCGCCGGTGCCGGCAAGCCAGAAATCACTGCCGTTGTGCGTCAACTTCACCGCTCGGTTGACGAGCACAGTGACCCCGGTTGCCTCAAGCCTTCGCCGCACCTCTGCCCAGCCCGCGTAGACATCGTGATTCCCCGCGATGGCGTACGCGCCGAGCGGCGCCGACAAATGACCGAACGCCGATGCGAATACGTCGATGTCGTGCGGATAGTCGTCCACCTGGTCGCCAGTGTACGCGATGATGTGCGGCCGCGCCTCGCTGGTGGCGGCCGCGATCCTCACGAGCTGCCGCTTCGAGGTATGCGGCCCGACGTGCAGGTCTGATAGCTGAACGATGCGCAGACCGTCCAGCGCAGGGGACATCGAGCGCGGCGTCAATGTCAACTCGCGAACCATCAGCCGTCGCGAACCGGCGTAGCCCCAGAGTCCGAGCACTATCAGGAGCGGCGCGCCAGCAAGTACGGTGACGCGCCCGACAGTGTGCGCCACACCGAAGGGGAAGCCGAGGAGCGCCATCGCGGCGCTGATCAGCGCCAAGGGTAGCATCAGCAGTTGCGCGTACCAGAACCCCCGAAAGAGAACCAGCCGAACGATCGCGGAGGGGTATCGTCCCGTGGAGATGTTTCGGATCAGCACGAACAGCGGCACCACGCTGATGGCCCACGCGATCGCGATGGCCCGCCACCCGCCGGGAATCATGTCGTGCACGAAAGTCCCGACCAACAGCCACGACAGCGCCGTAAGCGTCAGGATCGCGGCAAGGAAGCCGATGAATCTCACGCGATGAAGCTAACGCCGCTCCGGCTATGTCATTCGTACGCCAGTGCTGACGACGTCGGGATGCGCATCGCGCGAAACGCCGGCCATGCGCAGGCCAGAACCGAAACGGTCGCCACCACGGCGAGCCATCGCACCACGCCTGCCGGCTCGGGCACCAGCGTCAACGGCACCTCGAGCATGATGCGCCCGAACGCACGGCCCAGCGCAACACTCATCGGAAGGGACAGCGGGATCGCAACAATCCAGCTGAGAATCGCCACCACCAGTCCTTCCACCTGGACCATCGTGAGAATGGCGCCGTGGCGCGCACCGATGGCGCGCATCACCCCGATCTCGCGCGTGCGCTCCAGCACGGCGAGGCTCATCGTGGACGCCAATCCCAGGCCGCCCACCACGATCATCAGCAGCGACATGCTGCTCAGAAAG
>JANNJV010000412.1:0-7378 GCA_031395945.1 Gemmatimonadota bacterium | reverse complement strand
CCGCCGATGTCGATCTGCTCGACCACATCGTGCGGCTCGACGTCCTTGCGCGCGGCGGTCTCGCGAAATGGGTAGAGGTTCACGACCACGAGGTCGATTGGCGCGATCTTGTGGGAGGCAATGGCCTGCATGTGCTCGGGCGAATCCCGGCGCGCGAGCAGCCCGCCATGAACCGTGGGATGCAACGTTTTCACTCGCCCGTCCAGAATTTCAGGAAATCCAGTGATGTCGGCGACGTCGAGAGGCGTGAGACCGGCTTTTCGCAACGCGCGCGCGGTACCGCCCGTGGATACCAGTTCCCAGCCCAGTGCAGCGAGCCGCGTGGCGAGCTCCAGGATGCCGGACTTGTCTGAAACCGAGATCAGCGCGCGACGCAAGGGCGGGGAATGGGGGAAAGGGAAAGGGGAAACGTGGAGGATGTAATCCTATAAGCCAAACGCATTCTCGATCTCCTCGACGAGACGCCGTTCGTCCCAGTGCGTAAGGGTCAGCGCGGCGGCGTCCGGAACGGCGGGCGGCCGCGAACCGAAGCGCCATTGCCCTGAGGCCACCGCGTGGATGACCCGCGGATACAACACATGCTCCACCTTCAGCACTCGACTCGCAAGCGAACGCGTGGTGTCGTCCGCCAGTACCGGAACGGGCCATTGTGCCAGGATCGCGCCGTGATCGTACTCCTCGTCAACGTAGTGGACCGAAGCGCCACTGACGCGCGCGGCGGACGCCAGCACGGCGCGATGCACGCGATCGCCATACATGCCGACGCCGCCGAACTCGGGCAGCAGTGCGGGATGGACGTTGACGATGCGGCTGGGAAACTCGGCCAGAATCTCCTTGGGCAGCAGGCGGAGATAGCCAGCCAGCGCGATGAAGTCCGCCCGATGTTCGCGCAGCACATCGAGCAACCCGGCGCCATCTGGCGCCCACGTCGAGCGGAGCGTCGCGGCGGGCACGTTCCGGCGTTGCGCGCGCTGCAGAGCGACCGCCTCGGGCTTATCCGACGCAACCACGACAACGTCCGCACCGCGCGTCTTGCCGCGCCGATCCAGGTAATCGAAAATCGCTTGCAGATTGCTGCCGCCGCCGGAAGCCAGCACCGCGATGCGCGCGCGCGAGGGCGTCATGCGGCGGGCGCCAGGATGCGGTCCACCACATGGGTCAGCGAGCGCGCGACGATGAATGTCGCGCGCGCTTCGTCCAGATCGGCCGCCGGCGTGTCGTGGGACGGAATCAGCACGCCCTGTCCACCGAGCTCGCGTGCAGGAAGAATGTCGCGCAGCTTGTCGCCGATATACCAGGAGGCCGACACCTCGAGTCCGTGTGTCGCCGCGGCCTCCCGAAAAAGCAGAGTGCCCGGCTTGCGGCACGGACAGGGTCCGGTGAACTCGGGGTGATGCGGGCACATGTACGTGGTGTCGATACGCGCACCTTCTGCCGCGAGCAGTTGGTCCAGACGCTCGCGAACGCGGAGGTAATCGGCCTCGGTGAAGTACCCACGCGCAATCCCCGACTGGTTTGTCACGACGAAAACTGGCCAGCCGGCCGCATTCAGCCGGGCGATGGATGCGGCGGCGTTGGGAAACAACTCCACCTGCTCTGGCTTGGCGATATAGTTCCGATCGCGGATGATCGTTCCGTCGCGGTCCAGGAACACCGCAGGCCGACGCGACGTCACGACGACAGCGCCGAGCGGATAGCCTCGGCGAGCATCGCGTCTTCCTCGGGCTGCACGGTGCGCATGTCCAGCAGCAGTCGTCCCTCGGCGAGTCGGCAAATGACGGCCGGTTCGCCAAGACGAAGACGTTGCTCCAGCGCCTGCGCGTCGTTCGAGAACGCCAGCGCGAAGGAGGGAATGCCGGCGTTGGGAAATGCCCCGCCCCCTACGCTTGCAATGCTTTCCACCACCGTCCCCAGGTTATTGAGCGCGCCGCGCAGGTCATTGGCGCGCGTGCGCAACTCGTCCCGTGTCCGGCCCAGCATGGCCAGCACGGGAATCTCCCGGCGGGCGCGCTCGGGGTCGCGATAGAGGGCGAGTGTCGCCTCGAGCGTGGCGATGGTGAGCTTGTCCACGCGCAGCGCCCGCGTGAGCGGATTGTCGCGCAGTCTGCCGACGATGTCGGCGCTCCCAACGATAATCCCCGCCTGCGGCCCGCCCAGCAACTTGTCGCCACTCATCGTGACCAGCGTCGCGCCTCCGCGGACCACGTCCGCCGCCGTGGGCTCACCCGACAGCCCGAGATGGTCGAGCGGAAGCAGGAGACCACTGCCCAGATCGTGCACGAACGGAACGCCACGCGGCCTCACCAGCTCCGCCAATGCGCGGGAGTCCACCTCGGCGACGAAGCCTTCCATCGCAAAGTTGCTCCGGTGGACCTTCATGACGGCGCCGATGTCGTCCGTGAGCGCCTGCTCGTAGTCCGCGAGGTGGGTGCGGTTGGTGGTACCCACTTCAATCAGGCGGGCGCCGCTGCGCTCCATGATGTCGGGAATGCGAAAGCTGCCCCCGATTTCCACGAGTTCGCCGCGCGAGATCAGCACCCCACGTCCCACGGCGAGCGTATTGAGCGCCAGCACCAGCGCGGCGGCGTTGTTGTTGACCACCAGCGCGTCCTCGGCGCCGGTGAGTTCCTTGAGTAGCGCGACGCAGTGCGAGTACCGTGAGCCGCGCGCGCCGCGGTCCACATCGTACTCCAGGTTCGCGTACCCCGTCGCGACGCGTTGCACGGCTTCGAGCGCGGCGGCGGCCAGCGGAGCGCGCCCGAGGTTGGTGTGCAAGACGACGCCCGTGGCGTTGATGACACGTCGCAGGGACGGCCGCTGCGCCCGGGCGAGCGCGGCGTCGATGGCGGCCACCCACTCGCCGTCGCTGACAGGCGCCGGCGATCCGGCGCGCGCGGCCTCGATCGTAGACCGGATGGCGTCCACCACCAGGGACCGCGGCGCGCGGTCCTGCAACGCACGGATGGCGTCGCGCTCCAGCAGCGCGCTCACGCTTGGCAGATTCCGACGCGGATCGCTCATGACGGTGGGCGGCGCACCGGCACCGGGACGACAGGCGCCGCCGTCGTGTCGCGGCGCGCGGGCGGCGAAACCGTGATCACCCGATCGGTGGTCCGCGCGTGCCCCAGCAAACCGCGCGCATTCACGGCCGTGACGCGATAGGTGGCGCCCACTCGCATTGGCGTGAGCGAGTCGAGGCGGATGACGACGTCACGCGCCGGACTGCGCTTCGACGGCAACAGCGGCGCGACGCGTCCTGGTGTCGCTCCACCAGCCGCCTGCAGCGAATCACGTCGCGCGCGGGCAACGTCGGCAGGCGGAGCAGCCGTCGTGTCGCGCCGGGTGGTGTCGCGCCGCGCCGCGCTGTCCCGTGCCGCGCGCTCGGCGTTCGCGTGCGCGCGCGTTTGCACGCGTACGATGCGCAAGCGCGTGGAGTCCGCGTTCTGCACGCGGAACGACGCGGGTGTGAGCGGCAAATCCGGATCCAGCGGGCGATCGAAAGACGCGGCCAGGGTCACGCTGTCGGAAGCCGAGACCGTGAGCAACCGGGGTGCGATGGTGTCGCGTGGCGCAGCCAGCATCTCGAGAAAGGGCGACGTGCCGCGCACCGCGACTGTCAGACTGTCCCACGGCTCTTCCGGGTCCACCGCGCGGTTTCTGTTATTGTCGATGAGCGCGCGCACCACATACGTGCCTTCTTCCAGGGGCCCGATGGCGAACTGTCCCGTGGAGTCGGCAGCGCCGGCGTACTGCAGACTATCCGGCTGGCGAATCACCTGAACGAACGCGTTCGGCGCAATCCGTTCGCTCATCCAGTCAAAGACGCGCCCGAGAATGAGGTACGGCGGAATGGTCGGGCCGGTGGAGAAGATCACCGTCGCACCGGTGCGCAGCACGTTGCCACGCAGGTCCGAGATGCCGGGCAGCAGCGTGATCGAATAGGCCGTGTTGGGCCGGAAATTCCGTCGCGGGCGAACCTCGATTCGGTCGCGCTTCCAGGAGACGCGCGGTGTCCCATCGGTGGGTGAAACGAGAAACAGGCTCTCGATGCCACCCTGTCCGCCGCCGCGATCGGCCACCACCTCGTCGAACTCGAACACGACGGCGCGCAGCTGCACATTCACTGAGCCGGAATCTGGCGATGTGCCCAACAGCACGGGCGGCGTCGATCGCTCTGGCCCTCCGGGCGGCGAACCGGGCGACGCGCATCCCGCGACCGCGATCACCACGGAGACCGCGACCAGCGCGCGTATCAGCCGCACAACAGCTGCACTTTCTCGCGAAGCTGTTGCCGGCGTGCGGTCCATTCGCCCAGCTTCGCGCGTTCGGCTGCGACCACAGCGACTGGTGCTTTCGCGACGAATGTGTCGTTCGCCAGCCGGGACTCGAGCGACTGCAGCTGCTTCTCCAACGACGTGAGTTCGCCGCGCAGGCGGGCGCATTCCCTCTCCACGTCCACCAGCCCCGCGAGCGGCACCACCAGCGACGTCCCGCCGGAAAGCACTGCATGGGCCGAGGCGCCGGCGGGCGCGCTGTCGGCCACGCGCAGTGACGCGCGTGACAGCCGCTCCACGACCCCCGCTTCCTCATCGAACACCCGCGCAATCTCGCGCGCGGACGCCGCCCCGTTACCGGTCACCGCGATCGCGTCGACGGCTGTCCCCGGAGGAACCGCGTACTCCGCCCGTATCTGACGCAGCGCGCTCACGGCCTCGCGCACGAGCTCGAACTCGCGCGCGCGACTCAGCGGCACCGAGCGCTGGCGCGCTGCTGGCCACGGCGACAAGGTCAGGAATGCGCCGGCCGTTCGCGACGGCAGGTGCTGCCAGATCTCCTCCGTCACGAAGGGAACGACGGGATGCAGCAATCGCAGGGCGCCGTCGAACACGTGCACGAGCACCGCGCGCGCCACTTCGGCGTCGTCTCCGCCAGCAGCGAGTCGTCCCTTGATGGCCTCGACGTACCAGTCGGCCAGCTCGTTCCACACGAACCGGCGCGCCGTCTCCGCCAGATCGTTCAGCCGCATTCCATTCACGCGCTCGGCGTCCGTCCAGCGGACCGCGTCCTTGTGCGCCAGTGGCGTGGTGGGCCGCAAGGGGCCCAGCGCCGCGTCGGCCTCCGCGATGGCGACGTCCAGCCGCCAGAGTATCCACTCGTCGGCGCGTTGCAACTTGTCGGGCGGGAGGCGATCCACTGGCGTCACCGGCGCGCTGCCCGCCTTGTCCAGCAGGAACCGACCGATGTTCCACAGTTTGGTGACGAAGTTGCGACCCGGCGCGAATGTTTTTTCCAGATCATTCGGGTCGAGCACGATGTCGGCGCCGAGACCCATGCCCGACACGAGGGTCCAGCGCAACGCATCCGCGCCGTAGAGTCGCACGACGTCCAGCGGATCGACGCCATTGCCCAGCGACTTGGACATCTTGCGACCCTGAGCGTCGCGCGCCATCCCGTGCAACAGCACCGTATGGTATGGCGACCGGCCCGTGAAGAAGTAGCCGGCCATGATCATGCGAGAGACCCAGAAGAACAGGATGTCCGGCCCTGACACGAGGACGTCGGTCGGATAGAACGCGCGGAAATCCTCGTCCTTCTCGTTGGGCCACCCCAGCGTGGAGAGCGGCCAGAGCCAGGACGAGAACCACGTGTCGAGCACATCCTCGTCCTGCCGCGCCGGACTGCCGCAGTGCGGACATGCCGTGAGGTTCGTTCGGCTGACGTGGATGTCGTACGGCGGATCGCAATCCTTGCAGTACCACACGGGGATGCGGTGTCCCCACCAGAGCTGTCGCGAGATGTTCCAGTCGCGGATGTTCTCCAGCCAATGGACGTAAACGCCCTCCCACCGCTCGGGGAGAATGCGGATGGCACCACTGCGCACTCCCTCGAGCGCCGGTTTCGCCAACGGCGCCATCTTCACGAACCACTGATCGGAAAGGCGCGGCTCCACCACCGTGTCGCAACGATAGCAATGCCGTACGGCGTGCTGGCGCTGCTCGGTTTTCACCAGCGCGCCGCTGTCCTGCAGCGCCTTCACGATCTTCTTGCGGGCGACAAAACGGTCATCGCCGCGGACGAACTCGGGAACGCGGCCGTCGGCGTCGGTTTCTTCCGCCATCATCCCGTTCGCGTCGATTACCACCGGCATCGGCAGCTGGTGGCGTTTGCCCACGTCGAAATCGTTGGCGTCGTGCGCCGGCGTGATTTTCACGACGCCGGTGCCGAACGCCGGATCGGCGTACTCGTCGGCGATGATCGGGATATCGATGTTCACGATGGGCAGGCGCACGGTCTTGCCCACCAGGTGAGCGTAGCGCGTGTCCTTCGGATTCACGGCGACGGCGACGTCGCCGAGCATGGTTTCCGGGCGCGTCGTTGCTACCACGAGCGAGACCGCGTCCGACGTTTGACGTTCGAGGTTTGAAGTGTGAGGTGACGTCGCATCTCCAACGTCAGGCTTCCCACTTCCAACGCCGTTGCCCTGGTTCGAGAGTGGATACGCGATGTGGTACAGCGCGCCAGTCTCCTCCTGGAACTCGGCTTCTTCGTCGCTGAGCGAGGTGAGACAGCGCGGGCACCAGTGGATGACGCGATGGCCCCGATAGATCAGTCCCGCTTCGTACAGGCGCACGAACGCCTCGCGAACCGCGACGGACAGTTCGGGTGAGAGCGTGTATGCGGTACGCGACCAGTCGGCGGAGGCGCCGATGGCGCGCAGCTGGCGCAAGATCGTGCCGCCGGTCTCCGCCACGAACTGTTCGGTGCGTTTCACGAACGCGGCGCGGCCCAGGTCGAACCGCGTCCTGCCGTCCTTGGCGACAAGTTTTTCGACGACGTTCTGCGTCGCGATGCCCGCGTGGTCCGTCCCCGGGACCCAGAGCGTTTCCTGTTGTTTCATCCGGGCCCAACGAATCAGCACGTCCTGCGTGACGTCGTCGAGCGCGTGGCCCAGGTGCAGGATGGCGGTGACGTTCGGGGGCGGAATGACGATGGTGAACGGGTCGCGAGACCCACCCGCGCGCGACGACGCCTTGGCGTCGGCGTGAAAGCAGCTGGCATCCAGCCAGCGCTCATAAATCTTTGATTCTGTCGAGGGGTCGAATCGGTCGGGCAGCGACATTCCTTAAAGATACGACGCCAGCATGAACAACGACGCACGGGGTACGCCCTACGCCGTACTCCTCACGCCAAGCGCCTAACGCCCTTGGACGGAGCGTCAGGCGCTTGGTGTTGGGCGTGGGGCGTTGGGCGTCGCGTCCGTCTACGCTAGTGGTTCCGCCTGGTCGGCCTTTGTGGTCTTCGCGCTCTTGCTCTTGGCCTTGTTGCGCCGCTCGGCGGCGATGGCGTCGATGTCCTCGGCCGCGTTGCGCACGGCTTC
>JANNJV010000398.1:0-2796 GCA_031395945.1 Gemmatimonadota bacterium | reverse complement strand
GTCAGCGACGCCTTGGTGATGCCCAGCAGCAGCGGCTCCGCCTTGGCTGGCGCCTGCTTCTTCTTCTTGGCCCGATCGTTCTCGGCCCGGAAGACCTGCTTGTCCACATGCTCGCCCTCGAGGAACTCGGTGTCCCCCGGCTCGAGCACGCGCACCTTCTGCAGCATCTGGCGCACGATCACGCCGATGTGCTTGTCGTTGATCTTCACGCCCTGCAGGCGGTAGACCTCCTGCACTTCGTTCAGCAGGTACTCCTGCACGGCACGGGGACCACGAATCTGCAGAATGTCGTGCGGATTCACCGGCCCTTCGGACAGACGGTCACCGGCGCGGACGCGGTCGCCCTCGTGGACGCGCAAGTGCTTGCCGGCGCCCACTTCGTACAGGCGAGGCTCGGTCCCTTCCTCGATCGCGCCATTGCCGCTCACGGGATGGACGAAGATCTCGCGCTTGCCGCGCTTGATGTCGCCGAATCGGACCACGCCATCGATCTCGCTGATGGTGGCAGGATCCTTCGGACGACGGGCCTCGAACAACTCGGCGACCCGCGGCAGACCGCCCGTGATGTCGCGAGTCTTATATGCCTCACGGCCGATCTTGGCGATCGTCGTGCCGGCGCTGATCTTCTGGCCGTCCTCCACCGTGAGCTGGGCGCCCACGGGGATGACGAAGTCGCGTACGCGGCGCTCCTTCCCGCCCTTCTCCTGCACGATCTCGATGTGGGGGTGGAGCTTTTTCTCGCGGTCCTCGATGATGACGCGCTGGCGCAGACCGGTGAGCTCATCGAGCTCCTCGGCCACCGACTCGTCCTCGACGATGTCCACGAACTTGATTGTGCCCACGACGTCCGCAATGATGGGCGTGGTGTACGGATCCCAGGTGAAGATGATCTGATCCCGCTTCACCGGTTCACCGTCGCCAACCATCATGATGGCGCCGAGCGGAACGGCGAGGCGGGCGCCGATCAGGGCGTTCTTGCCTTCACCCTGCTTGATCGCGAGCTCGCCTTCATATGAAGTCACGATGCTCTGGCCTTCGTGGTTTTCCACGACCACCAGGCGATCGCCGTACTCGATGGTGCCGTCCAGCTTGGACTTGCGCGCCGTCTGCTCGGCGATTCGAGCGGCCGTTCCACCGATATGGAAGGTACGGAGCGTGAGCTGCGTGCCCGGCTCGCCGATGGACTGCGCGGCGATGATGCCGATGGCCTCGCCCAGGTCCACCATGGACATGGTGGCCAGGTTGCGGCCGTAGCACATGCGGCACAGGCCGCGCTTCGCCTCGCAGGTGAGCACGGAACGAATCTTCACGTTCTCGATGCCCGCCTCCTCGATGTGGCGCGCCGTGTCCTCGTCGATCAGCTGGCCCGACTCGACCAGGATCGACGCCCGCCCGGCCTCGTCGCGCTCATGCGGATCTTCGACATCTTCCGCGGCGACGTTGCCGACAATGCGCTCCGACAGCGGCTCGATGATATCCTCGCCTTCCTTCAGCGCGGAAATGTCGAGCCCCTGGATCGTACCGCAATCCTCTTCCGCGATCGTGACATCCTGCGCCACGTCCACGAGACGACGCGTGAGGTAGCCGGCGTCCGCCGTCTTGAGCGCAGTGTCGGCGAGTCCCTTCCTGGCACCGTGCGTTGAAATGAAGTACTCCAGCACTGAGAGGCCTTCCCTGAAATTCGACTTGATCGGGCTCTCGATGATCTCGCCGATGCCTCCCGTCAGCTTCTTCTGCGGCTTGGCCATCAGTCCGCGCATTCCGGCGAGCTGACGGATCTGGTCACGCGATCCGCGGGAGCCGGAATCGAACATCATGAAGACCGGGTTGAATCCGCCCTTCGACCGCGCCATGGCTTTCACCATTGCGTCGGCGATATCCGAGTTCGCGTGCGTCCACGTATCGATGACTTTGTTATAGCGCTCCCCGTTGGTGATGTTGCCGGTGGAGTACGCCTTCTGGAAGCGGTTCACTCGCTCCTCGGCTTCGGTGAGCAGCGTCTGCTTGTCGCCCGGAATCTCGAGATCCTCGATGCCGATGGACACGCCGCCTCGGGTCGCGTTATGGAACCCGAACTCCTTCAGTCGATCGAGGAAATTCACGGTCGCGGAGAGACCCACCTGCCGGTAGCACTCGAAGACGAGCTCCGACAGCGCCTTCTTCTTCATGTCGTGGTTCTTGAAGCCCAGCTCCGGCGGCACGATCGCGTTGAACAGCACGCGGCCGGCCGTGGTCTTCTCCCAGCGGCCGCCGTCTTCGTCCTTGACGAAGAACAGTACCGGCGTCGGCAGCGTGAGGTGGCCCGTACTCAGCGCCATCTCCACTTCCGACACCAGCGTGAATCGCCGCACGGGATTGGCATTGGCGAAGTCCGCCGGCGCCTTGGTTGCGAAATAGCAGCCCAGCACGATGTCCTGGCTTGGCTCCGCGACGGGACGACCGTCGGACGGCTTGAGAATGTTGTTCGACGACAGCATGAGCAGACGGCTCTCGAGCTGTGCTTCGAACGACAGCGGCACGTGCACGGCCATCTGGTCACCGTCAAAGTCCGCGTTGAATGCCGCGCAGACGAGCGGGTGAATACGGATAGCCTTGCCTTCCACGAGCACAGGTTCAAACGCCTGAATACCGAGTCTGTGCAGTGTCGGCGCGCGGTTGAGCAGCACCGGATGATCGCGAATGATCTCCTCGAGGATTTCGTACACCTCGGGGCTCTCGCGCTCCACGATCTTCTTGGCGCGCTTCACGGTCTCGGCGATCCCCTTCTCCACCAGCTTATGGATGATGAACGGCTTG
>JANNJV010000389.1:0-10653 GCA_031395945.1 Gemmatimonadota bacterium | reverse complement strand
GCGGGCCTGCGCCTCACGCTGAAGTTGCAGCGAGTGCTCGATGGAGCTGCGGTGCGACACGGTCCGCGAAGGACGCGGTGCACCGACGATGGCTCGGACGGCGCTGAGCGAGTTGGCCATATCGGTGGCGGTCCGATACCGGTTCTCCGGTTCCTTGGCCAGCGCCTTCTTGACGATGTGGTCCAGCTGCTTCGGCAGATCGGGCATCACTTCCAGAAGATCGGGCGGGGGATCGCTCACAATCTTGAAGAGCACGCGATGCAACGTGTCCGCCTGGAATGGCTTGGAGTTGGTGAGCAGCTCGTACAGCACCGCGCCAGCGGAGAAGAGATCGACCGCCGGCGTGAGCTCCCCACCGGTGATCTGCTCGGGCGCCATGTAGTTCGGCGTCCCCATCATGACGCCCGTGCCGGTCAGGTTCGACGTCGAGAGCCGAGCGACGCCAAAGTCCATGATCCGAGCGCGGCCTTCCTCGTCGACGCGGATGTTCGCCGGCTTGATGTCCCGGTGCACGATTCCGCGCCGGTGCGCGTACGACAGGCCGTTGAGCACGTCGATCATGATGTCCAGTTTCGTCGAGAGCGACAGTGGCGTGTTGCTGGTGAGCAGCTTCTCGAGGTCGGAGCCCTGGACGAACTCCATGGCGATGAACAGATGCCCGTCGGTTTCGCCGAAATCGTAGACCGTCACGACATTGGGGTGCGCCAACGACCCAGCGGCCTGCGCCTCTCTGAGAAACCGTTCGCGGAGCGCCACGTCCTGGGCCAGCCCCTCGCTCATGACCTTGATGGCCACCGTGCGGTTCAGCACCGGATCCGTCGCCTTGTAGACGACGCCCATGGCGCCCTCGCCTACCTGTTCGAGGATACGGTACTTACCGATGTGGGTTACTGGTTCCGTCAAGGCTCCATCCGGCGAAATGCTGCATGCAATATCGGGACGGGGCGCCGCGACGCAACCAGCACTTGACGTCAAAACAGGGAATATGTCACGTTGGCACGCCCGATACGTGGGTGGTGTGACGAACCTCATTCACAACGGGTGGGAGAAATTGCTCAGGTCCCCATGGCACTTCCTGATGCTCGCGGCGCTGTCGCTTGCGGCGCTGACGCTTGCGGCTGGCGAGTTGTCTGCGCAAACCGAGCAGCCACGTCCGCTGGGGCGGACGGAGTACGACGCGCTCGTGCGCGGCGAGCAGGAGCCGACGTACGCGTCGCTGCCGTTCCTCATGTTCGGGCTGCCGCGCGAACCCAGCCGCAACGGCAATCTCCCGATACTCTACGAGGCGACCGTCGCTCCGCCGCTCATCCTCGCCGCCGGTCGCAAGCCGCTGCTTGTCGCCGTGACGCCCAAGATCGTCGTGCGGCAATTTTACGGCGGATCGTACCCCGTGCCGCCGCCGAGCTTCATGCCGCGGATCTCGGCGTACTGGTGGGGTTGGCCCTATGCGCCGCGGCGGCAGATTGACTCGGCCGTGTACGGCTTTCTGCGGCTGGGACACCATTCGAACGGACAGGAGGAGAGCTTCTACGACTCCACCAGCCCGCCCGCCATCAACTACAAGAACGGCGATTTCTTCACCAACTATCTCGAGGCCGGCATCATGCGCCGGTTTTTCCGGGGGCAACTCCAGGGCTCGAACCAGCTTTCATTCGAGTGGCACCCCGAAGGCTGGATGGCCAAGGCCATGCGCCCGATCTACGGGCGATACCGCGGCCATCTGGAGACTCGGGTGCAGTTGGCGCCCAAGGCGCTGCGCCCCGTGCACGGCCTGTCATTATCCGTGGGCTACATCGGCGGCTCATTGCTGCCGGAACGCCGCAACGTGCGCGACCGAACGTCGCTGGGCCTGAAGCTATTCACCGACATCGGAAAGGTCGGCGATTTCCAGCCATTCGTCAGCTACTACACGGGCCAGGACTACTACAACATTCGCTTCGATCGCAACATTTCCGTCCTGCAGTTCGGCGTGCTCGCAGGGGCCCGAAGAACCTCACAAGCGGGCACCCAATAGCGATCGCGGCGATGTTTTGATCCGACATGCCCCCCCCGCGGACAGCTACGCGGAATCCGCGTGGATCACCGTGAGCAGGAACGCCGCGCCTTTCGGCGATCTCACCGAATGCGTTATTCCGCCAGCGTTCAGCGCGAACAACGAGCCTGTCGGCAGCGCCCACGTGCGTCCTTCGGCGTCGACTTCGATCGCGCCATCCAGCACCTGGACGGTGATGGGCCCCTTGGCACGGTGCGGCCGCAGCTCGCCACCGGGATGCAAACCGATGAGCGTGACGCTCAGCGGGCCGTCCTTCACGAGCGTTCGACCACTCCGCTCATTGGAAGTGGCGAGTTCCTCGCGAACGATGCGTAGCTCATCGGCGAGAACGAACGACAATGCCGTACCGGTGACCGGATGCTTGACTGGCGACATTCCAGCGCTCCTTGCTGTTGACGCGTGTGTTCACCCAGAAACGAGGCGCATGGCCTCGAACTGTGCAAGGAGGCGTGTCGGACGCGGCGATCTAGCGACCGCGTGGTTTGGATGCGGCCGCCTTGGATGCGGCTGGCTTGGATGCGGCCGCCTTGGATGCGGCTGCCTTAGATGCGGCTGGTTTGGATGCGGCTGGCTTCGTGTCCGGCTTGCCAACCTGGGCGACGTAGGAACCCTTGACGTCGGTCGCGCGAACGATGCCATTCAGCGTCTGTTCGCCGGCAGCAGAGCTTGGTGTCCAGCGCAACAACACGCGCCCCTTGGCATCACTCACAGCGCGCGTCGGTACCACCGTGCCGGACTTCGACGAGAACGTGACGGGAGCATCGGCGACGGGATTTCCGTAGACGTCCGTGACCAGCGCGTACAGCCGCTTGGCCTTGGAGCGCGTGCCCTTGTCGGCGGGCGCATCCTCGAACGAAAGGTTGGCAGGAGATCCGGCCGCTGCCGTCGCGGTCACCTTGAGCAGTTTCTTAATGCCGTCCACGTGAACGGCAAGGGTGTGGATGCTGGCCGACCGGCCCATCGTCCAGCGAATGCTTGCGTTGCCAACGGAGTCGGTATTCAGCACGCTGTCGGGAACGCTGCCGGAGGAAAGCGATAGCACGAGCGGAACGTCGGCGACGCCGTTGCCATTCGCATCGATGACGCGAACCACAACCGCTTTCTTGAGCGTGGCCCCAGCGGCGGTGCGCTGACGGTCGCCGTTCGCGATGAGCATATCTGTCGGAGCTCCTGCGGCCGCATGTACCTGGAGCGTGACCGGCGCGATGCCGCGGCCAGCCGCGCCGATACCGATCTGCACGCGCGCGCGCTGCTCACCCACTTT
Organism: Gemmatimonadota bacterium; assembly: GCA_031395945.1. Lineage (GTDB taxonomy): Bacteria > Gemmatimonadota > Gemmatimonadetes > Gemmatimonadales > Gemmatimonadaceae > DASPMP01. The sequence goes on along the minus strand of JANNJV010000389.1, from coordinate 7,336 downwards.
CCGGGACAGCGTCCAACGCGCGCGCGCAATGCCCACGGAATCGGTGCGCGCGTCGAACGCCTCGACAACACCGCCGTCCAGCGCAGTCCATTGGACCGGCACGTCCGCGAGCACGCGACCCGTGGAATCCGTCACCCGAACGGCAATGGAGTCGATGGCCTCGCCGGCGCGGCCGCGAAGGTCATCGCTGACGGCGGCAACCCGCGTGTTCGCCGCGACTGGATCGGCTTCCGCCACGACGGCGATAGCGCTGTCCACGTTCTCTACCTGGACCGAGAGCCACTGGCGGCCGGGATAGTCGGCGAGGGTCCACGACGTGCGCGCGCGTCCATCGGCGTCGGTCACCGCGGTGGACGGATCGGTCTTGCCAGCGCCTTCCGCTGGACGGAACGTGACTGTCTTTCCGGATGCTGGTGCGCCGCGGCGGTTGACTGCGCGAACGACGATAGGCTGCGGCAACGCGCGTCCCGCGAGTGCGCGCTGCGCGGCACCGCCCACGACGTTGAGCGCTGTGGCGGTGGTCATTACGGACACGGGCAGGTAGCCAGATTTGCCGTCGATCTTGGCGCTCACCACGCTGCGCCCAGCGTTACGCGCGCTGAGGACGCCGGTGGGTGCGAGGACGGCGACGCTGCTGTCGTCGATGTGCCATGCCGCGCCGGCCTGCACGATGCCGTGGCCACGGGCGTCCAGCGCCCGCGCCCGCAACTGCAGCTCCGAGCCCTCCAGCACATTGATCGCCGTATCGCCGATGCTGCTCGAGACCACGACGCCCGCGACTCTCTGTTTCACGACGAGTCGTGAGGTGGCGACGAACGTACCCACAATGACCGTCACCGTGGTCTGGCCGGGACCGCGCGCCACGACTGCGCCGTCTTCGCCCACCGAGGCCACGGTCGAGTCACCGGTGGTCCAGGTGGGACGGGCGCCGACGAGAATGCTGCCGTTCTTGTCGGCTACGGTGGCGGCATAATGAATCGAGTCCCCGATGGCAAACGCGGTGTCCACGGTGGGGCGCAGGCGAACCCACGCCGCGCCATAATTTCCAATGGACTGGTGCGCCTCGGATTTGCCGAGAACGCCGTAGGAATAGAGCGCGGAAATGATGCTCACCAGCGCGGCGCCAGTAGAAGCGACGACCGCTACACCTTTACCAGCCCGCGAAACCCAGGGTGATCTACCGATCATCTGACGTGTCTGCCGCATTCATGTAAAGGGACTGAAAACGGGCGAGTTTGTCACGTCCAGAAAGGCCGCCGGCATGGCAGGTGACAGCAGTCACGGATAACGTCATGCGTCCCCTTCCCGGCGTAAAGTCCCCGAATGCGATACTCCCGCCTATTGACGGTGCTCGGCCTGCTCGCCCTTTGCGCCGCCGCGCTCGCCTACACGGTCCACGAACCGTCGGTCGCGTCCGCTTCCGCAGCGCCCTCGGCGTTTTCCGCGGAGCGCGCGTTCGCCCACGTCGCGGCCATCGCGCAGCGTCCGCATCCGCTCGGAAGCGCCGACCAGACCCGAGTGCGCGACTACGTTCTTGCACAGATCACCGGGCTCGGTCTGCTTCCCCAGGTCCAGGAGGCCACGGGTGTGGGCACACGGTATCCGGTGGCGGGACGCATCCGAAACATTGTGGTCCGGATGCCCGGAACGCAGCCGGCGGGAAAAGCCGTTCTGCTCATGGCGCACTACGACGGTGTTCCAGCGGGCCCCGCCGCGGGCGACGACGCTAGCGGGACCGCCGTGTTGCTCGAGACGCTTCGTGCGCTCAAATCCAGTGGTCCTCTGGTGAACGATGTCATCGCGCTCTTCACAGACGGAGAAGAGGCAGGGTTGCTGGGCGCGGCAGCGTTTGCCCGCGAGCATCCGTGGGCGAAGGATGTTGCAATGGTGCTGAACTTCGAGGCCCGCGGCACGCAGGGGCCGTCGCTGATGTTCGAGACGGGAGCCGGGAACATGGACGCGGTGCGCATGCTGCGCCGCGTGGGCGGGGGTCGCGCCACCTCGCTGAGCACGACCGTGTACCGCAAGCTCCCCAACGACACGGATCTATCCGAAACGGCGGTGTTGGACCAACCGGCCATGAACTTTGCGTTCATCGGCGGGGTGCAACGGTATCACACGGCCGAGGACGACGTCGCGCATCTGAGCCGCGGCAGCGTGCAGCACCACGGCAATCAGGCGCTGGCACTCGCCATCGCGTTCGGCGGCCAACCGCTGCCGCGCCCGCACACATCCGACGCGGTGTTCTTCGATCTGCCGTTGTTTGGCGTGCTGGTGTACCCGCAGGCGCTTGCACTTCCGTTGGCCGTCATCGTCCTGCTCATCGCCGTGGGAGGTGTGGTCGCGTTGCGCAAGCGCGAGCCGCGCTGGCTCAAGGATTCGATGTTAGGCGTGGCGGGCGTCGTGCTGTCTGTTGTCATCGCCGCTGTGGTCGGCGCCGGGACGATCACCGCCGTCACGCGCCTGCACGCTGCCTTGACGAGCGGCGGCGATCCTCGCTGGAGCGCTGTGTACGCGAGCGCCATCGCTTTGATGGCTGTCGCGACCGTGCTGCTTGTACACGGAATCTCCCGGCGCGCCGCTGGGGCGCGCGGGATCACGGCTGGCGCGCTGCTGGCCTTGGGTGCACTCAACGTCTTTCTGTCGGCGACTTTGCCTGGAGTGAGCTTCCTGCTCACATGGCCCCTGTTCTTCACCGGCCTCGCGGCGGTGGCGGCCGTCACCGGAACGCAGGCTCGCTTTGCGCAAGCGCGCGCATGGCTCGCTGCCGCGGTCGTGATCTTCCTGCTTGTCCCAACGATTTTCCTGATGGTGGTCGTGGCGCTGGGCCTGGATATGGTTGGAGCGGTACTCCTTGCGCTTCTCTCATCCGTTGCGGCATGGCTGCTCATGCCGCAACTCGAGCTCGTGGCGGGCGCGGGATGGTGGCGGCCGGCACTCTTCACTGCAGGCGCTGCGATGCTGCTGTTGGTCGTCGGTGGGGCCACCGTCAGGTCGGATGCAAAGCACCCGGCTGGAGCGGCACTGGTATATGCCATTGACAGCGATTCACTTGCGGCTTGGTTGACCGGCAGCGCCACCACGGCCAGCGCGCGACGATTCATCCAGGAATCGATCGCGTCATCATCGGGTGGGGGCTCCGATTCCAGGGCACCGGAATGGCTCACCCGGCGCTTCGACCCGCGTGGCGTGGTGCGGGCGCCGATGGCAGCGCTCGAGCCGCCGACGGCCACGCTGCTTAGCGATTCGACGCGCGCGGACGGCCGGGTGGTGACGCTCCGAATCCTGGGCGGACGCGGCGCTCGCGAAGTAAGCGTCGTCGCCACCGACGGTGCCGTGGCGGGAGCATGGGTGGACGGCTTGTATGTGGACCGTTCCCGGTACCGATCACGTTCGCAACGCTGGGCATTGGAGTATGTAGCGCCGCGGGATAGCGGGTTCACGCTCAGGCTTTCACTCCCGCAGGGCGGGTCGGCAACACTTGCCCTCACGTCACGCCACGACGGCATTCCGGTTATTCCGGGACTCCAGATCCCTGTGCTTCCCCATGGCGTGATTCCCATACAGGACGGGAACACGACGCTGGTCTACAAGCGGGTGCGCTTGTAGCGAGTACGTAGGAGATACGTAATACCCGGGATCAGCTACGCAGCCTAGGACGTGTTTGCGCGGCTTCGAAAGGCCGACCATGTGCGAGCCAAAATCAATCAGGCCGCACCATCAACCCTTTCGGAGACTCCAATGTCCTGTCGTTCTCTCCACCGAAGCGCGCTGGCCCTGGCGCTGACAGCCGTGGCATCGGCGTGCTCGGACGCGACGATTCCCACCACGGCGCCCATGTCCGCCCGCATCGCATCGTACGATGCGGACGGCGAGTCCCTGTCCGAGGGCAGAGGCGTCTTTCAGCGCTACGTCGCCATTGGTACGAGTGTCAGTATGGGCTGGGCGTCTGACGGCGTGAACGCGGCATCGCAGCAAACGAGCTGGCCAGCGCAGCTCGGCCGCATGGCACATCGAGACATATCGCTGCCGCTCATCAGCGGATTCGGTTGCCAGGCGCCTCTGGCGGCCCCGTTGGCAACCGGAGTGCGCATCAGTGGTGAGCCCGCGGGAGCGCCGCGTGGCAGCCTGGCCTGTCTCGCGAACGAAGACGGCGTCACCCTGCCCACGCAGAATGTCGCGATTGTCGCGGCCACCACGAGGGATGCGTTGTTCACCACGCCCGAGACGACGACCGATTTCAACAACGGCCCGCCGTACGCGCGCGTCCTGGCGTCGGGGCAGACGCAGGTGTCCGCAGCGCTGTCCCAGAACCCGAAACTCGTTTCTGTAGAGCTGGGAGCCAATGAGGTGCTGGGATCGCGCAATGGCGTGGCCGTCCCAGGTGTCACGTTGTTCCCCGTGTTCCTCTGGGCACCCCTGTACACGCAGCTGGTGAATCAGGTGGCCGAAGGAACCAAACACGGCATTCTCGTCGGGCTCATTCACGACGTGGAGTCTTTCCCGGGGTTTCGTCGCGGCGCCGAGCTGTACGCAGATCGGGCCACCTTTGCGGCCGCGTTCCACGTGACCGTCATGGCGGATTGCGACGGCAGCGCGAATCTGTTGTTCGTCCCCGTGCGTGTGCCCATCGCGGTTGGAACCGGATTGGCGCGTCGTCGCGCCGGCGCACCGCCGTTTGAACTAAGCTGCGCTGGCGCACCATCGGCGACGACGGAGGACTACGTGCTGACGCCGGCGGAGCAGGGAGTCATCAACACCCAATTGGCACAGATGAATGCCCACATCCGCGCCGAGGCGACGCGCCTGGATTGGGCGCACACCGAGCTCGAGGAGCTGTATGGACGCGTGAATGTCAAGGCAACGTTCAGCGTGCTGCAACTGATGACGTCGCAGGCGCCGTACGGTTCGTACTTCAGTCTCGACGGGATGCATCCGAACGCGAACGGATCACGCATCATTGCCGAGGCCGCGGCGGATGCATTGGACGCGCGCTATGGCTTTGGCATCCGATCGCAACTGATCGCCGCGCGTTGATGGTGTGTTGGGGTCACGTACTGCCTGGTTCGCGTCCATCCGGATTCGTCCGGGTCATCCAGGAGATGAAGCAGTGCGTGACTCCAACGACCGCCGGTACTCGCGGGCGCAGGTGCGTTTCAGGGTACGGCGAACGGCACCTTCTTGAAGGCCTCGGCCTGCACCTTCACGCCACGCTCGTTGGCGCGCCACACTCGGAGCAGGTTGCCGCCCCACAGCTTCCTGATGTCGTCGTCGGAATAGCCGCGGCGCATCAGTTCCGCGGTGACATTGGTGGTTTCCGCCGCGTCGCGCCATCCCGTGATGCCACCGCCGCCATCGAAATCTGAACTGATGCCGACGTGCTCGATGCCGGCCACTCTTACGGCGTGGTCGATGTGGTTCACGAAATCCGTTACACTGGGCCCCGGCCACCGGGTCTCGATGTGTGCCAACTGACGCTGGTACTCCGCGCGCTGAGGGTCACTGAGCGCCGCCATCGCGCCGCGGCCGCCCGTGATGCCCATCGAGCGACGCAGGGTGTCGATGGCCGCGCGCTTCTCCGGTGGATCCACCTTTACATACCCCGCGAGTGCCACCATCTGCGCGACGCCCTTGTTCCGTCGAATGGCCAGGAGCTGTTCGTCGTCCAGGTTCCGCGGCACGTTCGCGACGGCGCGGGCGCTGGAGTGCGATGCGATCACGGGCAGCTGCGACGCCGTGGTCGCCTGCAGCATGCAGTCACGCGAGACGTGCGAGATATCCACCATCATGCCGACGGCATTCATCTCGCGCACCACCTGGCGGCCAATCGCGCTCAGCCCCTGATGCTCCGGCCCGTTGGGATCCGTGGATGAATCGCAGAGGTCGTTGTTCGCCGAGTGCGCCAGGGTCATGTAGCGTGCGCCCAACGCGTGGTACTGCTTGATGAGCGCGAGATCCTTACCGATGACAAAGCCATTCTCGATGCCGATGGCCGCCGCGAGTTTCCCGTTCTTCTTGATGCGCTCCACGTCGTCCGGCGATCGGGCCAGCTCGATGCGGTCCGGATACATCGCCGTCATCCGATGAATCGCGGAAAACTTCGTCTGGGCGTCGGCCTTGGCCTTCTCGTAGTTCTCCGGTGTTCGTGGCGATTGGCCTACGAACACGATGAAAAACGCGACGTCAAGGCCACCGGCTTTCATTTTCTCCAAATTTACTTGTCGGTTCGCATTCAGCGGATCGACGTCCGCGGTCGCGAAGTTCAACGGAATGTCGTCGTGGGTATCGATGGTGATGATCCGCGCGTGCAGCGCGCGGGCACGCGCAAGGGCGTCCGCGTCGCTGATGGGGATGGGCCGTGTGGCCGGGCGCGCGCAGGCAACGAATGCCAGCGCAGCCAGGGGAAGAATGAGGCGCATGAGACAAATGTGTGTTTCCTTGGTTCCTGGCGCGAGGGTCTTTCGCGCCACGCCAACAAGCATTCGTCCGCGTACTCCGCACAATTCGCGTGATAGGCGTTCCAACGTTCTGAGGGGCCATTCGCATTTTTTCGAGGGCCGTGCCTTGGAGATGTCGAGATGTATTCTTCGGGATGGCCTCGAACCCCCTCGACGAAGATTTCCCGCTGGGCGACGGCAGCGCCGATCTCGAAGCGTCAGTCGTCTGTCCCTACTGCGCCGAATCGGCGGAGATCGCGCTCGATCCCGGCAGCGGAGAATCGCAGCAGTATGTGGAGGACTGTCCGGTGTGTTGTCAGCCGTGGCAGGTGACGGTGCGCTACGGTTCCGACGGCGCCGCGACCGTGTCGCTCGAACCCCTGTGACGCCTACAACTTCATCTTGCGCACCAGCGCCTCAAATCTCGGGTGGCCGCGCATCGGATCCATGAGTGGATTCACCTTGAGATACACCAGCCAACCACGCCGCTCCTCCAGCGCCACCTCCGCCCAATCAAGCGCCTTCTCCGCCTCGCCCAAGCCCAGGAAAATCGTGCCGAAGGCCACGGGCGAGACGTAGCCCAGTTGTCGCTGGGCTTCCAGGGATTTCAAGATCGCACGGGCCTCGCCGGTCTTGCCGGCCCGTGCCAACGAATACCCCAGCGAGGCCATGGTATAGCTACCCGCCTCCGGCATCTCCGCCGCTTCGCGCAGCACGCGTTCCGACTCCTGATACTCCCCCTCGAGCGCGAGCGCCACGCCCAGAATTCGGTACGTCTCCTCGGCGTTGGGGTTCATCGCGATGGCGCGGTCCAGGTGAAAGCGTGCCTGGTCGTAGCGCCGGGCATAGATGTATCCCCATCCCAGCGACCGCCGCGCGGAGACCGATCCGGGATCCAA
>JANNJV010000341.1:0-4106 GCA_031395945.1 Gemmatimonadota bacterium | reverse complement strand
CCGGGCGAAGTTGCCGCCGCGCTTCCGTCGCCGGCCTGGTTTCTCGGCGTGTGGATTGCGGGCGGTCTCTACGCGATGTGCGGCGCGATGACTATGGCGGAGCTCGCGTCCATGCTGCCCAAGTCAGGCGGACAGTACGTTTTCGCTCGACGCGCGATGGGCGAGTACGCCGGCTTCGTCATCGGCTGGACCGACTGGATTTCCAGCGCCGCCTCCATTGCCGCGGGTGCGATCGCCCTGGGCGAGCTGGCCGGTGCGCTGTGGCCATCCCTTGCAGGGAGTACAACGCCGGTCGCGATTGCGGTGACGATCGCCTTGACTCTGTTACACTGGATTGGCGTCCGCTCCGGCGACATCACGACGCAGCTGTGGGGCTTCATCAAGGTGGGGACGCTGCTAGCCGTGGCGGCGGCATGCCTCCTCGCGCCGCCAGCGGCGGCGACTGCCAGAGCAGCGCTCTCATTACCGTCCGGACTCGCACTGGCGGGTGCGCTGGTGATCGCGTTCCAGGCGGTGCTTTACACTTACGACGGCTGGACCGGCTACGCGTATTTCGGCGCTGAGGTGCGCGACCCGCGGCATGTGCCGCGCGCGATGGCGCTGGGCGTCATCCTGGTGACGGTGGTCTACGTCGCTCTCAACTCGGCGTTCCTGCATACGTTGGGCATCGAGGGGCTGGCCGGAGAGAAGTTCGCCGCGAAGGCGGCCGCCGTCGCCGTCTTCGGGACGAGCGGAGAGCGCATTGTGAGCGCGGTGATGGCGGTGAGCATCCTCGGAGGCGTGAGCGCGATCGTGATGCTCACGAGCCGGGTGCCATTCGCAATGGCGGAGGACGGATTGCTGCCGCGCGCGGTGGCGCACGTGAACAAGGGTGGAACGCCGGACGTCGCGCTCTTTGGCACGAGCGCCGTGTCGCTGCTGCTCATCGCGACAGGGTCGTTCTCGTCGGTTTTGGCGCTGGCCGCGTTCTTCTTCGTATTGCAGTACGGCGTGAGCTTCGCGTCGCTGTTCATCCTGCGGAAGCGGGAGCCAGATTTGCCGCGGCCCTACAAGGCCATCGGCTATCCGGTAATCCCGGCGATCGTGCTGTTCGGCGCAGCTGCGTTCGTGGTCGCCAGTTTCTTCGGGGATCGAGCGAACACCATCAAGTCCGTTCTGGTGCTGCTCGCGAGCTATCCCGTGTACAGACTCGTAGTCAGCCTGCGTCGTCAGGTGCGTTAAGAGGTCGAAACCACAGGGTCACGGAGGACACGCGAGCGTGGGGGTGGGATTCGGGCTGTGAAGCGTATTGTGGAGACGGCTGCCCGCTTGATGTGTTCGAGGGCAGCCGGTCTCGAGAAAGGCCCCCGGGCCGTCCTCACTGACGCGCGTAGTGAAGCCCCATCACGCCAGTCGGATATGGTGTCGCGGACTGAAGTTTGAACGTCGCGTGCACGCCATTCGGCAGCACACGCTTGCCGCCGCCCAGTGTCAGCGGATACACGAGCAGGTGCAGCTCGTCCACCAGGTCAGCCGCGAGCAGGGCATGAACGAGTTGACTGCTGCCGTCGGTGAGGATGTTCTTTCCCGGCTGCGCCTTCAACGCGCGAACCGACTCGATGACGTTCTCGCGAATGATGGTCGTATTGCGCCAGATGGGTTTCTGGAGCGTCTTCGAGACCACGTATTTCTTCGGCGCATTCATCATGTCACCGAATAGGTCGCCCGCAGGCATTGGCTCGAATGCCTCGGCGTGGGTGACGTAGGTGCGTCGCCCCAGGAGGAACGCGTCCGTGTGCTGCATCAGCGCGCCGAAGGCCATGCCGATGTCGTCGTGCCAGTACGGAATCGTCCACCCACCGTGCTCGAAGCCGCCATCACGGTCTTCGTCCTTGCCGCCGGGTGCCTGCATGACGCCGTCCAGACTCATGAACTCCGAAACGATCAACTTTCTCACGGGAATCTCCGGTCAAAGGGGGCGACCTTTTCGCCTGCACAGAGGCGTCGAACGGCGGGCGGGAAAATCGACAAGGCCCGCGTTCCAATCGCTGCTGGTCACCTCTTTGTCGCTGCCTGTTTGCGTTCCCGAAGACGCACTTTCGCCAGCTTTTTCACCAAACCGATGGGGATGGGCTTGTCCAGCGCGAAACGCAGCGTCCCTTTGCCGTGGCGAAAGCGGGCGATGGCCTTGCCATGCTTCGCGACCATGCCGCCGGTGACCGGGTATACGCTGACGTGTTCCGTGAAGGCCGCGATGTAGAGCAGGTAGCGGCCATCGAGCTCGAACACGGGAATGCGGTAGCTGATGCGTTCGGTGATTCCCGGCGCAACGCTCTTGATTGCCGCGCGCATCTGTTTGAGCGCGTCGCGAGCGGCTGGCGGCGTGGCGGCGATGTACTCGGAAACAGTCACCTCAAAAAGTGCAGACGCTTCGGCGGCCCGTCCAGTCGCCCCAGTACTGCGCAAAGAAGTGAACGCCATGCTGCACGCGCAGCGCTGAGACCAGGTGTGGCCCGCTCGCCCCCGCGCGGGGCCCGCTGGCACTATGTGTATTGACGCTATAGCCAGTGTGGCTATAGTCAGGAGCATGCGAACCGACGACGAGTCCGTGGCGGCGGTGCTCCCGCTGCCACCGGCAACCTTCCATATCCTGCTGGCGCTCGCCGGCGGTGATCTCCACGGCTACGCCATCATCCAGGACGTGGAGGCCAGCACCGACGGCGACCTGCGGCTGAGCGCGGGGACGCTCTACCGCTCCATCGCCCGGATGGTGGAGCAGGGGCTCATCACGGAAGTCGCCAGGCGGCGCACCGCCGCCGACGACGAACGACGCAGGTACTATCGCCTGACGCCGTTCGGTACCGCGGTCGCGCGCGCCGAGACGGCCCGACTCACCCAATTGGTCCGGCTGGCCCGCGCCAGCGGCCTCACGCCGAGGCCCGCATGAGCCGCTTCTATCGCGCGCTGCTGCGCCTGTATCCCGCGTCCTTCCGCGCCGACTACGACGCGGAGCTCACGCGCACATTCCAGGAGAGCGTCCGCGACCGGGGCGGCATCTCCGCCGCGCTCGGCGCCATCAGTGATGTGATCCCCAACGCCATCGCCGCCCATTGGGAGATTCTTCGACAGGACCTGGCGTACACGGTCCGCACGCTGCGCGCCTCGCGAGGGTTCGCGATTGCCGCGGTGCTCGTCACGGCGCTGGGCGTCGGGGCCAACACCGCCACGTTCTCCGTCGCTGATTTCGTGCTCATCCGTCCGTTGCCGTTCAAGGACCCGCACGAAATTGTGCGTCTGTGCGAAGGACCGAAGGACGGCAGCGGGTGGGGGTGCATGAACCAGCTCTCGCCAGCCAACTACCGCGACGTCGCCAACACGGTGACCAACTCGTTCGAGTCCTGGGGAGCGTTTACCGGCGCCGCGCCGAATCTGACGGGGACCGGGGAACCGATCCGCATGGCGGGAGCCCAGGTCACGCCGTCGTTGCTGCCGCTGCTCGGGGTACCTCCGTTGATGGGCCGCCTGTTCGACAGCACGGGCACCGGTGACGCGGACCGGTCGTCCGTGGTGATCAGCCACGGCCTCTGGCAGTCTCACTTCGGCGGCGACGGCCGAATCCTGGGCACAAAGCTGCTGCTCGACGGAGCGCCCTATGTCGTGATTGGAGTCATGCCTCCGTCCTTCACCTTTCCCGGCGACGGCGTGCAGCTGTGGATGCCGCTGCCGCTTCCAGAAACCGTGTTCGAGAATCGCAACAACAACTATCTCGACGCCGTGGGGCGCCTGCGGGACGGAGCGACCTTCGAGCAGTCGAGAGCGGAGCTTGCGACGCTCTTTACAAGATTGCAGCGCGACTTTCCCGAGACGAACGCCGAGACGGGATTCAGCTTCTTCAGGCAGCGCGACTACGTCATGCCCCGGAACCGGCTCATGATCCTGGCGCTCTGCGGCGCCAGCCTGTGCATGCTGCTGCTGACGTGCGCTAATCTCGCCAACCTGCTGCTGGTGCGCGCAGCGGGCCGGGAGCGCGAGCTGGCCGTCCGAGCTGCGCTGGGCGCCGGCCGCGATCGGCTGGTGCGCCAGATGCTCACCGAGAGCGTGGTGCTCGCGCTGCTGGGCGGCGCGGC
>JANNJV010000334.1:0-7004 GCA_031395945.1 Gemmatimonadota bacterium | reverse complement strand
TAAATCAGCGCGCACGAGTCGATGACGCCGCTCTCCTTCATCTCGAGGTACAGGTCGTTGCCCTCACGGGTGCGCTCGCCCACACCGCAGAACACCGACTTCCCGCCGTGGCCCTTGGCGACGTTGTTGATCAGCTCCATGATGATGACGACGGTCTTGCCCACACCGGCGCCGCCGAAGAGCCCGATCTTTCCACCTTTCACGAACGGCGCCAGCAGGTCCACGACCTTGATGCCCGTCTCGAACACTTCCGTTTTGGGCTCGAGATCCACGAAATCCGGACGCTTCCGGTGAATCGGCCAACGAGTGGCACTTTTCGGAATCGCAGGACCGTTATCCACTGGCTCGCCGAGCACGTTGAGAATCCGGCCCAGCGCCGGGGCGCCCACAGGCACCGCGATCGCCGCGCCGGTGTCCATGACGTCCATGCCACGCACCACGCCGTCCGTGCTGGACATCGCGACCGCCCGCACCTGGTTGCGGCCGATGTGTTGCTGCACCTCGACCGTGACCTTGATGTTGTCGCCGGTGTCGGACTTCGCGCTGATCTCCAGCGCGTTATACAGCTCCGGCAAGTGTTCCGACTCGAACTCGACGTCGAGCACGGGGCCGATGACTTGAACCACTCTTCCGATGTTCTGCTTTACCGCTGTAGCCATGATTGATTCCGTGTAAGTCGTTCACCTCGAACTTCTCACTTCAAACCTTCGACTTCCAACGCACTGCGTTTGAGGTCTGAAGCGTGAGGTTTGAAGTTGGAGGTTTTCTTATCCTTCCAGTGCCGCTGAACCGCCCACGATCTCGGCGATCTCCTGCGTGATCTGTGCTTGCCGCGCACGGTTGTACGTGCGACGCAGAATGTTGAGCATTTCGCCCGCATTGTCCGTTGCGTTCTTCATGGCAGTGCGCTGCGAGGAATAGAACCCCGCAATGGTCTCAACGAGCGCGCGATACACCGCGTTCCGGACATACGCCGGCAGCAACTGTTCGAGAATCGCCCCGGCCGACGGATACAGCAGGTAGTCCGGTGCCGGGCCCCCGCCCTGTTTGCGCTCTGGCGCCGTGACGGGCAGAACCCGATCGCTGGTGGCCGGCGTCGAAAGCGCGGACACGAAGCGCGAGTACACAACGTATACCGCGTCGAGATTGCCGGCCGCGAAATCCTGCATCAACGCGTCTACCAGCTCGGCGGCGGTCTTTCCGGTTGGCGCGTCCCCGATGTCGATCCGGCTCGACGCCACAGGCCGCCCCACGTAGCGCAGATAGCCAAGGCCCTTCTTGCCCACTGCGTGGACCGCCACTTCAGTGCCTTCGCCTTCGAGCCTGGCCATGAGGTTCCGCGCTTCCTTGATGATGTTCGAATTGAACGCCCCGGCCAGGCCGCGGTTGCCAGTCAGCATCAGCACCGCGGCGCGCTTGGCGCGACCGGCGGGCTGGCGCAGCAGCGGAAAGCGCTCCGCGAGCTCGGGTGAGTACAGGCTTGCGATGACTTCCGCCAGCGCCCGCGCGTAGGGACGCGCCGCGACGACGCGATCCTGCGCGCGTTTCATCTTCGACGTCGCCACCATCTCCATCGTCTTCGTGATCTTGCGCGTGTTCTCGACGGATTTGATGCGTCCCTTCAATTCACGGCCTTTAGCCATTGGACGTTGCCATGCGCTGTGGGCTTTGGGCCATGGGATTCGGGCGGTGGGCTAGAGATTCCTTCCCACGCCTCACTTCCCACTCCCCGCTGACTTGTTGTACGCCTCGATGCCGCGACGGAGATCCGGCTCGAGATCCTTCGAGAGCTCCTTCTTGGACCGGATCGTGTCACCCACCTGCGGGTACTTCGCTTTCATGAACTCGTGGAAGCCCTTCTCCCACTCTCGGATCTTGGCGACGGGAATTTCATCCAGGAATCCGTTGGTCACGGCGAATATCGCCATCACCTGCTGCTCGACGGCCATCGGCGAATACTGGCCTTGCTTCAACACCTCAACGGTGCGCGCGCCGCGCTCCAGCTGACGCTTGGTGGTGGCATCGAGATCCGATGCAAATGACGAGAACGCCTCCAACTCGCGGTACTGCGCCAAGTCCAAGCGCAGACGACCAGCCACCTGCTTCATCGCCTTGATCTGCGCGGATCCACCGACGCGCGATACCGAAATACCAACGTTGATCGCGGGACGGACGCCCGCGAAAAACAGGTCGGCTTCCAGGAAAATCTGGCCGTCGGTAATCGAGATGACGTTCGTCGGGATGTACGCCGATACGTCACCCGCCTGCGTTTCGATGATGGGCAACGCCGTCAGCGAGCCGCCCGGCTTCAGGATGTTCTTGCCATCCACGACGCTGGGATCGTTGCTCAACTTTGCCGCGCGCTCCAGCAGTCGCGAGTGGAGATAGAAGACGTCGCCGGGATAGGCTTCGCGACCCGGCGGACGACGTAGCACGAGCGACAGCTGGCGGTAGGCGTCCGCCTGCTTGGACAGGTCGTCGTACACGCACAACTTGGGTTTGCCTTCGTTGTACATGAAGTATTCGGCCATCGCGCAGCCGGTGTACGGCGCGATGTATTGCATTGGCGCTGGATCGGAGGCAGACGCGTTGACCACGATGGTGTATTCCATCGCGCCCGCGTTCTTCAGTCGCTCGACGACCGACGCCACCGTGGACGCCTTTTGGCCGATGGCGATGTACACGCAGATGACGCCCTGCCCCTTCTGGTTGATGATCGTGTCCACGGCGATGGCTGTTTTGCCGGTGCCGCGGTCCCCAATGATCAGCTCACGCTGCCCGCGGCCAATCGGGATCATGGAATCGATCGCCTTGATGCCTGTTTGGAGCGGTTCCTTCACGGGCTGACGCACGATGATCCCCGGCGCTTCCGATTCCACTTTGCGCGTCTGCTTTGTCGCGATGGCACCCTGGCCATCGATGGGGTTCCCCAGCGCGTCCACGACGCGCCCGACGAGCTGCGGTCCCACGGGCACTTCGAGCACACGCGCCGTCCGACGAACCTCGTCGCCTTCCTTGAGCTGGAGATAGTCGCCCAGGATGACAGCACCGATGTTGTCTTCCTCGAGGTTCAGGCTGAGTCCCGTAACCTTGTTCCCCGTTTCGGACGACGTGATCTCGAGCATCTCGCCAGCCATCGCCTTCTGCAGGCCATAGATGCGCGCGATTCCGTCTTTCACCTCGAGGACGGTCCCGACCTCGTCGATGTCCAGTTCATTGAGGTCAGCCGCGTCGATTTCTCGGAGGAGAATGTCCTTGATCTCGCCAGGGCGGAGCGTGGTTTCGGTAGCCATACTTTAGAGGGGTCAGTTCGGGACGAGGCTCCCGTCCGGGAGCTTGTGAAAAATATCACAAGGAAGCTGGGCACTCAAGCCGGAGGAAGTCTGCGCTCGTAGTCCGCAGGAAAGAAGGGTCCTGCCACCATCGGCGGCTTTTTGGTGGCAGGCAGTGGGAGCGCGGCAGCATCTTCCGCACCATGGGATTGGGGCTGCGGGACTTACGGGTATGGCAGGAGGCGGTGGGGCTGGGCGCCGAGGTCATCCGCGGGTTGCGCCAAACCAACAGGCGCGAAATCAAGTCAATCACCGAGCACACCATGACGACAGCGATGGTCATGGCCGAGCACATCGCTGAGGGTTATGGGCGTTATGCGCCCGGCGAGCAGCGCCAGCTGTACCGGGCCGCGAAGCGCGATTTGCTCAGGCTCGAGACCTCGCTAGCCATCGCCCGGCAGGCCGACCTCCTCTCCGTCACGCACCACGCGCAGCTGACGGCACGCATCCAAACCGTGAGTCGTCTCCTCTCCGGATTTCTGGTGTACCTGGACAGGCAAGTTGGCGGCGAGAGCACTGCCTCGAACGTCTAACGTCCAACTTCCAACTTCGGGCCTCGAACCTCGAACACCGTTCTGGGACCGGGTTTGAGGTGGGAAGTGTGAGGCGGGGAAGGTGTGAGGTCGCTAGGACCGGCTCCGGCCATGGCCGCGTGTGAAACGCTGGATGAGATCCACGGAACGGAGGCGAGCGAGCGAGGCCGGTTTCGTCCCGACCACGCGTTGGGCTGTGCTGGAAAGGTGGGATGACGAGGCGAAGTCCAGCACGGCAGCGACGTCGCGAATGTCGTAGCCTGGGTTCTTCGACAGCTCGGCGGCCGCGAGAAGACGCACCAGGTCGATGATGCGTTTGAGATTCGGCGCACCCTCGGCGGCAAAGGTCCTGCTGAGGTGCTCGCGCGTGACGCCCAACCGCTTGGCCAGGCTCAGCGTTCGCACCCGACGGCCGGCGTGTGCGACGATGTACTCCCATGCTTTCTGCTGCACCGGCGCGTGGAGGGCCAGCGACGCGGGGGGAACTTTGAGCGCTTCGGAAAACCGGGCGGAAAAGCCGAGCCTCGCGACGATGTCGCGCGCGCACGCGTCGTCGATTCCCTCGACAATTACGTCTGCGAACTCCAGCTCGGCGCATTGCGCGACTGCCGGTCCGTCAGCACCACGCATGGCCGCGAGTCCGAAAAACGGCGCGCTCGGAAACTCGCGAGCCAGTGCGGCCACGGCCCATGTGTCGTCGTGCGTCGAGGTCACATCCACCAGCGCCGCATCCACCAGCTCCTTCCGAAACGCCTCGGCGAAGTCGACAGCGGAACGCACGAATATCAAGCGGCAGCGCCTGCGTGGGAATGCAGCTTTCACGATCGCGCGCGTTTTCTCGCGCGGTACGAACGCGACAATCGAGGTGATGGTGATCTCGGTCGTCATTGACGTCACGGCGCCGCCAAGCAGGCCGGGGAGGCCGCGGGAAGCATGTCGTGGGCACGACGTAGCACCTCACGCGCGTTTTCGTACGCGATGAGCCTCTGTGCCTCATCGATGCCAGTCCATTTGCAGGCGGTGATGCCTTCTGATTTCTGGGGCTTGGTCGTCTCGACCGCCGTTTCCATCAAGAAAAAGTGGCAGTTCTTGTGAATCAGTGCTCCGCGAAAACGGAAGCGCCAAGCGATGGTTGCGATTGATCCGAGCAGCGTGACCGACCGCACCCCGGTCTCTTCCATGACTTCGCGCAGGGCGGCCGTGTCCGCACGTTCGTCGCGCTTGAGGTGTCCCTTCGGAAAGCCCCAGTGACCATAGCTGTCGCGAATCAACAGGTAGAGCGGCTTGCCGTCGTGGATTCGGACCACCACGCCACCGGCGGACCGCTCGTGTCGCGTGCGGCCCGTGGCTTTACGCGCGCCTCCGCGCTTGGGGCGCTCGGCGCTCATACCGCGATTTCCGCCGTGTCGAGATGCGCCTTGCCTTCGATGAATTGGCGGACGACCGGGTCCTTGGTATTTCGCACTTCGTCCACGGTCCCCACCTGCCGCAGCTGCCCTTCGTAGAGCATGGCGATTCGTGTTCCCACGGAATACGCGCTGCGCATGTCGTGCGTGATGACCACGCTCGTCACGCCCAGAGTCTCGCGCATGCGAATCATCAATTCATCGATGGTGGCGGACGTGACCGGATCCAGACCAGTGGTGGGCTCATCGTACAGCATGTATTTCGGACGCAGGGCGATGGCCCGCGCTATACCCACTCGCTTGCGCATGCCACCCGAGAGCTCGGCCGGAAACCGGTTCGCCACATCAGGAAGATCCACGAGCGCCAGTGCCTCATGGATACGGACGTCGATCTCATCGGTGCGTAGCAGCCCCTGCTTGCGCAGGCCCATCGCGACGTTTTCGCCGATGGAATACGAGTCGAACAATGCCGCGAACTGAAATACGTAGCCAATCTGCGACCGCAGCTGGTACAGATCCTTTCGCGCGAGCTTTGGCACTTCCTGGCCATCCACCCACACCTCGCCCTGGTCTGGTTCCAGCAGTCCGACAATGTGCTTGATCGCGACAGACTTTCCCGTGCCGGAATAGCCGATGACCACCATGGTCTCGCCTTCGTTGACATCGAGGGAAAAACCAGTGAGCACCTTTTTAGGGCCGAAGGCCTTGTGGACGTTGACGAGACGGATCAACTGCGGGTGGGAAGTGGGAAGTTGGAGTGGCTGGAAAAGAAATGTGATGGTCCACGGAACGGGCAGCCAGTGGCCAAAAAAAGAAGGGCCGGCTTTCGCCGGCCCCGCTCCTACTTCCGTTTCCCATTACCCACTGTTGGTCAGGCCGCGAAGCTCCCGAGCGCCCTGCCGACATCGCCTTCGCGAAGGCGCTTGAGTGCGCGATCGCGCAGCTGTCGAACGCGTTCGCGCGTCACGCCCAGCATCGAACCGATCTCTTCGAGTGTGTGCTCGCGGCCGCCCTCGAGGCCGAAATACAGACGCAGCACTTTTGCGTCCCGTGGTGGCAACGTGCTGAGCGCCTGTTCGATCTCGTCGGTGAGGAATCGGTTCATCGCCTCTTCCTCAGTATCCGGCATTTCGTCTGCGACAAAGCGTTCGATCAACGAACGATCGCCTTCGGGATCCATCGGTGCATCGAGGCGAACGTCTGATGTGTTCAAGGCCGCGAGCGACTGTACGACCTCGACGGACAATCCCGTCAGGTGAGACAGTTCCTCTGGCGTTGGTTCACGATTGAGCTTCTGGCGCAGGATCTCAGAGGCCTTGATGATGCGCGAGAGGTCGGCGGTACGGTTCAGCGGGACGCGCACGGTGCGGCCCTGGCGCGCGAGCGCGGACAGGATCGCCTGGCGGATCCACCAAACGGCGTACGAGATGAACTTCACGCCCTGGTCGGGATCGAACTTGCGGGCGGCCGTGAGCAGTCCGACGTTCCCCTCGCCGATCAGATCGATGAGCGGGAGACCGCGGTTCTGGTACTTCTTCGCGACGGAAATCACGAAGCGCAGGTTGCGCTTCACGAGTTCCTGCAGGGCATCCTGATCGCCTGCGCGGATCTTGCGCGCGAGCACGATTTATTCTTCACCCTTGAGCAGAGTTTACGTGCTCACCCCTTACAAGTACTGATCGAGGATGTCTCCCTCAGGCTCGCTGGGAGCTTTTTTCCCCGGGGGCGCGGTG
>JANNJV010000034.1:0-1573 GCA_031395945.1 Gemmatimonadota bacterium | reverse complement strand
CATCTCAAGCAACGGCCGGTGTACATCATGTCGGTGGCCGGTCGCGTCAACAAGCCCTTCTCCACCATGCCGTACCAATGCGACCCGATCACGCGGCAAGCGGGCTACTACGCGGAGCGCATCATCTTTCGCAATGCCGGCGTCGAGCCCGAGGACATCCAACTCACCGGGTGCTACGACGCGTTCACGTTTACACCACTGTTGTTGTTCGAAGGCTACGGCTTTTGCAAGGTCGGCGAAGGTGGCGACTACGTCACCAGCGGCATCATCGACCTCGGCGGCAAGCGCCCGACGAATACCAGCGGCGGTCATCTGTGCGAGGGCTACACGCACGGCATGAGCATGGTGATCGAAAACGTGCGCCAGCTGCGCCACGACATCGACGACAGTTGCCCCGTCGGCCCAGACGGCAAGCGCAGGCACACCTACGACTACAGGGAAGGGGGCTGTCGGCAGGTGAAGGACTGCGAGGTGAGCGCCAACCTCGGCTGGGCCATGCCGGGCACCGGATCGGCCATGGTCATGCGGCGCGATTGAGCCGGGAAGACCAGAACCCATTCTCAGAAAAACTTACGGACAGGATGAACGGGATGAACAGGATAAAAGCGCAGTTGAACATCCTGTTAATCCGGTTAATCCCGTCGGGTTTTTGACTTTGAACAGCGTCCTTCCGTATTTTTGAGAGTTTCCAACCTATGTCCATCACGGCCGATTATCTCGGAATGGGTCTCAGGCTCGATGAGCTCGACGGCGAGAACGTCGCGTACTTCAAGCACTGCGCCGAGCACAGTTTCCACCTGCAACAGTGCGAGGGCTGCAAGCTCAAGCGCTATCCGCCCACCACCGCCTGCCCCTGGTGCATGAGCCGCGAGGCCAAATGGGTGCCCGTCGAGGGCAAGGGCGCGGTGCACTCCTACACGGAGGTGCATCACGCCATCCAGCCGGCGTTCAAGGCCCACACGCCCTACTTGATCCTGCTGGTCGATCTCGACACCCAGAAGGGCAAGCCGACCGCCGACGAGGCCCTGCGCGTGGTCGGCAACCTCGCCACGCCCGACGGCAAGCTGGCACCACCCGACCTCGTCAAGACGGTCGGCATCGGCACCCGCGTGCGCATGGTGTTCTCCGACGTAAGCCCGGGCCTCTCGCTTCCGCAGTGGGCCATCGACGAGAGCGCTACGCAGCCCGACAAGCCATGGCGGTATCCGCAGGAGTGAGGTGGTCACCGTAGGTTGGGTTAGCGCGGGCACGACCATGCGCGCAATGTCCACTTTCTCGAACGAGAACCTCACCCAGCCACTCGGTTATCCGAGGGAACGCGCACCAGCTCCACGCCCGCATATGACTACGGATATAACGTTCGACTGGCCGATCCAAACAGACCGGGGAGGAAGGCTGATGAAGACCAGCGTATTACGCCGTTCGGTCAACATTCTGATCGCCGGCACGTGCATTTTCGCTTCCGCGTCGGCGACCGGCGCGGATTATCACACCCGATCGGTCCGCATGATCGTGCCGTTCGTCGCCGGAGGCGGCACGGATCTGCTCGCCAGGCTGATCGCGCCACGTCTCT
>JANNJV010000267.1:0-4470 GCA_031395945.1 Gemmatimonadota bacterium | reverse complement strand
TGGTCATCCGGTCGACGAGCGCCACCACGGAATACCGTATTCCGCGCGGCTATCTCGGCCGACCGAACAACGTTCCCGGGGGACTTCGCCCCCGGGGTGGCAACCCGGAGGACGAGCCGAGCGGGCCAACGATAGCGCCGGCACAACTGACGGCGGACAGCAAGTATGCGTTGGTGCTCACCTACCCCACGCAGGCGGAGTTCGACCGAGTCGCTCGTGACCGGCGTCGCGCCACCGCGGTGACCGCGCGCTCGGATCTGGCCATCGTGCGGCTGGCTGACGGCAATGTCACGAAAGTCGAGCGCGTGCGCTCGTTCCGTCTGCCGCGAAACAGCGGCGGCTGGGTGGCATACGCAGTATCCGATTCGGCCGCGGCCGATTCCACAGTGCGTCCCGGTGGCGCAGCGGGCGGTGGGGCGCAGGGAGCGGCGCGGCCCGCGACGTCCCGGCGTCGATTCGGTTCCGCGCTGGTGCTTCGAAACCTGACCACCGGTGCCGAAGAAAAGCTCGCGGACGTGCTGGACTACGTGTTCGATGACAGCGCCAAGGTCTTCATTTACACGGTTGTCTCACGTACTCCCGACAAGGACGGCGCGTACGTCAAAAACCTCGTGGGCGGCACCACCACGGCACTGCTTACGGGGCGCGGCGACTACAACCAGGTCGCAGTCGATCGGGCGGCGTCGCAAGTCTCGTTCATCTCCAACCGTGACGACTTCGGTCAGGAGAACGCAGCATACACGCTGTATTACGGCGCGGTGCGCGACGGCGCGGCGCGGCCAGTCGTGGCACCGACGGCACTGGCGGGCATGCGCCTGGCCGATGGCGCCAACGTGGCATTCACGCGCGCGGGCAACGCGATCGTGTTTGGCATCGCGCCACCGCTGGAGGATACGCTCCCTGCGGATTCCCTCACCGGCAAATCGGTCTTCGACCTGTGGCACTACAAGGACGCGCAGCTGCAACCGACGCAGCGCCTGAACGCTGCGCGCGACCGCAGCCGGTCGTTCCAGGCTGTCTATCACGTCGGCCTGCGGAAGCTCGTGCGGCTGGCCAACGATTCGATCCCGATGGTAACGCTCTCGGACGACGCGCGCGTCGCACTGGCTAATTCGCGCGAGCGCTACGCCATCTCGTCCATGTGGGGCGACTCGGGCAGCGACGTATACCTCGTTGATGCCACAACGGGCGTCGCGAAGTTGCTGAAGGAGAAGATCTCCGGTCAGGCTACGCTGTCGCCGGACGCGAAGTACGTGGCGTACTTCGACGACGGCAAGTGGTTCACCCACGTGATCGCCACCGGCCGCACGGCTGAAATTACGGCGCCACTGAAAGGCGTGAGCTTCGCGCGCGAGACGCATGACACACCGTCGCCGGCGGCGGCATGGGGAATCGCCGGATGGACGAAGGGCGATCGCTCGCTACTCGTGTACGACCGCTACGACGTTTGGGAATTCGATCCCGCGGGTGTCCGCGCGCCGGTGATGGTGACGGACTCGATGGGCCGGAAGACAAATGTCACGCTGCGTCTCGCGACGGGCGGGGGCGGCGGCGGCGGGTTCGGTGGGTTCGGCGGCGGCGCGGCAGCGAGCGACGATCGCGGCATCGATCCCGCGAAGCCGCTGCTGCTGCGGGGATTCAACGAGGAGACAAAGAACTCAGGGTTCGCCCGCGATCAGCTGGGAGTCACGAAAGCGCCCGAGCCGCTCGTAGTCGCGGACGCGTCGTTCGGCACGCCGGTCAAGGCGACCGACGCCGAGCAATACCTGGTGACGCGGGGAACGTTCACGGAATTCCCGAACCTGTACACCGGGCGATCACTGTCGTCGCTCACGAAGATCTCGGATGCCAATCCGCAGCAGAAAGACTACCAGTGGGGCACGGTGGAGCTGGTGAGATGGCGCAGCGCGGACGGCGTGCCGCTCAAGGGCCTGCTGTTCAAACCGGAGCACTTCGACTCCACGAAGAAGTATCCGATGATCGTGTACCACTACGAGCAGCTGTCGCAGAACCTGCACTTGTACGTCCCACCAAATGGCCGCAACGTCACGAACCCGACGCACTACGTGTCCAACGGCTACCTCGTGTTCGAGCCGGACATCCATTACGAGGAAGGCTACCCGGGACCGAGCGCACTGAAGTCCATCGTGCCCGGCGTGAATGCGTTGCTGGCGCGCGGATTCGTAGACCCGAAAGGCATCGGCATCCAGGGACAGTCATGGGGCGGATACCAGGGTCTCTACATGATCACCCAGACGAAAATCTTCACCGCGGCGATGCTCGGCGCGCCCGTGGTAAACATGACCAGCGCCTATGGTGGCATCCGCTGGGGTTCTGGCGTTGCACGCCCGATGATGTACGAGTCGGGACAGAGCCGGATCGGCGGTTCCATCTGGGAGACGCCGATGCGCTACATCGAGAACTCGCCGCTTTTCTGGCTGGACAAAGTGACGACGCCCTTGTTCATGATGCATAACGACGCCGACGATGCGGTACCGTGGTACCAGGGCATCGAAGCGTTCGTCGCGATGCGCCGCCTGGGGAAAGAGGTGTACCTGATCAACTACAACAACGACGTGCACAATCCGGCGAGTCGCGCGAACCAGAAGGACATGGCGATGCGGATGGAACAGTTCTTCGATCACCACCTGCGCGGCAAGCCGGCGCCGGAGTGGATGAAGAAAGGAATTCCGTATCTCGCCAAGGGAAAGGATCAGGTGCCCGCGGCGGCGCCGGTTCAGGCGGGGGCGACGTCGCCGGTGCCGGATAAGCCGTAGGCTTTGGCTCCAAGCGCGCCGCGCAGACAGCGCTTGTGGCTAGAACCGCGTGGTTAGACCGCCGTACACGCTCCTCGGTGGCCCGGGTTCGTAGAACCGGCCGCCGAACGCGTTTACCACTACCGACGTGTTGTAGTCGCGGTCGAACAGATTCAACACGCCCAGGTTCGGCGTGAGCGCGATACCGCCAGCGCGAATGTCGCGAACGCCAAGCCGCAGCCCGTGGATGACAGACGACGGCGAGCGCTCGGTGTTGGCGTCGTTCACGGGAATGGACGACATCGCCTTCGTCTCCCAATCGACGAACACCCGGCGTGGCTGGAAGGACAGCGTTGCGTCGCCGCGATTCGGGGCGACGCCGGGGACGCGGTTGCCGTCGTACACGGTGGTCGTGGTGCCGACGGTCACGGCGTAGTCCTCGAAGCGCGCGTCGGTGTGCGTGAACGATGCGCGGAGCGACAGGCTCGCGGGCAGCACCAATGACGTCGCCGTTTCGATGCCGCGGTGCTTGGTGGATCCCGCGTTCCGGAAGTATTGCCGACCCGGCGTGCTGGGCACCTCGAACGGAATGAGCGCATCACGCACGCGCGCATCATACGCCGCGATCTGGAAGGTCCCCGCGATTCCAGACACGCGCACCCGGCCGTTGATCCCTGCCTCCACGGAGCGCGTGCGTTGCGGATCGAGCGCGGCGTTCAGCCCGCCTGCCCCCGTTTGCTGGTTCGCGAGCTCACTGGTGGTGGGCGTTTCGAACGACGTGGAGTAATTGGAGTAGAAATCCAGCAGACGCGTGAGATTGATGCTCATTCCAATCGACGGGCTGACCGCGCTCATGGCGCGCTCGCCCGAGTCGTCCGCGTTCCCAGTGCCGATGAGGCGGTCGTCAGCCGCGAACTTTATGCGATCGTACCGCGCGCCGAGCATGACCGCCGCCCTGGGCAATAGTGTCAGATGCGCTTGCGCGAACGCCGCGGTGTTGGTCACGCGCTCCAGCTGATTCAGCGTGTCGGCGCCGCGCACGCCGTCGAGGTTGACGAAGTTGCGACGATCGTCGCGCTGAAGCTGGATCTCCGAACCGGCGGATACGCGGAGCGATCGCGCGGCCAACATCAGTTCCCGAGACAGCGCCACTCGCGCGCCACCGGCGGATCTGCCAATGACCACGATGCGCTGCGGGATGGGGTTGTCCACGCTGCGCTTGAGGCCGTGCGCGGAAACCTGAAGGTCGATGCCCGAAACGGGTTGGCGCCAAGTGACGCCGAGCTGTCCCTGCGTGCCCCGCTCGCCCGTCTGGAATCGCACGTTGTTCGCGAACGCCTGGCGGCGATTGGTGGCCAGCAGCGCGCTCGACAGGCCGCCGGGATTCTGCGCGTCGTAGTCCACCCAGTTCGCGGTCACGCCCAACCGCTTGTCATTCAGATCGTTGCTGATGCGCACGTTGATGCGATCGTTGCGCGCATCATTCCAGGCGCGATATCCGTCGAATGTCAGACGCGAGGCGGTGACGGCGTACTCGGTCACGTTCGTGCGAGCGACGAGTCCGAGCTGCGAGCGCAGCAAGCCGTGCTCGCCGTACTCCGCCTGGAACGACCCGCGGCCGTCGTCGTGACCGAGTTCGGCGGGGCCGTCAGTCTCGAGCTGAATCACGCCGCCAGCGGCATTGCCGTGCATCGCGGACGCCGGCCCGCGAATG
>JANNJV010000262.1:0-2222 GCA_031395945.1 Gemmatimonadota bacterium | reverse complement strand
CGGATGCGCGAGGCGTCGCGCAGTTTCATTCCGCTGCGCATCAACTCGGCCGGCGTCATGCCGATCGTCTTCGCGCAGTCGGTCATCGTCGTGCCGGGCGCACTCGCGCAGTTCTGGGGCGGACAGTTCGTCCAGATCGCGGAGTACCTCAATCCCGGTACGACGCTGTTCTATGTGCTGCAAGCGATCCTCATCATGTTCTTCACGTACTTCTACACGTCCATCATTTTCAATCCGGTGGACATCGCGGAGAACCTGAAGAAGCAGGGCGGGTTCATTCCGGGCGTGAAGCCGGGTGCCAAGACGGCGGAGTACATCGACGAGATTGTCACCAAAGTGACGCTCCCGGGCGCGATCTTCTTGACAGCCATTGCGCTGTTGCCCATCTGGCTCACGGGCCTCATCAACGTTCCCTTCACGTTCGGCGGCACATCACTGCTGATCGTCGTGGGCGTTGCATTGGATACGCTGCAGCAGATGCAGCAACACCTCCTGCTCCGGAAGTACGACGGGTTCATGAAGAAAGGCCGGATCAAGTTCAGAGGGCGGCAGCCAACGGGCGGCTTCTAGAAAGGCGGGAAGCGGGAACGGGGACCAGGGAAGAGGGACACTCCGTCTCCCGCCGTTTCAGTGTCCCTCTTCCCTGTCCCGATTCCCCATTCCCGCTGTTCGCGCCCTATGAACATCCTCCTCTTCGGCAAGCCCGGCGCCGGCAAGGGCACACAGGCCCCCAAGCTTTCTGAAGCGCTTGGCGTTCCGACGCTGGCCACCGGGGACGTTCTGCGCACCGCCGTGCGCGAGGGCACGCCGCTGGGCAGGAAGGCCAAGGAGTTCATGGACCGTGGAGACCTGGTCCCCGATGACGTCATCCTCGGCATCGTCGGCGAGACGCTGCGTCGGCCGGAATACGCTCGGGGTGTCATCCTCGACGGCGTGGTTCGTACCGTGCCGCAGGCAGAGGGCATGGAGCGCGTGCTGAAATCCCTGAACCGGCGCATCGACGCCGTGCTGGGCTTCGAGATCGAGAGCGACGCGATTGTGGAACGCCTCAGCGGCCGCACGGTCTGTGAGAAATGTCAGACCCCCTACACCGGGCGCCAGCCGGGCGACGTCTGCGACAAGTGCGGCGGCAAGCTGGTGCGTCGCAAGGACGATGAGCCGGAAGCCATCCTCAACCGCTTGGCTGTGTACGACGCCCAAACCGCCCCGGTCTTCGACTGGTACAAGAAGAATGGCACTCGAGTCGCGACGGTCAGGGCCGCGGGCACGGTCGACGACGTCACTTCGCGCGCGCTCAAAGCGCTGGGCCGCTGAGTACAACGGCCACTTCCGTGATCCAGCTCAAGTCCAGCCGCGAAGTGGACCTGATGGCGCAGGGTGGAAAGATCCTGGGCCAGACCATTCAGAGGCTCAAGGAAGCGGTTCGCCCGGGCGTCACCACGGCAGATCTCGATGCCGTGGCAGAGTCCTTCATTCGGGGCCACGAGGGCGCCGTACCGGCGTTCAAGGGCCTTTACGGCTTTCCGGGGAGCATCTGCACGTCCATCAATGACGAGATCGTCCATGGGATCCCGTCCCGGAAGCGGACGTTGCGCGACGGAGACGTGATCTCGATCGACGTTGGCGTGGGTTACAAGGGGTACTTCACGGACTCCGCGTCGACGGTGCCCGTGGGCACCATCGACGACACGACACGGCGGCTGCTGGACGTCACGGCGGAGGCCCTCGCTGCCGGCATTGCGGCCGCTACTGTAGGAAACCACATCGGCGACATCGGCGCCGCGGTCCAGGCCGTGGTGGAAAAGGCCGGGTTCAGCGTCGTCCGCGACCTGGTGGGCCACGGCATTGGCGTGGAGTTCCACGAGGAGCCACAGGTGCCGAACTACGGAAAGCCCAAGCGGCGCGAAAAGTTGGTACCAGGGCTGACCCTGGCCATCGAGCCCATGGTCAACGTCGGTGGCCCCGCCACGCGTACTCTACCGGACCGCTGGACCATCGTGACGGCGGACGGATCGCGTTCCGCGCACTTTGAGCATACGGTCGCCATTACCGAAGATGGGCCGAGGGTTTTGACACGGGTTTAACCAACCACAGGAGTTTTATGCGGCATCGCCAGTCTCGCGCGTGGCGCGCGCTCGTCCTTCCACTCCTGTTCGTCGCCAGCGCGCTCCAGGCGCAGGGGCGGATCACCTCGCCGAAGGAGTTCTTCGGACACAACATCG
>JANNJV010000239.1:0-1696 GCA_031395945.1 Gemmatimonadota bacterium | reverse complement strand
AGGCATTCACGACAAAGGGTCCAAGGATCAACCATGGGATCGCGACTAGCGGGTGATGCGCAGGAATCGCGGCGCTGGAATCGAGACGTATGCCACTACCCCTCGCGGTGTGGGCGCCAGTCCGATGCGAACGGGGACATCCACGATCTCCCAATGCCGCGGCGCCAGCGACTGGCCGAGCATCAAGCCGAGCGCGCCAAAGCCGAGTGAGACCGTGGCGAAGGCCGACATCGGCACCTCGTCGTCATACGGGTCCGTGTCGACCGTCTCGTAACGCAGACACTCGTCGCGGTGCCGCATGCACCAGCCGACTGTCAGCGCGGTGCCGGAGAGCAGGCCGATCGTACCAAACACGATCGCGGTCGTCTTCGCGCTCTTGCCCTGCACATACACGGAGAGTTCGGAGACGTCTCGCAGCGACACGGGCGTCGCTGCCGCTGGGTCACCGCGGTCGACCAGGATCGTGTCACCACGCACCTCGGAGATACTTCCCAATATCTGCGCGTCGGGGCGCAGGACTCTGACTCGAGCGCCGACTTTGACTCGCGAATCCACCTGAGCCGACACGGAGCTGAGAGCCGCGGCTATCAGGAGAAGCACCACAAGTGGACGCACGTCGTTGCTCCGAGGGTTTCGCAGCGCTGTACTGGCGAAGCGCGCGCCACGGGCCGCAGAGGGGTCATGTGCTTTTGCGGCTTGCACTTCGGCGACACGAAGGATCGTGAGCGGCGGGTGACTGTCCCCGTTCGACGACGGTTGTGTGTCGCCGATACACGCGTCAGGCGTGACTGGCCCCGCGGTGAGTGGCGGGCGACTCGCCTCGCTAGGAGGAAGGCGGCGAATCGCGGCCCAGGCAAGTGGCGCGTAACATTGGGTCTCATGCAACCCAAAGAACTCACCATCCGCGGCCTGGTCCTCGGCGTCCTCCTCACGTTCGTCTTCACCGCCGCCAACGTTTACCTCGGCCTCAAGGTCGGGCTCACCTTCGCCTCGTCGATCCCCGCGGCGGTGATCTCGATGGCCATCCTGAGCGCGGTGAAGAACTCGTCCATCCTCGAGAACAACATCGTCCAGACGGTGGCCTCCGCGGCCGGGACGCTCTCGGCGATCATCTTCGTTCTCCCCGGACTCGTCATCGTCGGCTGGTGGACGGGATTCCCCTTCTGGCAGTCGTTCCTGGTCTGCCTCGCGGGCGGCATACTCGGCGTACTGTTCACCATTCCGCTGCGGCGTGCGCTGGTCACCAACTCGGACCTGCCCTACCCCGAAGGCGTTGCAGCGGCTGAAGTGCTCAAGGTGGGATCGGCCACGCGCGGGGAAACAATCAGCGACACCGGCGAAGCGCGCGAAGGACTCACCGCCGTGATGCTCGGAACAGTCGCGTCCGCGGGGCTCGCCATCGTCACAGCGACGCGATTCGCTTCCGCCGAAGTCGCTGGATTTTTCCGCGTCGGCGCCATGGCGTCCAGCGGATACAACGTCGCCTGGTCGCTGGCGCTCCTTGGCGCGGGACATCTCGTGGGACTTTCGGTCGGCATGGCGATGCTCGTTGGCCTGATCATCTCGTGGGTGATCGCGCTCCCGATTCTTACGTCGATGCAGCCGGCGGCCGCCGGCGTCGAGCTGGCGCAGCACACGCTCACCATCTGGCGCACGCAGGTGCGCTTCATCGGCGCGGGCGCGATCGCTGTCGCCG
>JANNJV010000236.1:0-8899 GCA_031395945.1 Gemmatimonadota bacterium | reverse complement strand
TTCGACATCGACGCGAACGGCATTCTGCACGTGTCCGCGAAGGACAAGGCTACCGGCAAGGAACAGAAGATCCGTATCGAAGCATCGAGCGGCCTCTCGGACTCCGACATCGACCGCATGGTCAAGGAAGCGGACAAGAACGCCGGCGAGGACAAGCGCAAGCGCGAGGAGATCGACGCGCGCAACCGGCTCGATTCCATGACATATGAAGTGGACAAGAGCGCCAAGGAATGGGGTGACCGTCTGCCCGCGGAGCTGAAGACCAAGCTCGAGAGCTCAGTGGAGCGCGCACGCAAGGCACTGCGCGGTGACGACATGAACGAGATCAAATCCGCCCAGGAGGAACTGTCGAAGACGTTCGCCGAGGCGGGACAGTCGTTCTACGCGCAGAACCAGTCGACCGGTCAGCCTGGCGCCGAAGGCGGTGCCGGCCAGGCAGGTGGCGCACCGAGCGGAGATCCGGGCGCCGCGGGCGGCAAGCCGGAAGACGTGGTAGAAGCCGACTACGAGATCGTGGACGAAACAAAGAAGTAAACCGACGCGAGCAGGCGATGTGTCATACCTCCGGCGGCCGCAACATAGGTGCGGCCGCCGGAGTATTACTTAGGACAGAGACAAAGGAGTAGGACTTACATGAATAGACTCGCACGTGTGCAGCTCTTTGCCGCCATTTTCGTCGCGTTCGCCTGTGGATTGGTCTTCGCGAGCGGCTTTGACCTGACTCGAATCAGCTGGGCGCAGACCAAGACGACGCCGGCGCCAAAACCAACGGCGCAGGAAGTCAAACCGCTCGAGGAAACCGGACAGGCGTTCGAAGCCATCGCCGAGCACGTGACGCCTGCCGTGGTATCCATTACGGCCGAGCAACTCGAGGCGCGCCGCGCGCCGCAGCGGCGCAACGTGCCACCCGGCATGGACGAGTTCTTCCGCCAGTTCGAGGATCAGCAACCGCGCACCGGTGGCACCGGATCAGGGTTCATCGTCACCAAGGACGGCTACATCCTCACCAACAACCACGTCGTGGCGAACGCGGATCGCGTTACCGTCACCATGTTGGACAACCGGAGATTCGAAGCAAAGGTGATCGGCCGCGATCCGACGACGGACGTCGCTGTCATCAAGGTGGACGCAACGGACCTGCCGATCGCGGCGATGGGCGACGACCGCAATACGCGGATCGGCCAGTGGGTCGTAGCCATCGGCAATCCGCTCGGATTGGACTTCACCGTGACCGCCGGCATCGTCAGCGCCAAGGGACGAAGCCTCGGTACACTGCTCAACACGCGCTACGCGATCCAGGACTACATCCAGACCGACGCCGCCATCAATCCGGGGAATTCCGGCGGGCCGCTGGTGAACATTCGCGGTGAAGTCATCGGAATCAACAGCGCGATCGCCAGCAGTACCGGCTTCAGCGCTGGCTACGGCTTCGCCATTCCCATCACCCTGGCAAAGCAGGTGATGGATGATCTCGTCCAGTTCGGCCGGGTTCGACGCGCGGTCCTGGGTGTGAGCATCGACGAGGTCGACCCGTCGGACGCGCGCGCCGCTGGGCTGAGCGAGATTCGCGGCGTGAAGATCCAGGCGTTCGATCCGTCGGAGTCGGAAAGTCCGTCGGCGCGCGCGGGCGTGGAAGTGGGCGACATCATCGTCGCCGCCGCTGGGCAACGGGTCAACCGCATCTCCGAGCTGCAGCGCGTCATTCGTGGCTTCAAGCCGGGCGAGGTCGTCGAGATCGAGGCGATGCGTTTCGGCCAGAAAAAGACGTTCAAGGTCCGTCTCGCCGAACCGCCACGCCAGCCGGACGAGCAGGTTGCGTCCGCGGAACGCGCGGGCGTTGAACCCGCGCGGACCGGCGAGCGAAGCAACGAACGTCTCGGTATCAGTGTGGCCGCGGTGCCACCGGAGTTCATTACCGCGCGGCGTGTGGCCGATGCATATCAGCACGGGTTGCTCGTGACCGAGGTCTCGGCGCGCGGGCCCGCGTATCAGGAACTTTTCGCGAACCGCGACATCATCCTGCGCACCCTTCACCCCGTCCGGAAGGACATCCGCAGCGCGGCCGATCTGGAACAGGTGGTCAACACGCTCAAGCGTGGCGACGTCCTGACGCTGCTCGTCTGGGATTCGGCCGCTGGCGGCAGCGGCAGCACCAAGGCAGTGACGCTAGCCATTCGGTAGAATTCACGCTGTGCGCTTTGGGCTCTGGGCCTTGAGCGCATAGCTCAAGGGCTCAGAGCCCAACGTTTTTCGGCCCAACGGCGGGAGTGGCGGAATTTGGCAGACGCGCTGGACTTAGGATCCAGTGCCGCAAGGCTTCCGGGTTCGAGTCCCGGCTCCCGCATCAGCACCAAGGCGGACGAGGCACAGCTCCGTCCGCCTTGGTCTATGAGCGCACCATCGCGGCGCCCGTGTCAGCGCGGCGCGCAAGTCACCCTGGCGGACAGCGGCTGCCAGATGCCGGCCGCCAACCCACCGAGGACGGCTCTCGAGTCGTTGGTCTGACTCCGGGTTAACTCACCGACGGCAACGCCCACGAGCGCCGATGCCAGGCCGTTCAGGAAGCTCACTTTCGTCTCGACCTTGGCCACGCTGTTCGGGCAACGATCCTTCACATTGATCTCCGCCGGCGGAACGAGCCCGAAGACCCACGAGTGCTGCCACGGGTATTCAACCACCGTCGCTGCCGGAGCCACCGGCTGAGGACCGTACGTCACAGTGATTCTGTAGCACCCCACGAGTAGCACGGCCCCGACGACCATCAGAAGGTTTCGACGCATGGGAATGATGTCAGCGAAGGTGGCTTAGAATCGCAGCACAACTACCGCAGCGGTGCGGGCTGAGGCTTCCATGGCGCGTGCGAGGGCGTCACTTCGCGCCTCTGGCGATTCGTCGAGCGCAAAGACCTCGAGCGCGCCGCGGCCGAGCGCAGAGCCCGTGGCACAGGTGATCGTCACGTGTCGCGGGCCCCAGATTCCGAGCGTCAGGACAGTGGCGAGGCCGTTCCAAAAGCTCTGCTCGGTCACCACGGTCGCGATGCCCGACCGACATTGCGCCGTGACATCGATCGGTTTGGCTGGAACAATGCCCCACAGAAACGTGTGGGTCCAGGGATTGTCGATGACCGTTGACGACGGCGTACGGCCGGTTTGCACGACCTGGCGGTAGCAGGCGCCCGCGAGCAACACAATCGCAGCGATCACCGCACCACGACCCGCTTTCATGAAAGGACCATCCTCGCGCTGAAAATTGGACGGAGCCAGCGATTGGCGCATGATGACCCGCAACCGCGCGTGGCACAAGCACCTTCGCGGCATGCGGCAAGGCCCTTTCACGACGATTAGGTTTCCTGTGACGATGCAAATCGAGATCAAGACCAAAAAGAACGAGGGCGTCGAACGGCTTCTCGAGGTTTCCGTGCCCTTGGATGTCGTCCAGGAAGCCGAGGAGCGCACGGCGCGCCGGTACGCCACGTCGGTTCGGCTGCCCGGGTTTCGACCTGGCAAGGCGCCAGCGGCGTTGGTCCGGAAACGGTTCAAGGATGCGATCCGCCAGCAGACATTGGAGTCGCTCCTTCAGGAAGCGTATCAGGAAGTCGTCGAACGTGAGCATCTCAAGGTCGCGTCGCAGCCACACCTGCACGACGTCCGATTCGACGAAGGCAAGCCGCTCGTGTTCCAGTTGCATGTGGAAGTGCGACCGGAGATGGCGCTCGCGCGCACCCAGGGGTTCAAGGTCACGCGTCCCGCATCGACTGTCACGGAGGACAACGTCCGGGAACAGCTGGAACAGATGCGCGATCAGCGCGCAAACTGGGCCCCCGTCACGGAGCATCCAGCCCCCGGCGACATGGTGACCGTTTTGCTGTCCACCGCGGATGGGAACGGCACGTTACCAGAGGGCAAGGAGTACCGACTTGTCTTGGGTGGCGGCCAGGCCATCCCCGGAATTGAAGAATTGATCATGAAGCTGACACCAGGTGAAACGGTGGAGCAAGCGGTGCGTTGGCCTGATGATTTCCCCGATGAAGCGGAGCGCGGCAAGAGCAAGCCAGTGCGCGTCACACTTCAGGATGTGAAACGCAAGTCGCTGCCGGATCTCGACGATGCGTTCTCGCGCGAGGTGGGCGATTTCGTGTCGCTCGACGCGCTCACCACTGCCGTACGGAAGGATCTCGAGTCCCACGCGGAGCGCGACGCGGACGCCGGGGTTCGCCAACAGATCATCGACCAGATCGTCCAGGCGAACGCGTTTGATATCCCGCCCAGCTGGGTGACCCAGCTCATCGACAGCTACATGAAGGCCTATCAAATCCCGGAGGAGGAGCGCGAGCGTTTCAGCGAGGAGTTCCGCACCGTCGCCGAACGCCAAGTACGTCGCGACCTCATCATCGACACCATCGCGGAGCGCGAGAGCCTCAAGGCATCAGAGGCGGATATCGATGAGCGCGTCGCCGAAGTGGCGCAGAAGCGCAACGCCGATCCCGGACAGGTCTACGCCTCGCTGCAGAAGGCGGGGCGACTGCAGGAGATCGAGCGAGCGATCACGGAAGAAAAAGTGTTCAAGTGGCTACTGGAGAGGAATACCGTTGAATAACATGGCTACCATCTACCCGCCTTACGTCATCGAGCGGTCGAGCCGCGGCGAACGCAGCTACGACATTTTTTCACGCCTGCTCATGGACCGGATCATCTTCCTGGGCACGCCGGTCAACGACGACGTCTCGAACATCATCATCGCGCAGCTGCTGTTTCTCGAGGCGGACAATCCGGACCGGGACATCTATCTGTACATCAACTCGCCTGGCGGCAGCGTCTCCTCCGGCCTCGCGATCTACGACACCATTCAGTATCTGAAGTCGCCGGTGAACACGATCTGCATGGGGTTGGCGGCGAGCATGGGCGCGTTCCTCTTGTCGGCGGGCCGCAAGGGCAAGCGCTTCACACTTCCGCATTCGCGCATCATGATCCACCAGCCGTCGCAGAGCGGCGGTGGCGGCTCGGCGTCCGAGATCGAGATTCAGGCGCGCGAGATTCTCTACCTCCGGTCGAAGCTCAACGAGCTGATGGCCAAGCACACCGGGCAGCCCATCGAACGCATCGAGAAGGACACCGATCGTGACCGGTTCATGTCCGCCGATGAGGCCAAGGAATACGGCATCATCGATACGGTCATTAGTAGCCGCGGCGAGATCGTGAGCGAGCAAGTCATCAAGGCGCAGGCGGAAAACCGCTCGGCCTGACCGGCGCGCCAGGTGGCGGGCAGGGCGATCCGGCACCCGCCGCGGATGACTTAATCGGCCCGTGAAAACCTTCACGGGGGTGGGTCGTCATTCTAGGTCATATTTGTTGCTTGACCGCTCGTGCGAGTGGCTCTTAATTGCACATAGCCTCTCGCGGCGCGTGGGCAAGCGTCCGGCCATGCCGGGCACCCGCAGCCACCCCAGGCGGCGTCATCTGTAGACCCCTGCCATGTCCCACGACAAACACCTGCGCTGCTCGTTCTGCGGAAAGTCGAAGGACTCGGTCCGGAAATTCATTTCCGGGCCGTCCGTCTACATCTGCAACGAGTGCATCGCGCTCTGCAACGAGATCCTCGCCGAGGACGAAGAGCGCGAGGTAGCCGAGGCGATCACGCAGGTCCCGACGCCGCCTGAAATCAAGGATGTGCTGGACCAGTACGTGATCGGGCAGGAGAAGGCGAAAAAGGCGCTGTCGGTGGCCGTCTACAACCACTACAAGCGCATCAATTCGGCGTCGGTCCAGGATGACGTCGAGCTGGACAAGTCGAACATCATGCTGATCGGGCCAACCGGTGTCGGCAAGACACTGTTGGCGCAGACCCTCGCCCGCATTCTGGACGTTCCCTTCACGATCGCCGATGCCACGACCCTCACCGAAGCCGGCTATGTCGGTGAAGACGTCGAGAACATCCTGGTTCGCCTGCTGCAGGCTGGTGACTTCAATGTCGCCGAATGCGAGCGTGGCATCGTTTACATCGACGAGATCGATAAGATTGCGCGAAAGTCGGAGAATCCAAGCATCACGCGTGACGTCTCCGGTGAGGGCGTGCAGCAGGCCCTGCTCAAGATTCTTGAGGGCACGGTAGCCTCGGTTCCGCCACAGGGTGGCCGCAAGCACCCGCAGCAGGAGTACATCCAGATCAACACGAAGGACATCCTGTTCATCTGCGGCGGCGCGTTTGATGGCCTGGAAAAGATCATCGAGGCGCGAACGGGCCGGCGTCAGATCGGCTTCGCGGATCTCGCGGACGACAAGACGGGCGAGCGCAAGAAGAATCCGTTCGGCGAAGTCGAGCCGGACGACTTGCTCCGGTACGGGCTGATCCCCGAGCTGGTGGGACGGCTGCCGGTGGTGGTCGCGCTCGAAGCCCTGGACGAGGGCAGTCTGGTGCGCATCCTCAAGGAGCCCAAGAACGCGCTCACGAAGCAGTACAAGAAGCTCTTCGAGCTCGAGGAAGTTCAGCTGACGTTCGATGAAGCAGCGCTTCGCGCCGTCGCGCAGAAGGCGCTGAAGCGCGGTACCGGCGCTCGCGGCCTGCGCGCCATCGTCGAGGAGATCCTCACGGACGTGATGTTCGATCTCCCAACGCGCGAAGACGTGGTCGAGGTGAAAGTAACCGAGGCCTCGGTGCTGAATCCGGGCACGCCGCCGCTACTCGAGATCTCGCCGCAGCGGAAAAAGAAAGAAGCATAGTGCGTGGACCTACACTGAGTGTGGCGAATGGCATTGCGGGGCACGCTACTGCATAGGGCAATCATCAATGGGTAAGACTTTGTCGGAGCCGGGGGGCGCGGAGCGTCTCCCGGTTCTTCCTTTACGCGACGTCGTGTTCTTCCCGCACGTCGTGATGCCGCTGGTCGTCGGGCGGCCAGGATCGCTGGCCTCGGTGAGCGCCGCAGCCGCCGGCGATGGACGATTGTTGCTGGTATCGCAGCGCGACAGCGAGGTCCAGGAGCCCGCTGCGTCGCATCTGCATCGCGTGGGTGTCGTGGCGCGCATTACCCAGCTGGCGCCGCTGGGCAACGGAGCCAGCCGCGTCCTGCTGGAAGGCATGGAGCGGGTGCGCGTGACGCGGTACGTGTCGCAGAGCACGCACCTCAGCGCCGTGGTGACCGCCGCGTCACCTGCGCCGCCCCCGGAGAGCGCGGAAATCCATGCGCTGGCGCGCAGCGTCATTGCAGCCTTCGAAGAGTACGTGGTGTTGCAGCGACGCATTCCCACGGAAGTGGTGACGATCATCCAGGGCGCTGACGGGATCGATCGGCAGGCCTACGGGATCGCCGCCCACCTGGCTGTGCGTCAGGAGACCAGGCAACGGCTGCTGGAGGCCGAGCCCCACGAGCCGCTGCTCCGGTTACTTGGTGAGGTGCTGCAGGGCGAAAACGAGTTGCTCCGGCTGGAACGCAAGATCGACGACGACGTTCGGGGCTCGCTGTTTCAGAACCAGCGCGAGTTCTACCTCCAGGAACAGCTCAAGGCCATCCACCGCGAGCTGGGCAACGAGGACGACGATCTTGCCGATCTCGAGGTGCAGGTTGAGAAACGGTCGCTTCCCGACTCCGTGAAGTCACGAGTGCTGCGCGAGATTCGAAAGTTGCGGCGGACGTCGCCGCTCCATCCCGAGCACACTGTTTCACGCAACTTTGTCGATTGGATCCTCGGCCTGCCGTGGACGGAACGCACCGATGACGTGCTCGACGTCGCGCACGCCCGGCGCATCCTGGACGAAGATCACTACGGCCTGGAGGAAGTGAAGGACCGGCTGCTCGACCATATCGGCGCGCTGGCGCTGGCGGGCAAACTCGAGGGGCCGATCCTCTGCCTGGTCGGGCCCCCCGGGGTGGGCAAGACCTCGCTGGGCCGCTCGATTGCCCGCGCGCTGGGACGCAAGTTCGTCCGGATGTCGTTGGGCGGCGTGCGCGACGAAGCTGAGATCCGAGGGCATCGCCGCACGTATATCGGGTCGATGCCAGGCAGAGTCATGCAGGCCATGCGGCGCGCCGAGGTGGTCAATCCGGTAATGCTCCTGGACGAAATCGACAAGATGGGCAACGACCATCGCGGCGATCCCGCGAGCGCGCTGCTCGAGGTGCTGGACCCGGAGCAGCATCACGCGTTCGCGGACCACTACCTCGAGGTGGACTATGACCTGTCGCAAGTACTCTTCGTGACCACCGCGAATTACCTGCCCCAGATTCCCGAGCCGCTCCGCGACCGGCTCGAGATCATCCGACTGTCGGGCTACCTGGATCAGGAAAAGTTCGCCATCGCGCGGCAGTTCCTCATCCCGCGCCAATTGAAAGCGCACGGTATCGCGCCCGCTTCGGTCACGTGGGACGCGGACGTGCTGCCGACGATCATTCATGGTTATACGCGCGAAGCCGGCGTGCGCGACCTGGAGCGCCGCATCGCGCGCGTTGCCCGCAAACTGGCCCGCCGAACGGTGGAGGGTGCGGGCTCGACGGACGTCGTTCGCGCGGCGGACCTGAAGGACCTGCTCGGGACCGCGCCGTACGATCCGGCGGACCTCGTGCTCGAGGATCGCGTGGGCGTCGCGAACGGGCTGGCCTATACGAGCGCGGGGGGTGAGGTGCTGGAGATCGAGGTGAGCACCGTTCCAGGCCGCGGACGTCTGCAGCTCACGGGCACCCTCGGCGAAGTCATGAAGGAATCCGCGAGCGCAGCACTGAGCTACGCGCGTTCGCGCGCCGACGCGCTGCGGCTGGAACGCGACTTTCACAAGACCCGCGACTTGCACGTGCACATCCCTACAGGCGCGACGCCGAAAGATGGCCCGTCCGCGGGCATCGCGATTGCGGCGGCGATCGTGAGTGCGCTTACCGGAGTGCCTCTGCGCGGCGACGTCGCGATGACCG
>JANNJV010000232.1:0-3310 GCA_031395945.1 Gemmatimonadota bacterium | reverse complement strand
CCGCTGACGCCCTGGACGCTCGCCTGGCCGCCCAGGATGCCTTCGGTGCCCACTTCGCGCGCGACACGCGTCACCTCCGCCGCGAACGCCGACAGCTGATCCACCATCGTGTTCACGGTGTTTTTCAGCGCCAGCACCTCGCCCTTCGCTTCCACCGTGATCTTCTTCGTGAGATCGCCTTTCGCCACGGCCGTCGTCACATCGGCGATGTTTCGCACCTGACCCGTCAGGTTGTTGGCCATCAGGTTCACGTTGTCGGTCAGGTTCTTCCAGGTGCCGGCGACGCCTGGCACGTTGGCCTGGCCGCCAAGTACGCCTTCCGTTCCCACTTCGCGTGCCACGCGAATGACTTCGCCCGCGAACGCGTTGAGCTGCTCCACCATCTTGTTGATGACTTCCTTGACCTGAAGAATCTCGCCCTTGGCCTCCACCGTGATCTTGCGGGTGAGGTCGCCGTTGGCGATCGCGCTCGCTACGCCACTCACGTCGCGCAGCTGCACGGTGAGGTTCGCGGCCATGCCATTCACGTTCTCGGTGAGGTCGCGCCACGTGCCGAGTACGCCTTCGACGCGCGCCTGACCACCCAGCTTGCCTTCGGTGCCCACCTCGCGCGCCACGCGCGACACTTCGGACGCGAACGCATTCAGCTGGTCCACCATCGTGTTGATGGTGTTCTTCAACGCCAGTACTTCGCCCTTGGCTTCGACCGTGATCTTGCGCGAGAGATCGCCTTTCGCCACCGCGGTCGTCACATCGGCGATGTTGCGCACCTGGTTCGTCAGGTTGTTCGCCAGACCGTTCACGTTGTCGGTGAGCGCCTTCCAGGTGCCCGCCACGCCCGGCACGACCGCCTGACCACCGAGGATGCCTTCGGTTCCCACTTCCTTCGCCATACGCGTCACTTCGTCGCCGAAGACGCGCAGGCGGTCCACCATGTCGTTGATGGTGTTCTTGAGGTCCAGCATCTCGCCTTTGACTTCCACCGTGATCTTCTGCGAGAGGTCGCCGTTCGCAACCGCCGTGGTGACCAGCGCCACGTTGCGCACCTGGTTCGTCAGGTTCGACGCCATCGAGTTCACGTTGTCCGTCAAATCCTTCCACGTGCCGGCGACGCCTGGCACGTTCGCCTGCCCGCCCAGAACGCCTTCGGTTCCCACTTCGCGCGCCATGCGCGTGACTTCCGCGGCAAACGTGGACAGCTGGTCCACCATGCCGTTGATCGTGTCCTTGAGCTCGAGGACCTCGCCCTTGGCTTCGACCGTGATTTTCTGCGAGAGATCGCCGTTCGCGACCGCCGTGGTCACGAGCGCGATGTTACGCACCTGGCTCGTGAGGTTGTTCGCCAGTCCGTTCACATTGTCGGTGAGATCCTTCCACGTGCCCGCGACACCCGGCACGTTCGCCTGGCCCCCGAGCACGCCCTCCGTGCCCACCTCCTTGGCGACACGCGTCACTTCGTTGGAGAAGGCGCGCAACTGGTCCACCATCCGATTCACGGTCGATCCGATGCGGAAGAACTCGCCTTGCACCGTCTTTCCGTCGATCTCCAGCTCGACCTTCTGCGAGAGGTCCCCTTCCGCTACCGCCTTGATCACGCGCGATACTTCGGTGGTGGGCTGGACGAGATCCGTGATCATGCTGTTCACGGCCTCGACGGAGACATTCCACGAGCCCGGCGCGGCGAACTGCACGCGATCGCGCATGTTGCCCTCGCGGCCCACGGAGAAGCTCACCCGTCGCAGCTCTTCCGCCAGCAACTCGTGCTTGATGGCAACGCTGTTGAAGACGTCCACGACTTCCTGCATCAGCGGATCGCCGTGCGGCGCGAGGCGCGCGCGGAAGTCGCCACTGTCCAGCGCGCGGAGTCCTTGCAGCAACTTTCGCAGCGTGCGATTCCTGCCGTTGCGGCTGGCCTGTTCGCGCTCGCCGTCGCCGCTCAACTCCACATCGGTGGTGACAGCCGCCTCCACGTCGCTCGTGGTGCGGCGCTTCCGCCCTCGACCATTGCGCTTGCCGCCATTGCTTTGGCCTGAACCTCGGCCGGTCGGAGACTCTTGCTCGATGTCGGGACTATCGCTGACGCCCACGGTCAGATCCTCTCGAGTGGAGATGACAAGTGGTCACGCCCCGGGCGAATTGCCCAAGGCGCGGCCTTGATATGTGTTTGCAGCGCACGGAAATGCGGCTACGCCGCGCGCGTTGTGGATGAGCTAGTTCAAGAACAATGCCGAACTCGGGCATTGGCTTGGGGCACGAAACGGAGCCGGCCTGACTGCAACACGAGGTAGCGCAAAAGACGTGCACCTGCGCCCTTGCGACCGCTGCCTCAGTCCGGGACGTTTCCCAGCAGTGCCGCTACGCGAATTCCGCCGTTAGTCGTTCGCAGCGCTTCGCTTAATGGCAAGGCGATCTGTTTCGTGAGCTTGGGGTCGGGGGAGTACAGGGCCACTCGCCAGCCCGCGAACTTCGATCGCAGAACGTTGCCAAACTGGGCGTACAGATCCCGGACGTCGCGCTCGTCGCCAACACGCTTTCCGTACGGAGGATTGGTGGCAACCAACCCTTTGGCTTCGCTCGGCGCGACCGCCGAAACGGCGCTCACCGAGAGCGTCAAATCTCGCGCAACGCCGGCTCGCTCGGCGTTCGCCGATGCCGCCTCGATTGCGCCGGCATCGCGATCCGACCCCATGATGGCGACAGGCGAGCTCGCCAACACGCCGTTCGCCGCATCGGTTTTGAGCGATCGCCACGCCGGTTCGTAGTGGCTTGGCCAATCCATGAAAGCGAAGCGACGGCTGATGCCGGGTGCGATACGCCGCGCCAGCAACGCACCTTCAATGGGGATCGTGCCCGAGCCGCACAGTGGATCGAGCAGCGGCATGCCGCCGCCCCATCCGGCCGACAAAAGCAGCGCTGCCGCCAGTGTCTCGCGCAACGGAGCCTTGCCCACCGCTTGTCGGTAGCCCCGCATGTGGAGGAGTTCGCCGGACGTGTCTACGCTGATGGTGAATTCGTCGCGGAAGACACGCACCACGAACAGCTGTCCGTCTTCTGCGGCGGGACGTCGCGTGGCCTTGATCAGGCGTTCCGCGATGGCGTCAGAGTGATACAGCTTCGATTTTCGGGCGGTGACGCGAAAGGTGACGCCGCGGTCTGGCGTGAGGAAATCGTCCCAGCGGATTTTCTTCGCGCGCTGCTCCAGCTCATAGAACTCGATGGCCCGAAACCGCGCGACACGCACCAGCACGCGGCTCGCCGTCCGGAGCCAGAGGTTGGCGCGCATCATGGACCGCGCGTCGCCCTCCCAGCT
>JANNJV010000212.1:0-2648 GCA_031395945.1 Gemmatimonadota bacterium | reverse complement strand
TTGCAGTCCGCCAGCTGCTCGGGACTGGCTCTGGACGCGAGGTACGCATCGACGCTCGCGCTCGTGCGTTTTGTCTTGGTCTCTGCCATGGGAGGTTCCTGATTCGCGGGCTGTTTAGCTAGGACAGACCACGTTGGCATGCCGTGCGGTCAGTCGCCATTCTCCAATGCGTTTCATCCAGATGTGCGTAAAGCGCCGGCGGACCGTTTGCCGTGCAAAAGGAGCTTTGTTGACGGGCATGATGGTCTCGGAACCCATTACAATCACCGTGTTGCCATGGAACAAAATCGTCTCGATCTCGCGCACGAAGGATGAATAGTCGATTGTCCCATTACGGATGAGAGCAACGACGTCGTCGCTCCCTCGCGTGACGGTATTGCGGGGATTGTTGACGGTGAAATCACGCGCCCAGAGTCGTCGTAGCGCGGTTGAGTCGCGATGCAGCAGTCCCTCGGCCTCGGCCCTATCGAGGCCCCGGATCAGAGCTTCGAGCGAATCCTGCGGGGTTTGTGCCAATAAGCTGCCGAAAGGAATGAACAGCGCAGCGAGTGCGAACCGGCGACAACGCTTCACCACAATCGTACCCTCCTGGAAATGATGACGACCGCGGAGACTGCGCCCGTCTAA
Source organism: Gemmatimonadota bacterium (assembly GCA_031395945.1). Classification (GTDB taxonomy): domain Bacteria; phylum Gemmatimonadota; class Gemmatimonadetes; order Gemmatimonadales; family Gemmatimonadaceae; genus DASPMP01. The sequence continues at coordinate 2,021 of JANNJV010000212.1, read as the reverse complement.
CGCCTGGAGTTTAGCTGCGGCGGTCCAACCTGAAGGCGCAGCAATGAATGAGCAAACGTGAAGGTGAAGGCGCCTAACTGCAATGCTTCCGCACAACAGCCGCGCCGTCAGCTACAACTCGTTAGACGGCACACGTCGTTGTCGCTTGGCCGCTGCGCGTTCGCGAAGGGTGAGAAGGCCGGCCATCCCAAAGCAAAGGAGGGTGACGATGCTCATTACCAGGCCAAAAACACCAAACGGGTTCTGCAGCATGCGATGCACCAGAGGGCTAATCGGCGTGTCGAGTGTGATAACCGCATACAGCAGCCCAACCTCCGTGACGGATAATCCGGCGAGCATCCACAAGGCGGTGTAGTCGCGCGGTGAGTGTGTGTCGGTCGGCTGCACGGAATTGAGTTGGCAAATCAGTTGCACGACACGGGACGTTGGCCGTCGAAGCGACTAAAGCGCTACTGCGATCCGTGCGTGGCGACATTCAGGCGGACAACGTGGACCATTCGGGCGACTGACCACATAGACAGGTTGGGTCGTAACCTCAGTGGACTGAGACCCGACGGAGACCCGAACGGTCACTGAGGCGGGGGTGAAATCGTTGAAACTGAGCGAACAGGTCGTACTTCCAGTGCACGTCACGGTGCCGCTTCGGGTAGAACCGTCTGGTGCCGTCAGCAGCACACTAATCGGTGTCTGGGATGGGGCGTTGCTGACGTCAACAACCAAGCCCGTGCACCCAATAAGCGTGCACGCAACAGGGTTGAGCAAGTCACACCCGGGCGCGACCAAAACCAATACGAGTATCGCGGTGCGGCTCAGGTTATTGCGCAAGCGTTTCATAAAGGATTGCTGCCGCCTAACGCGCCGGCGTCATTTGGGAGGCGCCGAAGCGTGCGCAGAAGCAGAGTCGAATCCAGATCGAGCGTCAGCCCCTTGTCAAGCGCGCCTTCGGAAACCCCCGCATGGCATCGTTCGTATGGGGATACCATATCAACGCATCTCAACAAGGAGTGCCGGTGAAGAACAGCACCATGCTGAGCGTGTCGTCGCTGCTATCGATCCTCTTGTTCTCGATTCACATGGCGTTCGACATCGTGCACGGGGTCGAGCGGGGCGACCGTGGGGACATCACCGGCACCGTGCTCATCGAGGTCGTCTGGCTTTATGCGGCGCTGCTGCTGGCGGAGCGGCGATCGGGGCTCATCCTCCTCCTGCTCGGTGCCATCCTGGCCGTCGCCGTCCCCGCGCTGCACATGAACCCGACAGGGATTGGTGCCAAGTACGCCGAGACCAGCGGGGCGGTGTTCTTCTTCTGGTCCCTGCTCGCGCTTGGGGTGAGCGGCGCCTTCTCGCTCGTTCTCTCCTTGCGCGGCCTTTGGAGCCTGAGATCAGGCCAACTCGCGAAAACTCCGAGCTAGCCCCGGCATCCGTCGAGACTGGAATGAAGCAATCAGTCGCTCGTCTTCCCGGAGCCGATTCTCTTCGGCGCGCCTCGAACCAGCATCTACTTGAACTTCACTTTCGCGATTTCCGGGTTTGGCGTGAACCCGTCACCGAAATCCTCGACATCCATCAACTTGCGGATCTCGACCTCCGTCTCGCCGTCCGGAAAGGCGTTCGGAGCGCGCTTCACCCACTCGATCGCATCTTCCAGCGATTTCACCTGAATGATCGTGAAGCCCGCCAATGAGCATGAAACGCATTGTTCTCTCCTGAATTCGGTTCTTGTCGGTTGCCGCGCCCTTCGCGGCCTCGCTAACACGTCGAATGAGACCGGCGATAATCGACACGAGCTTCGGGAAAGCCGTAAACTGTTGGGTTCACAGAAATTAGCGTCATATCGAGGAGTGACACCACGAGGGATCTCCTGTACCGGTCGAGTTGGATGCGTCTCGACCTCGACAGAAGATCCCTCGTTGTGTTGTTCCTCGGGATGACGTGGCTTTCGTCCGCAGCGACGTGCGCCGGCAGGCACAACTCCCCGTTAGGCAGCCGCTGGCAACGACTTCTGAAAGTCAGCCGCGTCC
>JANNJV010000210.1:0-11006 GCA_031395945.1 Gemmatimonadota bacterium | reverse complement strand
CAGAAGCCACGACGGAGATGCGCTTGGCTGGCGACATCCGCCTCTTGAGCAGGATGCGTATGCGAAGCCACCGTCGTGTAAACGTCTTCCGCCAGCGACCAGCGAGAGTCGTACTCCAGCAGTTGGCCGTACGCCATCATTCTTGGAGCGAGCGCGGCGATTTCGGCGACTGCGGCTGTCTCCAGCACTTCCAGAATTCCGAACAATATCGTCCGGAGTTTCTCGCGCGACCGCACCTCGTCAATCGCGACCCGCACCGACCGAAGCGCCCATTCGTCGGCCTCGAGGACACGCGATCCGTCCTCGATCCACGAGTCAACGAGGCGAAGCACGACCAGACCAGCGGTCGCGGCGTGCCACTCGGCATCGCCCTCGTCGCTCGACGCAATCGCTTCGAAAAACGGCAAGTGCCGCAACCTGTGCGCTGGCTCCAACAATGATCTCCCGTGAGGCACGAGCCACTGCTCGTGATGAGTCACCACTATAATCGGGCGCGAAACGGCGACGACAAGTGGGGTTTTATGACATTCAATGCGTCGATTTACGACATTATCCACAACGAAGCGTGATCATCCGCACACCGATCGCCGCGAATGTCACAAAGTGGACCGAATCGTTACAGCGCTCTCAGTTGGTGGGCGACCAGACGAATCGCGCGCTGCTCGCGTCCAGTCGGTCGAGCATTCGCTCCAGCGCGCTCGAGAACACGATGATGCGACTGAGTCTGGTCGCGTCGAACTGAGGATCGAACGGACTCCGATTCGGGCCGCCCGACACCTCGAGTACCGTGTCGTACTCGTAGCTCGTCGTCTTACCAGTCCGTGGGTCGGTCCATGAGCCCTTCCACGCCAGCGCACGGTTCTTCGGCCACAGTCCCTGCGGCAACGCGAAGGTCCTCACCTTGTAGCCAGGAACGACGCTGTCGATGGCCAGTTGGCCGCGCGCAATCTGCTCCTGCACGAACGCGTCGGGGAATTTGTTCAGCTGCGCGTGCCAAAGTGTGTGGTTGCACAACTCGAAGCCATTGTCGGCAAGCCACTTCACCTTGGGAAAGCGCCACTCGGCTTTCTGACCGCGATACTTCTCCTTGTCGCCGAAGAACGCGTGCCCCGACTGCGCGGCCGGCAGCAGACAAAACGTCGCCCGTCCCTTCCAGTCGGGATGCTGCTTTGCGAATTCCATCCACATCCCGACCACAGTGTTGGGATCGATCTCCAGCATGCCATTTCGCTCGATGTACGAGAACTGCTCCGGCGACGCGTCATCGAAGGTGAACACCACGGGTGACATGCCCGGCGGAACCGCGCTGAAGTCCTTGTCCTTCAGCTGTGCCACGGTGATCGGCCGGTAACCCCGGTCGTACAGCGTCTGGAGATTCTTCCGGAAGAGATCCTTCGTGATCACGAACATGTTGGTGCTGGAGTCGCCGACCACGTGGTACTCCAGGACCGGGATTCGACCGTTTTTGTCCCCTAGGCTGTCAAACCGCGTGGTGGCCTGCGCCACGGCACCAGCGCTCGCCGTGGTCTCGGCTACTCCGTTTGCCGAGTCCGCGGCCCTGCCGCCGGCGCTTCCCGAACCGCACCCAACCAAACCCAATCCCACAAGGCACCACGTAGCCCGCATCATCATTGCAGTAGTCCAACCCGGATAAATAGGAAACCAACTGCCGTGTCCGGCGTACCAATCCTTATAGTAAAGCTATGGGCTTCTGGGCTGTGGGCTTGCGGCTGTGGGCTTTGAGCTCGCGACCACATAGCCCACAGACCACGACCCACAGCCGCAATCCATAGCCCATAGCCCAGAGCGCAGCCTGAGCATGCAGTTCCTCAAGAACAGATTTCACATCTTGCGCCAAAGGCTGCGCGAGCCGTCCAATGAGCCGGCGCGCGTATGGTTGAGGCGGGGATGGTGGAAGTTCAGCATGCTCGGCGGCGCCGTCGTGGGACTCCTGGCGCTCAACGTGTGGCTGCTCACCTGCGGGTTCTACGGCTGCCCGTCCAGGTCCGAGGTTCGTGCCTACCGCCCGAACGAAGGCGGGCAGGTCCTCGATCAGAACAGCAAGCTCATCGGCCACCTGGCCATCGTGCGCCGTATCAACGTGCCACTGGACAAAATTCCCCGTCACGTCATTCAGGCTTTCATTGCCACCGAAGACCGGCGATTCACGCAGCACAACGGTATCGACTGGCGCGGCGTGGCCCGTTCCGTCGTTCGGAACGTCTCCTCGATGGGAGTGCGCGAGGGGTTCAGCACCATCACCATGCAGGTGGCGCGCAACAGCTTTCTCACCCACCGCTACCACGGCCGTTCCCTGCGCCGCAAGCTCATCGAGTTGCGACTGGCGCGGTTGATCGAGGGTGAGCTGACCAAGCGCCAGATCCTGGAGCACTACATGAACGTCATCTACCTCGGAAACGGGGTCTATGGCGTCGAGGCGGCCAGCCGGGATCTCTTTGGCAAGAGCGTCAGCGGGCTTTCACTTTCTGAAGCCGCGCTGCTTGCGGCCCTGCCGAAGGCGCCGTCGTACTACACGCCGCGCGACCATCCGGAGCGCGCGCGCACGCGCCGCAATCTCGTGCTCGACCTCATGCAGGAGCAGGGCTTCATCGACGCGAGCAACAAGCAGCGCTCCCAGGCCACGCCGCTCCGCATCACCGCCACCGAATGGCGGCCTTCGCAGTACGACCAATACGGGGCCATCGACGCGATTCGCGCCTTCGTGGATTCCGTGATGCCGGACGCCCTCAAGGAGGGCGATCTGGTCATCCACACCACCATCGACGCCAAGGCGCAACTGGCAGCCGATAAGGCAATCGCGAACCACGCCGTTTCCATTCAGAACCAGGGATGGGGAAACGGCCAGCGACTCCAGGGAGCGCTCGTCGCTATCGACCCGCAGAGCGGTGACATTCGCGCGCTCGTTGGCGGCCGGCGCGCCCGCCGCGGCGGGTTCGTGCGAGCCACCAACGCGAAGCGGCAGCCAGGATCGGCGTTCAAACCGTTCGTCTATGCGGCAGCGATCGCGGCGGGCCTTTCCCCTGCGTCGCTCGTGGATGACGATCCGGTCGAGGTGATGATCGGCAACACGTCATGGATTCCGGCCAACTACGACGACAACTATCAGGGGCGCGTGACGCTGCGGCGCGCCTTGATGCTCTCCGCGAACGCCGCCACCGTGCGCGTGAGTCGTGTCGTGGGTGAGCAGAACGTCATTGCGGCGGCGCGCCGGAACGGGATCACCAGCGAACTGCAGCCCCATCCGTCGCTCGCGCTGGGCGCCATGGAAGTGACGCCGCTGGAGCTTGTCACGGCCTACGCGCCATTCACCAATGGCGGATTTCGCGTGCGCCCGCGTCTTGTCACCCGCATCGAGGCGCCGGATGGCAAGGTGCTCTGGAGCCAGGAAATCGAGCGCTCACCCGCCATGGATCCACGTGACGCCTATGAGGTCACGTCGATGCTTCGGGGCGCCGTGGACTATGGCACCGGGAAAGTCATCCGCGACTACGGCGTCACCGGACCGGTGGCGGGAAAAACTGGCACCACCAACAACGGCGCGGACGTCTGGTTCATCGGATACACGCCAACCCTCGTCGCGGGTGTGTGGTTCGGCTACGACACGCCCACGCAGATTGCCGATCGCGCCGCGGGCGGACGCTTCGCCGCGCCCGCGTGGGCCGACTTCTACAAGGCGGGCTGGCGCGAGCGCGCCACTGACTGGACGCTCCCCGATGGCATGGTGTCGGCCATCATCGATCCCGAAAGCGGCGAGCTCGCCACCGAATGGTGCCCCCGCAAGACGCGCGAGTGGTTCAAGCCCGGGACGCAGCCCCAATCGCCCTGTCAGCTCCACACATATGAAGAGCCGGAGATCATCGCCGACGACGGATCGGTCTATCCCGGCGGTCAGCCCAACGCCGACTGGCTGGACAATCTGGGCAAGCGACTTAAGAAGATCCTTCGGTTCTAGTTGGTCAGAGCACGCCGATCTCGCTGGGTGAAAAGCCCGGAAAAATCTTCTCCAGCGCCGGCGCGCCGAGGTGCTTGCGCACCACCTCGCCGAAGACGGATCGGAAATCGGTGGTGAGCGCCAGGTCGCGGCCTTCATTGAGTTGTTCAGGCTCGAGCCCAGGCCACTTCCCGTGCACCTTTCCGCCCTTCACGGATCCGCCGATCACGAACAGGCACCCGGCATGGCCGTGATCCGTGCCGCCTGAGCCGTTCTGGCGCGCTGTGCGCCCGAACTCCGACATGGTAAGAATCACGACATCGGACATCCGGTCGCCAAGATCCGTGACCAGCGCGTCGATGGATTGCGCGAAATCACCCAGCCGGTTGGCCAGCTGCCCCGTCGCTCCGCCCTGGTTGATGTGCGTGTCCCAACCGCCGACGTCGGCGAAAGCGACTTCCAGTCCCACATCGGAACTAATGAGCTGCGCGATCTGCCGAAGCCGCTGGCCAAACTGCGAGCGGGGGTACTGCGCCCCGTTCTGCGCCTGATACTTTGCCGGATTGGCGGCGCGCAGGATCTTGATCGCCTCGATCATCTCGCCACCCGCGGCGTGCACGACGTCTGCGCGCCCGGTTCCGTACATGGCCTCGACGCTCGCGCTCGTGGCATCACTCGCTCGCAGCGAAAACTCCTCGATGGAGTTCATCGCCACCGAGGCCGCGGGGCCGGTGAGAATTCGCGGTGTCTGTTGTGCTATGGCGACGGCCTGAAAGAGGCTCTGGGTTCTGGGCTTTGGGCTATGTCCAGAGCCCACAGCTCCAAGCCCAGAGCACTCTCCGCACGTGCCCTTCACCGCGAGGTACCTATTCAGCCATCCATCCTTCGTGCTCTTCGCGTCGGGAGTCCCACTTTCCATGTAGTCCTGCGCATCGAAATGAGAGCGCGTGCTGCTGGGGCTCCCAACGGCGTGTACGGGCGCCAGAATGCCCTGAGTCCACAGGCGCTTGAAGGGCGAAAGGGAGGGATGCAGCCCGAAGAACCCATCCAGGTCCACCGCGGAGGCCGGCGTGGCCAGTGTGGGCCGCGGCACTGCAATGCCCGGACGCAACCGGTAATACGCTGCCTCACCGTGTGGCACCACCACGTTCAGCGCGTCTGCGGCGCCACGCTGGAACAGGCAGATGAGCACCTTGCCACGCGCGTTCCCCAGCCCCGACGCCCCGGCGGTCAGCTGCTGTGCGAAGACGGTACGGCGCAGCAGCGTGGGACTCAGCCCCATCGTCGCCAGAGCCAGCGCCCCGTTCTTCATGAAGACTCGTCTCTGCACCTGACTATCGCCTCTGGAACTCGGGAGTCGACAGCTTGGCTGCCACCGCCGGGTCGATACTGGCCAGGTGCACACCGGGCACCCGACCGCTGGCCAGTGTGAGGCCAAAGTTGAGGCGATTCACCATCGCCCCAGCGTTCATCCATTCGCCGGCGTTCTCCGGCCAGCCGTCGGGCGTCTGCCGTCCGAAAATCGGTTGCCCCAGACGCGCGACGATCTGCGCCGCGCGTGGCGTCCGGTCTGGAGTCGCCCCAGTCGCACGGAATGCGCTGGCCACAAGTTCGAAGGGTGTCTTTACCTTCGCACGATACGCCGCGGCAGTGAAAAACTCGGGAGAGGTGACGACGCATTGCAGCGTCTGGCGAATGCCGCCTTCCGTTCTTGCAAACTCGGCTGCGCAGCGGTCGACCAGTGCTGGCGGCGCTGAGTCACTGACAAAGCGAATCACCAGCTTGCGCGTGATGTGTCGCGCCGTGGATGGATGCCGGGCGAGAATGTCCAGCACCTGTTCGCCATCCTCGATCCCACGTCCCGCTTTCAGGCGGGTGCCCAGGACCATCTTTTCGTCCGCATCATGGGCCGCCGGCCGGAACACGAAAACGCCTTCGCCCTGATCGATGGTCCAGCCCGTCAGCGCGCGCGCTACCTCGACGACGTCGTCCTGCGTGTAGCCGCCATCAACGCCCAGCGTGTGCAGCTCCATCAATTCTCGCGCGTAGTTCTCGTTCAAACCGCGGCCGCCCCGCCGTAACCCCAACCGACGAACGCCGGCGAGTGTGCGGTGCGACGAATCCGCCACGCTTTGTGCGTTGTCGAGGTAGAACAGCATCGCCGGGCTGCTGGCCACCGCACCAAGGAGGTCCCGGAAGCGTCCCAGGGCCCGAGGACGGATGACGTCGCGGTCGTACGCTGGGATGTAGAGTCGCGTCTGCCCCTTCCCGGAAAACACGCTGAAATGGTTCTCCCAGAAATCCACCATCTGCTCGTAGAGCTGCCGTTCGCTCACCACGGCGCGGGCCAGTTTGGCCGATGCAACCTCCGTATAGGTCTGCTGCAGCTCGCGCCGCGAATCCATTCCAGGGTCTGCCGCGCGCATGGCGCCGGTGTCTCGCTGCTGTTGCTGTTGCTGCGAGCGCGCATCGCGGAACAGCGCGACGATCCTGCTGGTCGGGGTGCCCAGCGACCTGTACGTGGCGACAATCGAGTCCGCCCGGCGATCGTCCAGCCGCTCCGGCGAAAGCTGTTGGGCAATCCACCGTTCGAGCCCGATGGATCGAACCTTCTTCGCGTCGTCCGGTCGTGCGCCGTAGGTCAACCGGCTCAGCGCATGGTCGATCTGCCGATCCCGCGTCAGCCTGGACTGAATCCGTGGCACCGCCAGCGGGGGGTCCCACTGCTTCAGGGATCCGGAAACGCAGCCGACGCAAATGACGGCCAGTCCGAAGGCGTATCGCATGATTGATAGACGATCCTGCCTGGATGTCCGTTAAGCAAGGCTAAATTGCCTTGCGCCCCCCTGTTCCGGCTCCTACGGTAAAGCAAGTGGTCGTAAACCCAATTTCGGCCGAGTGATTTGGAACGCCCCACCCGAGCAACCCGCGCACAACTAACGACATCGGCAGAAGAGTTTGCCAATGTCGCGACGCCGGTCATCGACACAGCCGCCGCCGGAGGCTCACCCGCAGCCGTGCTTGCGGTCCGGATTGATCCACTGGTAACGACCCCCACCAGCCCCGACACGGGCAATTCCGCCGCATTGCGGGAACAGGTCGTCGAGCTCATTCGCCGCAACCTGCGGGGCGGCGATCTCGTCTCGCATGCATCACCGGAAGAATTGCTCGTGCTGCTGCATGGTGCCGCGCGGGAGCAGGGCGATCATGTCGCCGGGCGACTCTGTGCCGCCATTCGCAATCACGCGTTCGCAGGCAGCGGGGGCGATCGACCGCGCATGGGCACCACGGCTTCGGTGGGTGTGGCGTCCGCGCCAACGCATGGCGCCGACGTGACCTCCCTCGCAGGAGCAGCGCGCATCGCGATGGCGGCCGTGAGTTCCGGTGGCGGCGACGGCTCGGCGACAGCCGGGATTCGACCGGGTGAACGCGCGGCACGTGCGCTCGATATTGGCCGCTTCGTGGGCCGAAGCGAAGAGCTCACTGCGCTGCGCCGTTGGCTCGACGAGGCCATCGCCGGTTCTCCGCGCGCCGTAGCCGTGTTGGGAGAGGCGGGAGCCGGTCGAGGAGCCCTGCTTCGGCAACTCGCGCCCGAGGTCAGGCTGCGCGGTGGTTCCATGGTGATCGCTCGCGCACGAAACACCACGGTGCGCACGCCCTACGGCATCTGGAGTCAGGTCCTTCAGGCGCTGCGGAGACTGCCGGACGCGCCCAACAAGACGTGGCGCGAACTGATGCACCTGGATCCGGGCATTCCCGGCACCGCCGAGGGTCGTGCGGGCAGCAAGTATCGCTTGCTGGAGGAGTTATCCGAGTACATCCGGCTGGCTGCGCGAGCGCGCCCTTTGGTGCTCATCCTGGACGAGATGCAATGGGTGGATGGCGCCTCCTGGGACGTGCTGGACCACTTGCTCACGCAGCTGGAGCGCGAGCGAATTCTCGTTGGGCTCACGATTCGAGACGACCCCGGTCAGACCGATATCGTGGAGCGTCGCCGCACGCTGGAGCGCATCGACTACTACCACGAGCTGCGACTGTCGCGCCTGACACGTGACGAGGTGAAACGCTGGCTCGAGTCCGCCATGCATCGGCAGGAGGTTGGCCGCGAGTTGCTGGCCTACATCTACCGGCATACGGAAGGCAATCCACTGGTCATCGTGCAGCTGCTGCGCTGCATGGTGGAAGAAGGCTCGTTGTGGCACAACGGCACGCGGTGGGAATGGTCGCCGCCGTCGGAGCTCCAGCTACCCAGCGGCGTGGACGCGATGATCGCGCGCCGGATCACGCGCTTTTCGCCGGAAGCCCAGACGGTGCTCAGCACCGCTGCGGTGATCGGACGCGAGTTCGAGGTGGACGTGCTGCTCGGCTCCAACGCCGGCGACGACGCCACGGTTCGCGCCGCCATCAACGAAGCCATCGCAGCCGACATCCTCCAGCCCAACTACGAGCGAGGCGGTGGCGGTCAGGCGTTCACGCACGCGCAGATCGCCGAGGCATTCGTCGCGTCCATTCCCGGGGACCGGCTGGCGGGCACCCATGAACGGGTCGCGCGCTCGCTTCAGGATCGGCCGCGCACCGCGGCCGAGACCGCCGCGCACTTCGACTGGGCGGGATGCGGCGGCGACTCCTATCGCTGGGCCATGGAAGCGGCGACCCACGCCGAGAGTGTGTATTCCTACGACGCCGCGGGCGATTTTCTCCAGATTGCGGCGCGCAATGCGACGTCTCCCGGCGAGCTGGCGGAGGTGCGAGTGCGTCTGGCGCACCTGGCAGAAACGGTCGGTCGCTTCGACGAGGCCGAAGAGTTTTGCGACCTGGCCATCGAGTGGTTTGCGGGCCAGGGCGACCGACAGCGCGCGTTGACGCTGCGCCGCATGCGTGAGCGCGCCCGCAAGGAATTGGGACAGCACGCCAAGGTGACACTCGACGCGCTGCGCGCGCTCGACGAAGAGGCCGAGGCGCTCGGTTTTGTGCGCGAGCGAGTCGAAATCCTGACCATGCTGTCGCAGACCTATGGCCGGCTGGGAGAGACGAAAGGGGCGGAAAAGCTCGCCGCGGAGTGCGTCGAGATGGCCGAACAATTGGGCGACAAGGCACTGTTGGCGGGTGCTCTGAATCGTCTGGCCATCACCGTCGAACAGGAGCATCCCACCCGTGCGCGCCAACACTACGAGCGCGCACTGCAGATGTATCAGGAGCTTGGCGACGTGCGTGGCCAGGCTGGCTGCCACAGCAACCTGGGGATCGTCGCGCACTTCGAGGCGCGTTTCGATGACGCGCGAAAGTCGTACACGATCGCAATTTCACTGGCGAAAGCTGCCGGGATGCCTGACCTGTCCGGCACCGCGTCGCTGAACCTCGCCGTGATGACTCAACGGCTCGGCGATTTCGAGCGCGCCCGCGAGCTGTACGGTGATGCGCTGGCACTCTTCGCGGCCGTGAAGAACAGCGAGTTGCAGCTGTATGCGCTGTACAACATGGCGAACCTCGATCGCGAGCTGAAGGAGTTTTCGTCGGGCGCGGAGCTGTACGAGGCAACAGCGTCGCTGGCACAACGCATCGGACACGCGGATCTCGAGATCGGGGCCATGGCGGGTGAGGGGATCTGCCTGCTGGACATGGGCAAGCTCGACGCGGCGCGCGTTCCGTTCGCGGCCCTCGAGCACAAGATGGGCGCCCGCGAGGGATGGTTTCAGGGGCGAGAGCTCGTCGAAACGCTTCGGATCCGGATGGCCGCGGCCGAGGGCCGGGGCCAGGAAGCGATGCAGATGTTCGAGAACGCCAGGGCCTTGGCCGACGTCTCCGACCTGTACAGCGCAGCCTGGCTAACCGCAGCTTGCGCCGATAGCCTGTTCGCTATCGACCCAGAACGTATCCGCGCGACCATGCAGCGGTATTCGCGGGAAGTCGGTGCTCTCGGCTTCACAGACTTAACACGCAAATACGAGGCTTTACAGGGACTTGAGCCCGCTAAGGATGTCGCGAGGTGACCTCAAGCACATCCTCCAAAATCAGTTAACGCTAGATATCACCCGTAGTTAAATTGATACCTCGATAGTGGGGGCCGACGCCGGCTGCCGCATGGGCACCGTGGCGTATGTCCCTTCCTTAAATGCCACGTGAGAACCCAATGCGCCGTTACGTCCCCCTTCTGATTGCAGGCACAGCGCTGATTGCAGCAGCGTGCCGCGATTCAGTCGCGCCGACGACTGATGCGACGCCTGTCTCTACGCTCGAGCTCCTCAGCGACCAGTCGTTTTCGAGATTTGTCTCCCGCACTGAAGGCGCGGGCGCCCAGACTCTGAACTTCACGTTCACCAAGGCCGCTGGTTCGGTACAGCTCGGCGACTTCCTGTTGAAATGGCAAGACAACTCCGTGTGCGATCCCGCGACCTCCGGGTACGGTGTCGGCACCTGGAAGATGAGTTGCGCGGCTGCGCCGTCTGATATCCCGATCACAGTCAAGGTGTGGGAAGACAATGGTCGCGTGTACGCGGACTTTTCTCCCGACATTCGCTTCTCGCCGGACCGGAACGTCACGCTGACCGTCAATCGCCCCGAGATTGTCGGCCGCCGCATCAGCCTGCGTATGGTGGCGGAGTACAGCATCTATTACACGCGCCGCGTTGGCGATACGCGCTTCTTTGTCGATGAAGCGTGGGGCGATCCTGAGCAGCGGTCGCATTTCGATACGCGAACCGGTGATGTGTGGCGTGAGATCCGCCATTTCTCGGGCTTCGTGATCCGTACCGGAGAGGAAGAGGTGAATCCGCCGATCGGTCCGATCTCTGGCAACTAGCCATTCCAGGTGCAGTTGAAAGGGCCCCGTTCCGACGGGGCTCTTTCATTTAAGGGGATAGATACGCCCTTAACAGGCCAAATACCAAGGCTTTGCGCCGTGCCGACCAGGCTAATGAAACGCTGGTGATGGCGGGCACAGCCATCAAAACTGGCGAGTGGTAGATATCACGCGCAGGAGTTTTTGAATACCTCGAAAGTCGGGGGCCGACGCCGGCTGCCGCATGGGCATCGTGGCGTGTGGTTCCTTTTCCTT
>JANNJV010000192.1:0-16185 GCA_031395945.1 Gemmatimonadota bacterium | reverse complement strand
GACCACGATGCTCATCGGCATCCCCACAGGCGTGAAGATCTTCAACTGGATCTTTACCATGTGGGGCGGCGATATCCGATTCTCGACGGCGATGAAGTTTGCCATCGCGCTCGTGGCGCTGTTCACCATCGGCGGCATCTCCGGCGTGATGCACGCGTCGCCGCCCGCCGATCTCCAGCAGACCGATACGTACTTCATCGTCGCCCACTTCCATTATGTGCTGTTCGGCGGCTCGATGATGGGGCTGTTCGGCGGCATCTACTACTACTACCCGAAGATCACGGGGCGGCTGCTGAGCGAGAAGCTTGGCAGCTGGCATTTCTGGCTCATGTTCATCGGAATGAACCTGACGTTCATGCCGATGCACTGGTCGGGCTTGATGGGCATGCCGCGGCGCACATGGGTCTACGATGCGGGCCAGGGGTTGGAAATTTACAACCTGATGAGCTCGGCCGGTGCGTACATCCAGGCCGTCGCGGTCCTGATCTTCGTCTGGAATATGGTCCACAGCCGTAAGCGGGGGGCGATAGCGGGCAATGATCCCTGGGGCGCACCAACGCTCGAATGGTCCATTCCGTCGCCGCCGCCCGAATACAACTTTGCCACGATTCCCGTCGTGACATCGCGGTACCCATTGTGGGACCTCAAATCGCCCGAGCTCACCAGGGAGGTACCGCACACGCGCGAAGGTGAGCGCGGAATGGACTTCGACATCGCCGGGAAACACGTGGGCCATGTGGATCACGCGATCGGGAATCCGGCCGGCGCCCCCACGCAGGCGGCACCGGCGGGCGAGCGTCCCAAGACGGCAAAGGAGCTTGGCATCCCGATGCCGAATCCGTCGATCAAGCCGCTGTTCGTCGCGCTCTTCATGACGCTGATGTTCGCCAGCATGCTCCTCATTCATAAAGGCAAGACGCCGCTCGCGATCGCCGGTGTCATCGGGTTTGCGACGCTCATGACACTCTCGTTGTATAGCTGGCTTCTCACGCCGTTGGAGGACGAGCACTAATGGCCACCACCGCTGTCGCGGGTCAGGGCCATCCGCCGACGACCACGGGTCTGGACAATCGCAAGATCGCGATTTGGGCGTTCATCGGATCCGAGTGCATGCTGTTCACGTCGCTCATCTCGACGTACCTCGTGTACAAAGGACGCAGCGTCAATGGCCCGTTCCCGCACGAGGCCTGCAATCCGCCGCAGTGCGCCACCGCGCTCAAGCCGATTCTCGATATTCCGGTCACCTCCGCGTCCACCTTTGTGCTGCTGATGTCGTCGCTCACGATGGTGCTCGCACTCGCGGCCGTGGAGAACAAGGACCAGAAGGGGTGGGCCGGCCCGGGTTTCGGGGGACGCCTCCTCGAGTCATCGAAGACCTGGCTCCTGGCTACGGCGATCCTCGGCGCCACGTTCCTTGGCTTCCAGGCCTACGAGTTCACGTCGTTCGTGCATGAAGGATTGACCATCAGGACGAACCTCTTTGGATCCACATTCTTTACGCTGACCGGATTCCACGGCGCCCACGTCACCGCGGGGGTGCTGTGGCTGCTGACGCTGTTCGCGATCGATGTCCGCCGCGGTCTCGGACCGAAGGATGCACTGCTCGTGGACATTTCCGCGCTGTACTGGCACTTCGTTGACGTGGTGTGGATCGCGATCTTCACCCTCGTCTATCTCATCAGGTAGAAAACCGGATCAGGCCGCCCCTTTCGCATTTTTCCTTTCCCCGTTCCCTTTTCGTTCATGGCGCACGAGCCGAAGCACACGCAGCACTCGCACGCGGACCATGCCTCCATGGGCGAGGTCCACGCGCACCCCACGTGGAGGGAGTACAAGTGGGTCGCCCTGATCCTCACGGTGATCACCGTCGTCGAGGTCTGGGTCTACTACATCCCGTCGTTCGTTCAATCGCGCCTGTTCGTGCCAGCGCTGCTCGTCATGTCGGCCGTGAAGTTCGCCATCGTCGTCATGTTCTACATGCATCTCAAGTACGATCACAAGCTCTTTCGCGCTTTGTTCACTGGACCGTTGATCATCGCGATCGTCACCCTGATCGTCCTGATGTTCCTGTTCGGACACCTGACGCTGACCGCTTGAGCAGTCGCTGGATGCGCGACGGCGGGTGGAAAGGAACCGCTTCCGCCCGCCGTTCGCGCGTGAGGAGGAGCCCGTTGATCCAACCCACATGACGGCGCCTGCCCCGGTATCCTCCACTCGGGAGCGGCTGATCTCGCTGGACGTGTTTCGCGGCGCCACCGTTGCCGGGATGTTGCTCGTGAACGACCCCGGAACCTGGAGCGCGATCTATGCGCCGCTGGAGCATGCCGAGTGGCATGGATGGACGCCGACGGATCTCATTTTTCCGTTTTTTCTGTTCATCGTCGGCATCACCACGCAAATCTCGCTCAGCGCGCGGCGCGCCCGCGGCGACGACGATCGGGCGATACGACGGCAGATCCTCAAACGCGGCGCCTTGATCTTTCTCTTCGGGTTCCTGATCAACGGCTTCCCGTTCTTCACCTGGGGCGGCGTTCCCAACAGTCCCGACCCCACCATGCTCGATCGCATCGTGGATCGCCTGGAGCACTGGCGCATCCTGGGCGTGTTGCAACGCATCGGGCTGGCCTACGTCATCTCCGCACTCATCGCGACGCGGGCCGGTGTTCGAACGCAGGTGATCGTGACCGCTGCGCTCCTCCTGGTGTACTGGGTTGTGATGACGGTCCTGCCGGTGCCCGGCACCACGGGAACACCCGGCGCCCTGCTGCTCGGCCACGGCGCCACCACGATGGCTGGGTATTGGGATCGCGTGTTGCTCGATTGGAGCCGTTTCGGATTGGGCAACCATCTCTGGATCGGCAGTCTCACTTGGGATCCCGAGGGCGTTCTCTCCACGTCCGGCGCTGTAGCCACGGCGCTCCTGGGCAATCTCGCCGGTCGTTGGATCGGTCAGCCCAGGCCTCTGCTGGAACGCGTTGCCGCGCTGTTCGCCGTCGGCGCCATCGCGATGATGGTCGGCCTCATGTGGCATTGGTCCTTTCCCATCAACAAGAGTCTCTGGACCGGTTCGTACGTGGTGTTCACCGCTGGCATGGCGGCCGTCGCGCTGGCGACCATCATGTGGCTGGTGGATGTCCAAAATATCCGGTCGTGGGTGAAGCCGTTTGTTATCTACGGCATGAATCCCATGGTGGCGTTCGTGGGATCAGCGGTCGTAGCGCGACTGATCTACTCCATCATCAAGGTGGAGCTCGACGGACAGCGCGTTTCGCTTCAGAACGCGATCTATCAAACCGTCTTTGCGTCGTGGCTCAGCCCCAAGAACGCATCTCTCGCCTTTGCCATCGCGTTCGTCACGTTCTGGTACATCGTGCTCGCCGCACTTTACCGTCGCAAGCTGTTTTTCAAGGTATAGCGCGGTCGAATGCTGGAACGCGAGTTGCCTTCCCATCGGCACATGATCTGTGGTTTCCGCCCTACCGCGCGACGGCGCGCGCTAGTCCTTAGCGCGCAATTGCTATTGCTGGGCGTTGTGCCGGGCACAAGCGTGAGCGCGCAGGAGGCCTCGGATCCCAAGATCGCATCGTCCGTGCGGGTAGTGGGCGAGGGTGCCAACAGCGCGGGACCGGCTGCCATCACCAAGTCTGTCTCCGCCCAGCAGCGCCGCAGCCAGTCGCGGCGACGGGCGGTGAGTCGCACCCCGGTTCGCACCACGCGCTCGACCGCGCCCGCGGGGCCGGCCTGGAGTTCGCCCCGAACAGCGTCCGCGCTAGCCGCCGATCTGGCGGGCGCCCTCAGCGCACACACCCGCGGCGGTACCTGGGGCGTGATGGTGATGTCCGTCACCCGCGGTGATACCCTCTTTTCGTCGAATCCTGATGTCCTTCTGAAACCGGCGTCAATCATGAAGATGATGACGACGGGCTTGGCGCTCGAGCGTTTCGGTCCCGACCATACATTCGAGACTGGCGTGTTGCGCGACCGCCCGGTGTCCGGGGGGTTGCTCGAAGGGAACCTCTATCTGCGAGGCGGCGGCGATCCAACGCTCTCCCTTCGCTTCTGGCAAGGCGAGTCACCCATGGACGCACTCGCGCGTCAAGTCGCGGCGGCGGGCATCAAGCGCGTTCGGGGTGACATCATCGCGGACGAGAGCGCATTCACCGCTGAACGCATTCCGGTCGGTTGGAAGACGAGCTACCTGATGTCCGCGTACGCGGCGCCGGTGTCGGCCCTGTCGCTCAATGAAAATCTGGTCTGGATCGTCGCCCGAGCCGACAACGGCAAAGCCGTCGTTGAGCTCGACCCTGCAAGTTCCACGATTCCCATCAGCAGCACTGTACGCGTGGTCGGCGGAAGCGGCGGTCGAATCGTTGCGCGTCGTTCTGCGGAGGGCATCACGGTGAGTGGCACCATTGGGTCGCGGTCGGGCCCGCGTCGCTACTCGCTCGTCGTGCAGGAGCCTCCGACGTTCGCTGCAGGGGCGTTGTACGCTTCGTTGCAGAAGGCCGGCGTAGATGTCGAGGGCGGTGTGCGCACTGGCGCCACGCCGAAGGGGGCCGAGAGTGTGGCGCAGGTACGGTCGTTACCGCTCGCGCACATGGTCTCGTACATGAACCGCGAGAGCATCAACCATTTCGCCGAACTGCTTTTCCGGAATGCCGCCCACGATGAGAGTCATGTGGGATCCGCGCCGGCGGCGCTTGAAGCCCTGCGTGGATTCCTGTCCGCCAGGGCCGGCACTCGCCCGGGCGACATTCGCGTGGTGGACGGAAGCGGGTTGTCCGAGGCTGATTCGCTCACCGCACGCGCCATGGTGCAGCTCCTGGCCTATGCTCACAAAGCAGCGTGGGGGTCCGTCTTCCATGCGTCCATGCCGGTGGCCGGAGAGTCCGAACTGATGCGCCGACGCATGCGCTCCACCCCTGCCCAGGGAAACCTGCACGCCAAGACCGGGACCACGAACACTGTGGTATCCCTGGCAGGATATGTCACGGCGCTGAATGGCGAAGTTCTCGCCTTTTCCTTCATCTACAACGGACGCGAACGGTCGGGCGCGCGGGCCACCATGGATCGCATGGGACCCACATTGGCGAACTTCTTCAGGGACTAGCCCGGCAACGCCCGAATGTTGATGCCGCGCTTCGCGAGCTCCTTGATGTAGAGCTCAGCGGGCATCGCCTCGTCCGGCGTCAGCACGCCGGTTCCGGAAACCTGCTTGCACACTTGCATCATGCCCGTGATGGCCAGCGAGAATCCCGTTGTGCGTTCCATGGCGCTGATGCCGCTTTCGGCATCGAAGTAGTCCAGCAGCTCCCAACCGACGGACTTCTGTTTGCCGGCCTTGGTCCCCAGCGCCGTCACCCGGAGCGCCACGAGATCCTTTCCGTACGGCTTCTTGAGCCGCGGGCCGACCGTCGCGATGAATGCGTCGCGCGGAACGACATGATGGCCTTTGACGTCGACAGGATCCAGATCCAGCAAGCCGAGCTCACGAATCGATTCCATGAGCGCCGCGTGACCGGGATAGCGCAGCGTCTTGTACTCCATCGTAGGCACGCGGCCTTCGTAGCGGAACGCCATCGTCGAGAGCCCACCGGCCGTGTGAAACGCCTCGAGCGTGCCCAGAGGCTGCGCGAATACCACCGGCTCCCGTTCGGAGAGCGCCTTGACTCGGGTGCGCTTTCCGCCTCGCAGAACCCACGACAACGTCGTGTAGTAATCCAGCACGCCTTCCAGTGAATAAACAATCTGGTAATTCAACGGCGGCTCGGGATTCTGCGGGAGGCCGCCCACGTAGATCCGGACTGCGTCCACTGTGTCGAGCTGACGGATGCCGTGCTCGGCCAGAATGTTCACCATGCCGGGTGCGAGCCCGCAGTCGGGAACCACCGATACGTCGTCCGCTTTCGCGCGCTCGTGCAGCGTTTTCTGCTTGAAAACGATTTCGGTGTTGCCACCGAGATCGCAGAAATGGACCCCTGCATCCACAGCGCAGACCGCCATGTCGTAGTTGAAGTAATAGGGCAGCGCGCTCATCACGGCATCGCTTTCGCGCATGAGGGCTTGCACGGCCTCCTCGTCGCGAACGTCCAGGGGTGTTGGAATGAGTCGCTTCCCGGAATACGGGGCGAGGAAGTGCTCCAGCTCATTGATGCGGATATCAGCCAAGCGCACTTCGGTGACGTCCGGATTCTGCAGTAGATCGTACGCGCACGCCGAGCCCTGAAGTCCGGCGCCAAGGACCAACATCTTCATCCGATTAGTTTCTCCAAGGACAAGTCATCGCAGACGTACAAAGCTAATGGCAGACTGGCGATCTCATCTGATCGAGGACGACGCAGGTATTCGCAGAATCCTTGGGAATACTCGACGCATCGCGGTGCTCGGCATCAAGCTCGAGCCGGGACAGCCCGCGCACTACGTGCCCGCGTACGCGCAAAAGATCGGACTGGAGATCGTTCCGGTTCCCGTCTACTACCCGGACGCGACCGAGATGCTCGGCGAGAAAGTGTTTCGCCGCATCGGCGACATTCCCGGAGCAGTGGACATGGTGAATGTCTTCCGGCGCCCGAAGGACATTCCAGCGCATGTGGACGACATCATCGCGAAAAAGCCGAAATCCGTCTGGTTTCAGCTCGGAATACGCAACGACGAAGCGGCGGAGCGACTCGCGAAAGAAGGAATTGACGTGGTGCAGGACCACTGCCTCATGGTCGAGCTGCAGTCCGCGCGCTAGTCAGGGGACCAGCACCACATCGCCCAGCTTTCCGTCCCAGATCCAGCGCCGCGTGGCAAGCAGCATCGCTGGCATCGCCGAAGTGCTGGGCTGCCACGCGGTGCCGACCA
Organism: Gemmatimonadota bacterium; assembly: GCA_031395945.1. GTDB lineage: Bacteria > Gemmatimonadota > Gemmatimonadetes > Gemmatimonadales > Gemmatimonadaceae > DASPMP01. Next base: position 9,339 of record JANNJV010000192.1, on the reverse strand, counting down.
GCAGCCGCATGCCGTCGGCATCCCACAACGCAGGCACCCGCGATCCCGCGGGCGAGGGTGACCGGCGGTTCACGCGCCGCAACGTCAGGATCGCTTTCCCGGGATCGAATCCCGGGAAGTACGGCGCAATGACGTCGAATCCAACGCGCACCTGCGCATCGGCATTCCCGATCACCGCGGGAACGTTGGAAAACACGACAGTCCCGATCCGCACCGTTTCCGCGACCGCAAGCGTGTTTCGTCCCTCCGTCCCGAACGCGCGCAGGTCGCGGCGTGCGGTCGATGGTATGACCAGCCCTGAGACGCGCGGGTCGATTACCGCCGCAAGCTCGGCTTTTCCCAGGTGCAGCATTACGGTTCCAAATCCTCGGCCGTCGCCTGCGGGTCTGTACGAAATGATTGCCACCGAATCGCGCAGCCTGGCTTCCGTCGGATTCGTGGCCAGCCATTGTGCTCGGCGTCGCTCCGCCGCGCTCAGTACGTTTGGCTTCAGCTCGGCCAGCGACCGGTAGTCCGACAACCGCACGAACAGGGGAACCAGGGAGCGGGCGAGCGCCGCTGAATCTCCACCGAAGAACTGCGCCTCCTCCAGCAGCACCGCTCCCGCCTTCACACCGCCACGCGCCGCTATGAATTTGCCCAGCGCAGCGCGGATGAGCGGATCGCGGGGGTACGAGCGCGCGGCCGCGTAGTACACGGATTCAGCGGCGGCGAGACGGCCTTCAGCCAGCAGAGAATCCGCGGGCCACAGCCCCCACTGCGCATCGAGCGGTCGCACCCAGAGGAGTGCCAACAGCGCCATCGTTGCCGGCGCTCCCATCAATCGCTGCGAATGCAACTGCCCGCCTCCGACGCGCTAGCGGCCAAACAGTTTTCCGAGCAGCCCACCCTCGGCAGGATCGCCACCAGCGGCCACCGAAAGCGCTTCGGCGTATTCCACCACCGTCTGATAGCGGTCATCGGGGTTTCTCGACATGGCTTTCGCGAGAACCTTCTCCACCGATTCGGGAATATCCAGCTCGGGACGCATGCGCCGGATGGGCATCGGATCGCTGCGCAGTCGGGCAATCATCATCTCTTGTTGCGTCCTGCCCTGAAACGGAAGCTTGCCAGTCAGCATCTCATACGTCATTAACGCCAACGAATAGATGTCGGTGCGCGGATCCAGCGGCTTTCCGCGCAACTGCTCCGGGCTCATGAATTCCGGCGTGCCCAGGATGATGCCGGTCGCAGTGAGCTTCTGCAGCTCCCCTTCCGCTTTCCGCTCCTTCGCGAGCCCGAAATCCATCACCACGGCATACTCGACGCCATCCGGGCCGCGGCAAATCATCACATTCTCAGGTTTCAGATCGCGGTGCACGATCTTGAGCTCGTGCGCCACTGACAGCCCGGCCGCCATGTCCTTTACGAACTTCGCGGTTTCCGCAATTGGAAGGTGTCCCAGGCGGTTGTTCCGATCCGCCAGGATTTCGCCGTTGACGTACGGCATCACGACGTAGACCAGCCCGTCCTCCGTCTCTCCGAGACGCATGATGTGGCACACGTTCGGATGCGCGAGCCGCATCCCCAGCGCCGCCTCCCGCCGCAATCGCGCCATGGCGTTGGCATCCTGGGACAGCGCTTCGGACAGCACCTTGATGGCAAACTGTGCCTGCGTTCCCAGGTCGATGCCGAGATACACGAAGGACATGCCGCCCTCGCCCAGCTTGCGCTCGATCTTGTATCGCTTGTCGAGCGTCTGCCCCACGAGGTTCGCGTGCGCAGGAGCCGCTTTCAGCTCGCCACGGACCGTGGCGGCGGTCGGCCGTGGGCCGCTGACCGCCATTGGATTCTGCGCACTGGCCCCCTGCGGCAGCAACTTCGTCCCGTCTTTCGTGCAGAACTTGGAGTTGTCCTGATACAGAGTGCCACACGTGGGGCAGCGATTCATCTAGGTGCGCACCTGGTTACGACCGCCGGACTTGGCCCGATACAGGGCTTCGTCCGCGCGGGCAAAGAGGTCTTCTGTGGACACCACGCGGGGAGAGGGAAAGGTGGCAACGCCCACGCTGCACGTCAAATGGAAGTTGGGCTTTCCCGCGACATCAAAGCGATACGACTGCACTCGCTCCCGCAGGCGTTCGGCGAATACCACGGCGCCGTCCGAGGCGGTTTCGGGCAGGATCATCACGAACTCCTCGCCACCGTAGCGGGCCACGACGTCGACAGTGCGCACGAGCGTAGCCAGGAGCCCCCCCACCTGCCGCAGCACGCCGTCACCGATCAAGTGTCCGTGCTGGTCGTTGATCTGCTTGAAATGGTCGATGTCCACCATCAGAAGTGAGAGCTGGCTCCGGAATCGCCGTGAGCGATCCACTTCTGCGCTCAGGCGATCGAGTAAGGCGCGCCGGTTCAGCAGCCTCGTCAGCGCGTCAGTCGTGGCGAGTTCCTCGAGCCGGCGATTGTCGGCCCGGGTGGACTCGAGCGCCTGAGAGCGGCGAATGGCGGCCACCGCGGCGCGAATGACGACTTCCGCAAATTCTGCGTCCTCAGTGGTCAAGGCGCGTTCACCACGCTCGGTGCGCAGAAAAAAAACGCCTCCGTTCCTGCGGTCGAGCGTGAATGGGATGGTGAGCACGGATCGGATTGGCGCTGCGCGGCCCTCGCGACTCCACACGTTGCGTACGCTCTCGAACATCGGATGCTGCAAGACGTCTTCGATGAGGATCGACCGGCTCGATCGAAGCGCTTCGACGAACTCCGGATATCGGTCCAGCTGCACCTTCAGATCCGTGATGGCTGGATCGTCATGCGTGGCCACGACCGTGCCGGTGGTGTCTCCCGCCGCTGCTAGAATCACGGAGCAGTGTTTCAAGTCCAAGGCGCGCGCCACGCGACGCGCAAGCACGCGATAGATCTCGGCCGCCGTGAGCTCGCCGGTAACCTCGTTCAGAATCTCGACCAGCTGTCGCGTCGTGGCGATGTCGTACTGTGCGCGAACCAGCTCCTCTTCACGGCGCAGCAGGGTATCGTGCATCGCGCGAAGGTCCGCTCGCGACCGTATTTGCGCCCCAACCCGCGCCACCACATCGGCGGCGCGTAGCGGCTTGGGAATCCAATCATCCGCGCCTTCGCGAATCGCCGCCGCCGCGATGTCAGGATCGCCGCGTCCCGCCACGATTACCGGCACGTCCTTCCCGTGTTCCTGCCCACGGATCCTGACCAGTGTTTCGCCGACCGAGCCGTTGCCGTTGCCGTCGAGCAGGACGAGATCGGCATGACGTACGCGCAGTAACTCCAGCAGTTGCTCACCTGGCGACACCATGGACACGTCATAACCGCGCTCTCGCAACAGCCACGAGAGCACTCTCGACTCGCGGAGGTCGCCGTCGGCGACGACCACGTGGGCGGGTGAAACTACCCCATCGTCGATAAGAGTCCGTCCCATTCAATGTTGCCGCCGCTGAGCACCGCCACCACGGGCCCGGATGACCGAATCAAGCCTTCCATGAGGGCAGCCACGGTGATGGCGCCGCTGGGCTCGGCCACCAGCTTCGCGCGGTCCAATAGCGCCCGCATCGCCCGGCGCATCGAGGCGTCGTCCACCAGGACGACGTCGTCGATGTACTCCTGATGATGCGCGAAAGTGAGATGCCCGATTTCCACGGCCAGCAACCCGTCCGCGATGCTGTGCGTCTGCTCCAGCTTGACGGGGTGGCGCGCCGCAAGGGCGCGCGAAAGCTTCGGCGCGCCGGAGGGCTCCACCCCGATGACCCGGGTCTGCGGCCGACGTAATTTTACCGCCGCCGCCACACCGGCACTGAGTCCGCCGCCGCCGACAGGAACGAGGACGGTCGCGACATCCGGGAGATCGTCAATGATCTCAAGGCCGATCGTACCCTGCCCCGCGATAATCAAAAGGTCGTCGTAAGGGGGTACGAGTGTGGCCCCCTCGGCGTCCACGATCTCGAGCGCGCGCGCCATCCGGTCCGCCGTCGTCGTTCCGGCGAGCTCGATACGCGCGCCCAGGCGTTCGGCGCCGCCGCGTTTGGCCTGTGTCACCGTCGTGGGCATCACGACGATGGCGGGCGCGCCGAGCAGCTTCGCCGCCAACGCCACGGCCTGCGCGTGATTGCCGGACGACGGCGCGACCACGCCGCGGGCCCGCACTGCTGGATCCAGGCTGCGGAGAAAATTGTACGCGCCCCGAAGTTTGAAGGCGCCGCCGCGCTGCAGCATCTCCGGCTTGAGATGGATGTCCTCGCCAAGGAAGCTCGCGGGAAGCAATGGCGTCCGAACCGCGATGTTCTTGAGTGTCCTGGCCGCCGCTTCCAGGTCGGCGAGCGATACGAGTGTCAATGTGGGCGCTGACGGGGGGGGAATCACGGTCAAAAGGTACTCCGGTGCAGACGGGCTGGTGACCTGGTCATGCGAACACGCGGTTGCGGCCCTGTTGCTTGGCTTTGTAGAGCGAGCGATCTGCTTCCTTTAGCAATTCCTCAGGCGAAATGGGGTCCGTTCCACGCGCCAGCGCGACGCCCACCGATATCGTGATCGTCATCGGGGCGCCGGGTGGGCCGAACGTGAAATCGTCCACGCGACGTCGGAGCCGCTCTGCGAACGTCAACGCGCCCTGCCACCCCGTATCGGCCAGCAATATGACGAACTCGTCGCCGCCCAGACGCGCGACAGCGTCTGTGTCTCTCGCCGTGGACTTCATTATTCCCGCCAGTTGCTGCAGCACGACGTCGCCCACGGGATGCCCGCGGGTGTCGTTGATCTGCTTGAAGTGATCGAGGTCCACAGCCGCGAGAGCGATCTGCGCCGATCGCCGTTTGGCCAGTCGCCATTCGGACTTGAGCCGCGCCTCGAGCGCGCGACGGTTCATGCAGCCTGTCAGGGCATCCGTGCCGATCTGATCGGCCAACCCGTTGCGCATGGCGTCGAAGCTGCGTGCCAGCAATGTCAGGTCGTCGGGATACCGGGCGGTGCTCAAGTCAAGCGTAGTCGTCAGGTCACCGTCCTCGAGAATCTTGCAGAACACGCGCAGCTGGTTCATTCGGGCACGGAAGCGGCCAAACGTGTACGTCAGCACGCCGGAAACGATCGCGAACAAGGAGATGTTCGCGGTAAGGCTGATCACGCCCGGCCCGGGTATGAATGGCGGGAGTACTTTCCCGATCAACACATAGATCGTCGTCGCCAGCACTGCGGCATAGACGCCAAGCCCCCACCCGAAGTAGAACGCCGCGAGAGGCACCGTGAGCGACGCGAGGATGAGGAAGCGATTGCTCACCAACTGGATGCTGGTGAGATAGAAGATGCCTCCCATCGCCAGCAGATCCGCCGTCACTAGCAGCGCGGGAAGCCAGGGACGTGGCGTGACGGCCGGGCTATGCTGCACCGCCCACGCCGTAGCGAACACACAGACCACATAGAATACGCCCACCGCCGCGAGCGGCAGCAGAGGCAACGGCGCCGTTCTGGCGCTGAAAATGACGGCCGCGCCGGCGAGCGCGATCGCGACGTACCGCACCCATCGCTGCCACAGAATGACTTCGCTCTGCAACTCGGCTTGGTCGCGAAGCAGCGCCTCGCGTATCTCGAGCGACGGTCCAGTGGACGGCTCGGTGATTCCGTCCACCAGAGGCGAGAAGGCCGACGGCGGCTGCGGCTGGGAGGAGGGCTGAGTCATCGGATGGCGTTCGCGCCACGCGGGCGGGAGCGGTCGCCTAAGGTATCATTCGCCCCATGGACGGTAAAGCGCTTCGGTCCACGCTCATAGGCGCCGCGTTCCTGATGGCCACATCGGCCATCGGCCCCGGTTTTCTGACCCAGACCGCGGTGTTTACCCAGCGGCTGGGCGCGAGCTTCGCTTTCGCGATTCTCGTATCGGTCGTCGTCGACCTGGTCGCACAGCTGAACATCTGGCGGGTGCTCGCGGCCAGCGGCAGGCGCGCTCAGGATGTTGCGAACGGCGTGCTGCCAGGGTTGGGGTGGGTCCTCGCAATACTGGTCGCGGCTGGCGGTCTTGCGTTCAACATCGGCAACATCGGTGGCACGGGTCTGGGATTGAACGCGCTCGCAGGACTGGATGTCGAAGTCGGCGCCGCACTGAGTGCCGCCGGCGCCATCGCATTGTTCATCGTGCCCCAAGCTGGGCGCGCAATGGACCGGTTCGCGCAGATCCTCGGCATCGTGATGATCGCACTGGCACTCTATGTCGCCGTGGCGGCTCACCCTCCGTACGCAGACGCGCTGCGGTCCGCGGTGCTGCCCGCGGACGTGGATGTGCTGTCCATTGTCACGATCGTCGGCGGCACCGTGGGTGGATACATCACGTTCGCTGGCGCACACCGACTGATCGACGCCGGCATCACCGGCATCGAGCAACTGCCTTCCGTGACGCGTTCGGCCACGCTCGCGATCGGAGTCGCTTCACTCATGCGGATCGTCCTGTTCCTGGGCGCGCTTGGCGTGGTTGCAACGGGAGTGACGCTCGACCCGGCCAATCCTTCCGCGGACGTCTTTCGCCAAGTGGCCGGCAACGCGGGCTACCGGATTTTCGGCGTAGTGATGTGGGCCGCCGCGATCACGTCCGTGGTGGGATCGGCGTACACCTCGGTGTCATTCCTGAAATCCCTGCATCCGGCGCTGGATCGCAATTGGCGGGCGCTGACCATCGCGTTCATCGTGATTTCCACGATCGTCTTTCTCATGGTCGGGCGACCGGTGAAGGTGCTGGTCGCGGTGGGCGCGCTCAACGCGTTGATCCTGCCGCTGGCACTCGCGGCGATGCTCATCGCCGCGCGGCGTCGGTCGATCGTCGGGGAGTACACGCATTCCCCCTGGCTTCTGGTTTCCGGCGCGGTCGTCGCGCTGGGGATGGCCGCGATGGGAGCGTACACCCTCATCGTTGACCTTCCCCGACTGTGGCGCGCCTAAAGAACAGTTTACTCCTTACTCCGCGTCCGGCTCCGCGGCCACCGGCTCGAGCGCTTCTTCGCCTTCCTCGCCCTCATCGTCCGGCACCACGCGCGCGACGTCGTTCACCAGGTCCGCGTCATCCAGGTTCACCAAGCGCACGCCTTGGGTATTCCGGCCCGAGACGCGTATGCCCTTGACTGGCATCCGGATCACCATGCCCTGCTTCGTGATGAGCATCAGCTCATCGTCGGGCAGGACTTCTTTGATGGAGACGGCGTCTCCGGTCTTGTCGGTGCGGTGCACAGTGATGATTCCCTTGCCGCCGCGTTTCTGGACACGGTAGTCGTCGATGGGAGAACACTTGCCCATGCCGCGTTCCGTCACGACCAGCAAGTTGGCGTCGCGCTTGAGAACCACCATGCCGATGACCTCGTCCTGGTCGCCCAGCTCGATGCCCTTCACGCCGGTCGTGTCGCGACCCATCTCCCGCACGTCCTGCTCGTGAAACCGGATTGACAATCCGTGGCGCGTGGCCAGCACAATGTCGTTCGTTCCGCTGGTGATCTGGACGTCGATCAGCTCGTCCCCCTCGTCGATCTTGATGGCCTTGATACCGGTCGAGCGCGGGTTCGAGTACTCCGAAAGCTTGGTCTTCTTTACCGTTCCGTGTTGTGTGGTGAAGAGCAGGTACTGGTCCTCGCGGAACTCCCGCACCGGCACCATCGCGGAGATCTGCGTTTCGGCCGACACATTGATGAGGTTCACGACCGGCTTGCCCTTGGTGGCGCGGCCGAGCTGCGGGATTTCGTGCACCTTGAGCCAGAAGCAGCGACCATCCTCCGTGAAAAACAGGATGTAATCGTGCGTTGACGCGATGAAGAGATGCTCGATGAAATCTTCATCCTTCAAGTTCTGGCCGTTGAGCCCTTTCCCGCCGCGTCGTTGGCGTTTGTACGTGGAAACCGAGGTCCGCTTGATGTAGCCCGAGTGGGAGATGGTGACGACCATATCTTCTTCGGCAATCAGGTCCTCCACGGTGAACTCGCCTTCGTCGCTGGTGATCTCGGAGCGGCGATCGTCGCCAAACTTCTTCACTACGTCCGACAGCTCCTCCTTCATCAGTTTCATCCGCTTCGGCTTGGACGCGAGCAGTTCCTTTAGCTCCTTGATCTGGCCGCGAACCTCTCCCAGCTCCTGCTCGAGTTTTTCGATCTCGAGGCCCGTGAGCTTGGCCAGGCGCATGTTCAGGATCGCGTCGGCCTGTCGCTCGGACAGCTTGAAGCGCTTCTGCAGCTGCGTGCTGGCCGCCGCGGGGTCATCAGCCTTCTTGATGACCCTGATCACTTCATCGATGTTGTCGACGGCGATCTTGAGGCCTTCCAGGATGTGCTCGCGCTCCTGAGCCTTGTCGAGCTCGAACTGCGCTCGCCGGACGATGACTTGGTGACGGTGCTCGATGTAGTGCTCGAGCACTTCCTTGAGCGGCATCACCTTCGGCACGAGGCGGCCGGTCTGCGAGTCCGGCACGAGCGCAAGCATGATGACGCCGAATGTGGTCTGCATCGTCGTGTGCTTGTACAGCTGGTTGAGCACCACCTTCGGGATGGCGTCGCGCCTCAACCCGATGACGATCCGCAACCCGTCGCGATCGGACTCGTTCCGCAACTCGCTGATGCCGTCGAGCTTCTTGTCGCGAACGAGGTTCGCAATGTCCTCGACGAGCTTGGCGCTGTTCACCTGGTAGGGAATCTCGGTGACGACGATCTGGGATTTTCCCCCCTTCATCTCCTCGATCACCGCGCGCGCGCGCATCACGATACGCCCGCGCCCCGTTTCCTGATAATCCTTGATCCCCTGCTTGCCGTAGATGAAGCCTGCGGTGGGAAAGTCCGGTCCCGTGATGTGCTTGCGAATCTCGCCTACCGTCGCCGCGGGATTGTCGATCATCATGAGAATCGCGTTGACGACTTCTCGCAGGTTGTGCGGCGGGATGTTCGTCGCCATGCCGACCGCGATACCGCTGGAACCGTTGACGACGAGGTTTGGCACTCCGCTCGGGAGCACGCTCGGCTCCTGGAGTCGGTCGTCGAAGTTCGGGACGAAATCGACGGTGTTCTTGTCGATGTCGCCGAGCATTTCCACCGCGATCGCCGTGAGCCGCGCTTCCGTGTACCGATACGCAGCCGCCGGATCGCCCTCGACGGACCCGAAGTTTCCCTGGCCGTCGATGAGCGGATACCGCAGCGAAAAGTCCTGTACCATTCGCACCAGCGCGTCGTAGACGCTGCTGTCGCCGTGCGGGTGATACTTACCGAGCACGTCGCCGACGACCGTCGCCGATTTCTTGTACGGACGCCCCGGGACCACCACGGGACGCCGGAGCCGAGCGCGCTCGAAGCGCTGGCGGCTCCTCGTCAACGCCAGGGTGGAGCT
>JANNJV010000178.1:0-3576 GCA_031395945.1 Gemmatimonadota bacterium | reverse complement strand
CCCGCTGCGGCCTCGCCGGCGAGTTGAGCGCCCGCCAGATCAGCGCCGCTCAGCGCATTGGCCTGTGACCGATCGCGCAGGCGATCAGCACCGGCCTCGAGCGCGCCCACCAGTTTGTCTCTCGCGCTTCCTGCTTTGTCGCGAATGCCAGATCCGACGTCGGCGAGCCTTCCGCCCGCGCTGCTGGCCACGTTCTTCGCACGGTCACGGATGCTCTGACCCTGATCGGCCAGACCGGGACCGTTGAAATCAAAGCCTGCGTCCGTCGGTTGCGTCGAGCCGCCAGTAAATTCTTTCGCGTCGCCCTCGCCGGGGTTCGCGCCAAGGTTGTTGCCGTCGTTGCGTTCCATGATGCCTCCGAGGAATGTTCCCGAAGGAAATGCACGGAGAGTGCCGCTCGCTGGCGGGAGAACAGGTCAGCCGCTTAAATCCAGTTGTCGCGCTGAGCCAGGGTTCGTCGGTACGCTGGCATGCCGAAGACGAAGAGTGCGATCGCCAACGTCATACCAACCACGTTGACGATGGCCAGCGCGTACGGAAGGGCCGCGTCGTATCCGAACACGAAATCGGTCACCGCGGCCACGGCAATGGGCCCAAGGGCGCGCGACACGAGACTGAGGACGAAGAAGTACAACGCGACGCCCTGTGCGCGCATCGAACCCGGAACGATTTCCGCGGCAGCAGCCGAGGCCGCTCCCCATGGGAACGCGGCGAAGAAATTCACTAGAACCAGCCAGACGAGCGCAAGCGAAATCGATGGCGCGAATGGATAGGCAGTGGCGGACACAAGCATGCCGGAGGCACCGATGATTCCGACGCGGAGCGCTCCATCGGATTTCCCCGTCCGGATGAAGTAGTCCGTCAGGCGGCCGCCCGACACGACACCAAGCGTTCCTACCGAGATTGTGAGTACTCCCATCACGATGCCGGCACGTGATACGGGCCAGCCATGTCGCTGGACAAGGAACGTCGCGAGCCAGGCGGCGATTCCGAAATTCACGGACGCCGAAAGCGCGAAACCGAGGCTGTGGCATAGGAAGGTCCGCAGATTCGCCTTCATGTAGCGGAAGAGCGCCGAGAGCGGCATCGCCTGTGGCACTGGGTTCTGTCGCGCCGGCTCGCGCACCGTGACCATGAGCAGAGCGATGAGAAGCCCAGGCAGCCCGACGATCAAGAAGACGGTTTGCCAGGGCCGAATGGTCCCGATAACGGGCCAGGTCCAGTACGCCTCCGCCTCGGCGATCCCGATGACCCACCCGCCGATCAGGTATGCCAGTCCCGATCCGATGAAGATCGCCGTCGAATACACGCTCATCGCGCTACTCAGCCGGTCGCGCGGGAAGTAGTCCGACAGCATCGATGTCGCGGGCGGCGCGAGCGCGGCTTCTCCCACGCCCACGCCGATACGCGCCAGCAACAAGCGCCAGTAGCTCCCGGCGAGGCCGCTCAACGCAGTCATCACACTCCACAGCGCGATGCCTACCGCGATGATATTGCGGCGATTCCCCCGGTCGGCCAGTCGCGCGATGGGAAGTCCCATCAGCGTGTAGAAAATCGCGAACGGCAATCCGATGAGATAGCTCATCTCGGTGAGCGATAAGCCGAGGTCGCGGCGGATAGGGACCGCCAGCAGCGCAAGTATCTGCGCGTCGATGTTTGCGGAGATGTTGGCAAGCGTGAGCACGCCAACCACGTACCAGGCGTTCCTGCCCTGATTCACTTCGCGCGCCGCCGAGCCGTGATCAGGACCGCGATCTCATCGAGTCGGGCATTGATGAAGTCCAGCCGGATGCGTCCGTCGGGCAGCTGACTCACCGTGGCGGGGATGGAGCTGTTCGTGAGCACCCATCCCGCTGGCAACACCACCGCATTGGCCGGCCGACCGAACGCGCGATCCCACACCAGCTCATCGCCTTTCACCGTGTACCGCGCGCTGTCGGTGTAGGTCTCGAACATTCGCAGCCTGACACTTTCGCCTGGCTTCGCGGGAGGAAAATGGAAGACGACAACTTCGGAATCGCCGCGCTGCACGTCGAAACGAAGTTCTTCGCCGGTATCCAGCAGTACCGCGCGTGGGTTAGAGACGGCGCTTCCCGCGCGAACGACGTTCAGATACCGATCCACTCCGGGCCGAGTCTCCGTGTAGTCGTGGAAGAGATCAAAGGCATGCGTCTCCGGCTGCTGCAGCAAGTACACGATCTCGCGCGTCTGATGCGCGCGCTCGTCCAGCCGGCGTAGCTGCTGACTCGTCAGCGACGACGCCCGCGCTGCCGGCGCACCGACGCGGCGCGCGCGGAGCACCAAGGGCGCCTCAGCCGGTGTGTTGTTCCAGAACGATATCTTGATCCGCCCGTCCGGCTCCTGAAGTATCTGCGACGGATAATTACTCGAGATGAGTTCGTATCCCGACGGAAGCACGACCGCGTTGCGCTTGATGCCCAGCGACCGATCGAAGACGAGGCTATCGCCGGCGGCCCGGTAGCTGGCGGTGTCGTAGTACGTTTTGTCGATCAATAGCCGAACTTCGCCGTCGGCCGGTACGGGTCGAGCCAGCGTCACGCGGATATACTGTCCGGCGGAATCGGCGTTGCGAACGCCGCCGTCACGTGCAACGGCGCCGCTAACGATATCGAACGTGAGGGCGCGCCCTGTCCTGGCGTCCGTCACGCGCTCGTCGCTAGCCACGCTGCCGCGCCGGATCACGTTAAAGAAGTGCGTCGCACCCGCGGTCGTCGCCGTTACCTCATACAGAATCCGGAATTTGCCGGACCCCGGCGCCAGCAGCTCGTACCGCGTGTAGTCGTCCGACTGTGTTTGACGCGCCGGTTGCGAGCGCAACGCGATGGGCGCAGCCAACGCGAGAAGCGCTACCGCGAGTGACCTCACGGAGCCGCCGGTAGCCAGCGCTTCGCGATCTTCAGGGCGGCCGATCCCATCACGGTCACGACCTCGTATTCCCCTTTCGCGCCAATCAGCATGTGCGCGGCCCACGGTTCCATCTTGTACTCGTCGGTGAGCCAGCGGACCATGTCCGATGTCGCCAGCTGTATGCCGCGATCCACAGGGCTGATGAATTCCGCCTGGCTGCCGATGGAGATGATGTAGTCGCGCGTTACGACGCGCGGACCGCTGAGCCGCGCGCCTTTTCTGACGTCCACGGCAAACTCCACATCCATGGATGTTTCGATCCCCGCCCCAGTGGGCTCGCCATCCGCCATTAGGGCATGACCGTCCGCCAGGAACAGCAACGCCCCGGAATGGAATACCGGCAGCCAAACCGTGGAGCTCTCTCGGATCTCATTGAAGTCCATATTCCCGCCGTACTCGCGCGACGGGCCCGACGTGGGCGCGAAATCTCCGGCGGGCGCCACTCCAACGACGCCGAGCATCGGCTCCATGGGAAACTCGAGCTTGTGCCGCGCGCTCACAGGCTCGCGCAGCTTCACCACGCCGCGCGTGGTGTCCACATCCCACATGAGGAGATCGGAACGGCCGGGGCGAACCAGGTCCGCCTTGTAGCTATTGGGATACAAGCCTTCGATCGTCCCTGGAGTGAGCGAGAACAATCCAAGCCGA
>JANNJV010000176.1:0-17085 GCA_031395945.1 Gemmatimonadota bacterium | reverse complement strand
GATCAGACGATCGACGTGGACGCCACGGTGGTACAGCGGCTCGACGCCGCGGGCGCGATTCTCGTGGCCAAGCTGACGCTGGGCGAGCTGGCGCAAGGTGACAATTGGTTCGGTGGCATCACGCGCAATCCCTGGTGGCCCGAGCAGGGATCGAGCGGATCGTCCGCAGGTCCGGCCAGCGCGACCGCCGCGGGCCTGGTTGGATTCAGCATTGGCACGGAGACGCTGGGTTCCATCTCGTCGCCGGCTACGCGGTGCGGAGTGAGCGGGTTGCGGCCCTCGTTTGGCCGCATCCCTCGCACTGGAGCCATGGCGCTTGCGTGGAGCATGGACAAGATCGGCCCCATCTGCCGAAGCGTCGAGGATTGCGCTCTGGTGCTCGATGCCATCCATGGTCCGGATGGAAAGGACCTGGCCGTCAAGAACTATCCGTTCAATTGGAACGCGACCGTGAAGCCGTCCGCGATGCGCGTCGGCTACGTGAAAGCTGCGTTCGACCAGCCCGAGCGGGATCCCGCCAATCCGGATCGCGTGCTCCACGCAACCAAAGCACAGGATGACCAGGCGTTGGCGGTACTGGAGCGCCTCGGTGCCAAGCTCATCCCCGTCGAGTTGCCACAGTTTCCCGGCATCAACAGCCTCATTCTGCAACCCGAGGCAGGCGCTGCGTTCGAAGATCTCGTGCTCTCCGGCAGGGTGAAAGCGATGGTGCAGCAATCCGCGAACGCCTGGCCGAACACCTTTCGCGCGGCGCAGTTCATCCCCGCCGTGGACTACATCAATGCCAACCGCGCACGCCTTCTGCTCATCCAGCGCTGGTGGGAATTGTTCGCCAATCTCGATGTGATCGTGACTCCCACGAGCGGGGGTGGCCAACTGGTGCAAACCAACTTGACCGGCACTCCATCGGTCATCGTGCCCCATGGGTTCCGGGAAGCGCCTCCGTTGACCCCGCCGCCGCGGCCGGACACCTCTCGTACTGCCACGGACACGAGCCGCCGCCCTCCTGCGGAGACACCGCCCCCGCGCCCCCAAACCCCTGTGTCACTGACGTTTCTGGGGCCGCTCTACCAGGAGGAAAAGCCTTTGGCCCTGGCGCACGCGTTTCAGCAGGCCACGGATTTCCATAGTCGAAAACCCGCCGGGTTTGGGGGGTAGCCGGATCCGGAAAAGGCCGGGTACAACCTTTCGCCGGAACTTTGTGTCCAATTCAGACGTAAGGACACTTTCTCGCACCGGAACCCCCAGATGCCTGCAACCGGCGAATACCCGCTCCGTCTCGTTGACTTCGATACAGTCGAGCCCGTTGAGCGCGAGATGCAGGGGCTACGGCCTCTCATCGAAGAACTGCTGGCCGAGCTCCGCGCCCGCAAACGGCGTGGCGCGCGAATCGTCGTAAGAACCGGCGGAAAGACCGTCTTCCTCCGGACGGATGAAGTGGATTGGGTCGAGGCCTCCGGGAATTACGTGCGGCTGCACACGAATGGAGAAGCGCACGTCCTTCGCGAGAGCATGAAGAACATGGAAGCGAAGCTCGACAACGACCTGTTCGTTCGCATCCACCGTTCGGCGATCGTGAATGTGGATCGCATCCGCGAGTTGCAGCCCTGGTTCCACGGCGAGTACGTTGTCATCCTGCAGGACGGAACCCGCCTGATGGCAAGCCGCGTTTTCAGCGACCGGCTCGATCGTCTGATCGCGTAATCTCGAAGCGGAGGCCGTCTTCCAATCGCGGGTGCCGGAACTCGAATCCGGCGCCCGCGAGCCGTTTGGGACTTACACGCTGGCTCGCGAGGATCGTCGCGTGTGCCATCTCGCCGAACATCAGCTCGAGCGTGAGGGCGGGTACAGGGATGAGCGCCGGGCGATGAAGCACCCGTGCCAGTGTCGACATGAAATCCGTGTTTCGCACAGGACCGGGAGACACCAGGTTCACCGCGCCGTCGACCACGTGGGTGTCGGCGAGAAAGCGCAGCCCACGCACTGCGTCGGTCAACGTGATCCAGCTCATCCACTGCTGTCCGCTGCCCTGTCGTCCGCCGAGACCGAGGTTGAACGGCGGCAGTAGGCGCTCCAGGACGCCGCCGCCCTTTCCAAGCACGATGCCGGTACGGGCCAGCGTAACCCGAATCCCGGCAGTCCGCGCCGCACCGGCTGCCAGCTCCCAGTCTCCCGCGGTCTGTGCCAAAAAATCACTGCCCGGAAGGCTGCTCTCATCCAGCATCTCGTCGCCACGATTAGCGCCGTAGTACCCTATCGCCGATCCGCTGACGAATGCTCTCGGCTTCTCGGGAAGCGCCGCCAGCGCCTCAGCCAGCGCCGTCGTTCCCCGGATGCGGCTCTCGCGGATGCGCCGTTGCCGGTCTTTTGTCCACCGCTGCGCGATGGGCTCGCCCGCCAGATTGATGACCGCGTCGGCCGCCACCCGGGCAAGGTGGTCGCGATCGAGCCGGCCAGCCTCGGGATCCCAACCGACTACTTCCTGGCGTCCAGCTTCTGGTGCGGCGAGACCGCGCGATAGCCGGACGACTCTATGCCCGTCCGCAACCAGCGATCGAGAGAGTGCGGATCCGATGAATCCCGACGCGCCACTGAGTAGGTAAGTCGCCACGCCCTAAAGATGCCATGTCCGGCGCTAGGATGTCGACCTGCGAGCGACGGCGCGCGCAATGGCCGCGAGAATGTGCGGCTGGTCGTAGTAGCCAGTCGCAACCCGGTGACGCAGTAGCGCCAAAAGCTCGTCGCTCATGTGATTCGCTGGACCCTCATGTGGGAGCTGCCCGGAGTCGGAAAGACTCATTCTGTCCCATGTTGGACTCCTTCCCAGTATCGGCTGACGTGGCTGTGGGTTTAGCGTTGCGACTGCACCGGCTTTAATGTCCTGACAGCGATGGCGACTATCCTCTACGTCGATGACGAGCCGGCGATCGGCCTGATCCTACAGGACACCCTGGAGCGGCTCGGACATAGCGCGATTGGCGCCAAAAACGTCCCCGAGGCCCTGGGCGCGCTTGCGCGAGATGACATCGACCTGATCATCTCGGATTTCCGGATGCCGGGTCTGTCGGGATTGGAGTTCCTTCAGATGCTGCGCGAGGATGGCCGCGACATCCCGCTCATCATGCTGACCGGATACGCCACCATCGAGCACGCGGTGGCGGCTATCAAGGCGGGCGCCGCGGACTACATCACCAAGCCGCTGCAACCCGAGCAGCTCGAGCATGCGGTGTCCCAGGCACTGGAGTTCACGCGCCTCAAGCGCGAGAACCAGGCGCTCCGCCAGGAAGTCATGGAAATCCGCGCGGCCCGCGCGATCGTGGCGAAGAGCCCGGCAATGCGGCAGGTGCTTCAAATGGTGTCCACCGCGGCGCCCACACGCGCGACGATTCTACTCCAGGGCGAGTCGGGACCCGGAAAAGAACTGCTGGCGCGCGCCATTCATGATCAGAGCGATCGTCGCGATAGCGGGTTCGTGAAGCTGAACTGCGCAGCGCTCCCCGAGGGACTCGTGGAGAGCGCGCTGTTCGGGCACGAGAAAGGCGCATTCACTGGAGCCATCAAGCGACACGAAGGAGCATTCGAGCGCGCGAACGGCGGTACGCTCCTGCTGGATGAAATCACGGAAATGCGGCTGGACCTGCAGTCCAAGCTCCTGCGGGTGCTTCAGGAACAGGAGTTCGAGCGCGTCGGCGGTACCAGTACCATCAAGGTGGACGTCCGCATCATCGCCACCAGCAATCGCACGATCGAGCAAGTCGTGGAACGGGGTGAATTCCGTCAGGATCTGTTCTACCGCCTGAGCGTCATGCCGATTCACATTCCGGCGCTCCGTGATCGCCCGGAGGACATTCCGATTCTCGCTCATCACTTCGCGCAGAACGCGGCTGCCGAACTCCATCGCGAAATCACAGGCATCACGCCCGACGCGCTTGCGCTGCTGCAACGCTACGAGTGGCCGGGCAACGTGCGCGAGCTGCAGCACGCCGTCGAACGCGCGGTCATACTCACGCAGGGCACCTCCCTGCTGGCGTCCAGCTTCGACACCATCCGTGCGGGGCTCGCCGGACGCCGGTCCGCAGCCCTACCAGTGGTCGCGCCGGCCGACCCGGCTGCGGTACAACTCACCTCGCTCAACATCGACGAGGCCGAAGCAGCGCTGATCGAGCGCGCGCTCCTGACCACCGGCGGGAACCGTACCCGTGCCGCCGCCCTTTTGGGCCTCACGGACCGGACGCTCCGAAACAAGCTGGCGCGCCAGCGCGCTGAGGGCGGCGGAAAAGGCTAGGTAATTCTTTCCGCTAGGAAATATTTTCCTAGCTGTGCTGGGCCGCCGCATTCTGTGTAAGATCTTTAGCACCAGCATGTTAAGCGTGGCCAACAGTATGGTGCACCTGTTGCCTTAGTGCATGGCTGAGCGCGGAATCAATCCCCCCAACCGCGCCCCCTCCGAGAGCCCGGATAGGAGCCAGCCATGATCGCTTCGCCATCGGTTACCAACTCGCGCTGCAAAACCCCCACGAGAAAGACCCCAAAGCGTGACCCGCGCATTACGAAGTCCGCCGAGCGCGATGCCCTGATGACGCAGCACTTCGGCCTCGTACATCATGTCGCCCGCCAGCTCGCGAACCGATTGAGCACCGTCGCCGAGTTGGACGAATTGGTCAGCGCGGGAACAGTGGGCCTGATCCAGGCCGTCGATTCCTTCGATAAGTCACGCGGACTCTCATTCAGTACTTTCGCCGTGCCGCGAATTCGCGGCGCGATCCTGGATGAGTTGCGCCGGTTGGACCATGTTCCGCGCAACGTCCGTCGTCGTTCTCGCGATGTTGCGCGTGCCCGCGAAACGCTGTCAGGGTCGCTGCGCCGTCTGCCGACGCACGAGGAACTCTCGCAGCAGATGCAGGTTCCGTCCGACATGCTTCGGAAGTGGGAATTCGACGCGGAAGGCGCATCGATCACATCGCTCGATCAGCCGATGCGCGCGGATCCGTTCGGCGCAACCCTCGGCGATACCCTCACCGACGATCGCGTCCGGTCGATTGACGATTCCTTGACGCACGAGCAGGAAGTCGAATGCTTGAAGCAGGCCATCGGCACGCTGAAGGACCAGGAGCGCACTGTACTTGCGCTCAACTTCTTTGAGGAATTGCGCCTGCAGGACATCGCCACCGTGTTGGGCCTTTCGGTGTGCCGCATATCCCAGATTCGAACGGCCGCGCTCGCGAAACTGCGCGTGAGACTCAGCGACCTTCGCGCCGCCTGAGAGCGGACAGCGTCGGCACGCGAAAGCCGTAGCAGCCAGATTCCGTCACCGGCTCGCCGTCCATGGCGCGAGCCAGTTCCATGACGAGCGCCGTGGGACCGCGACCCGGCGCGCCATCCACTCGCGTCAGCAACCAGTCGCCCTCCTCGACGATGGTGATGGTAGCCGCGCCGTCGCCCGTGCCTCGATCCCGTGAGCGCCCTGCCGCCAACGCGATGAGCGCCCGCACAAACTGCCATCGCGCGGCCCGGACCGGCGGTGCCTTCACTGCATCGATGGTCACGCCGCGATCGCGGACGTCCGCATGAAACTCGAGCACCGTCCGCGCTTCCCGCGCAGCGTCCGCCGGCGAGAACGCCTCGACGCCACTCTTGGGCGAGCCCGCGAGACGAACCGCCTGCGATAGCGTCTGAACGCGATCGAGTTCGGCCGTCAGGAGGGATCGGATCACTGCCGCATCCTCCGCAGGCTCATCCGACAGCTCGATGATGGCGGACAACGCCGCCGCGCGATTGTTCAGGGCGTGCGTGATACCGGCAAGCGCCGCCTCGACGTGCCCAACCCATTCGCTCAGCGCAGCCTCGCTGAATTCGGGGATCGGATGAGCCTGTGTGTCTTGGGCCATGTGGCTCCTGAACGTGACCTGGCGCGCGAGTCCGCAGTTTCTCAGTGTACGGCGCCACCAAGTCTGGATGAACGCGATGCCGGTCGCTACCACCGCGGCAACGCGCCGCCCGCCTTCCGTTACCCAATCCTCGATGCTCACAGTTCTCGGACTTACCGCGCAGTTGCTGACGGCTGTTCCCGTGGATACTCCACCCCCGGCGCCCGCGCAGCGCGTGAAGGCAGTGGAGGTGAGCGATTGGTATGGACGCAGACTGACGCTGCATCGGCGGCTGAGCTACTCGATCATCCCGTTGTTTGGGTTCCAGTACGCAGCCGGATCGCAGATCTGGGACAAGGGCGCGGCCGCTCCCCAATGGGCGCGCCGGGGACATCGCATCGGTGCTGCAACCCTCGCCGGCGTCTTCACGGTGAATACCGTGACAGGCGTCTGGAACCTGTGGGATTCTCGCAGCGTCCCGCAGGGTCGAACACGCCGGTTGATCCATGCGACCTCGATGCTGGCGGCGGACGCCGGGTTTACCTGGGCGGGCGCCAAGCTATCAGAGGAGGCCGAGACGAGCCTTGCAAAACGACGGCTTCATCGAACGGTCGCGCTTTCCTCGATCGCGCTCAGCCTCACCAGCGGCCTGATCATGAAATTCACGAACGACTAACGCACGAGTTCCTCCTATGGGTGCTCCCGCCGGATTGGTGCAGCTGTTCGAGCCGTGGTCATCGGTGTATAGCGACTCGAAGGTTCTTCCTACGCTCGTGGTGTTCGGCCATGTCGCGGCGCTGGTCTTTGCGGGCGGACTCGCGGTGACGTTGGACCGTGCCACACTGCGAGCCGCACGCGGTCCTGCCGAGTTTCGCTGGCGGCAGCTGGACGACCTCGCCATGGCACACCGCCTCGTCATCATTGGGCTCGCACTCTCCGTCATCACCGGGGTATTGCTCTTCACCTCCGACGTGGAGACGTACTTCACGTCGTGGATCTACTGGACCAAAATGGCGCTGATCGTTCTGCTGCTCGCCAATGGCTTCATGATGACACGCCTGGAATCGAGAATCCGGTCGACGCCAAACGCTGCCGACGACAACGGGTGGGCTCGCCTGCGCATCACCGCCGCCATCAGCATGGCGCTGTGGTTCGCGATCGCGTTCGCCGGTGTCGCCCTTGGCAACGCCATTTAGCACAATGACAACACCGTCGAAGCCTTCAGATGATGGGTCGGACTGCCAAGCGTGCCCGCTCGGTGACATGCTCGAACGCCGTGCGTTCCTGCGCGACACTATTACCCAAGTGCTCCTCGCGGTGGGCGCAATGGCCACGGTTTCCGGCCGCGCTTCGGCGTTGTCACTGGCGTATGCAACCGGAACGGGCCCACGCGCCGACAAGACGTACGCGATTCCGGCGACGGACGGCGTCGTCATCGACAAGGAAGAGTCCGTGATCATCGCGCGATTCGACGATTGCGCCTATGCGTTCTCCCTGGCCTGCCCGCATCAGAACACCGCGCTCCGTTGGGACGCGTCGGGCAAGCGATTCCAATGCCCCAAGCACAAGTCGCGCTATCAGCCCAGCGGCGTTTTTATCGAGGGCCGCGCCACGCGAGGAATGGATCGATTCGCGGTGCGGCGTGCGGCAGACCTTCTGTCGGTCAATCTCGACGCGCTGTACCGCGAGGACAAAAACCCGACAGAATGGGCGGCGGCGGTTGTCTCGCTCGCCACGACGGAGAAATAGCATGCCTTGCAACCATTGCCTGAATCGCCGCGATTTTCTGTCCCAGACGGCTGGTGGCGCCGTGCTGGCCGCCGCGGTCGCCGCGTGCGGCGACGGACTGGTGAGCGGTGTAAGCGCGTCGGTGCCGCGACTGCCGCCGAACGTGCCTCCGACAGAACAGGTCAACATCGTGGTAGCGACCTTTCCGGGACTCGCAACGGTGGGCGTCCTGGTCAAGGTATCGTCGTTCTTCGCCGCGAAACGAACGGGCGCGGGCACGTTTGACGCTTTTTCCATGGCGTGTACGCACGAGGGCTGCCTCGTCGACATCACCAATGGGCAGCAGTTCGACTGCCCCTGCCATGGGTCCCGGTTCGCCAACGACGGCTCCGTGCTTCGCGACCCCGCCACGCGGCCGCTTCAGCGGCTCGCGACCACCTACAACCCGACGACCGACACGCTTACCATCAACTGATGCTGCTCGGCATCTCCGGAATGGTGGGCTCCGGCAAGACAACGCTCGCGCGCGCGCTTGCCTCACGATTCGGTCTGCAACTCGCGCTCGAGAGCGTGGATAGCGAGAACCCGTGGCTCGATTCGTTTTATTCGGGCGCCGAGGGGATGCGCAATTACGCGCTGCACCTGCAATTGCACTTCCTGGCGACGCGATTCGCGAGCATGCGGAGAATGCGCGGCCTTGGCGGCAGTTGGGTGCTGGATCGCACCTGGTATGAAGATGCCGAGGTCTTCGCCGCCGGGCTCCACGAGCAGGGGTTGCTGACGGCCGAGGAGTGGCAGCTCTATCGGCGATTGTATGCGGAGCTGCTCCACGCGCCCGCCGCGCGACCGCCCCGGCTCATGATTTATCTGCACGCCCCCCTGGAAACCATTCTCGCGCGCATCGCCGAGCGTGGGCGGCCGAAAGAGCGCGAAACGGACCGCAACTACTGGGAGCAGTTGCACGGTCGGTATTCCAGGTGGATCGCCGCATTTCGGCACTGCCCCGTCCTGTTCATCGATGTGCGAGAATACGATCTGTTCCAGGATCCGGCGGGAGCCGCCGAGGGCATTGCCTCCCGGGTGCGGCAGCGCATGGAGAAGGAGCTTCCGCAGACGGAGCTCTGGCCGGCGATCCCGCAACGGGACCTCGCCGCGTTCAGCCGGGGTATGACGTAATATCCTCACCCGTTGTCCTGAGCGAAACGAAGGATGGACGTCATGCCGAACACACGAATGGTTCTGACCATCGCGCTCGCCAGTTTGGCGGCGTGCTCCAATAGCGACTCCCAGGCGGCAGCGGACTCGGAGCTGGCGCGTGACCTGGCCCTCGCGAATCAGACGCCCGTGTACCCCCAATTCAGCGACAGCGCGATGGGTGCCGCCCCGGAGAAGCGTGCGGCGGATCGTCCCCAGACGCCGGTCCGTACCACGCGGCCGTCGGCACCCGCGCGCCGCACGAGCCCAGTGGTGGTGGAGCGTCCCCGCCCGAGTGATCCGTCCCCTGTCGTGGAACAGCCTGCACCTGCCCCGGCACCCGCGCCGACACGACGCGCGCCCGGCTTCGATGCAGGCACAAGCTTCGGCGTATCGACCAAGTCGCCGGTGTGCACCACCAATCTTCCGGGCGACAAGATCGTCGCGACACTCAACGAAGGCGTCTCCGGCGCGAACGGCGCCTACCTGCCGCCCGGCACAACCGTCGTGCTCGAGGTCGCGTCTGTCACCCCTGGCGACAGCCCCGAGTCTGCGCGGATCTCGCTACGCGTGCGTGCCATTGTGATCAATGACGAGGCCATCAGCGTTCCTGGCGACGTCGCCATCCTGTCGGACCTGGAACGCCGCGAGCAACCCCGCTCCAGCGCATCCGACAAGAAGAAAGTGATCGGGGGCGCCATCGCGGGTGCGATAATCGGGCAAGTGCTGGGCAAGGACACGCGGTCCACCGTGATCGGCGCCGCCGCAGGTGCCGCCGCCGGCACAGCCGTCGCCGTCGCGGGTCGCAAGTACGACGCGTGCCTTCCCGCCGGAGCCAACGTGCGCGTCACCACCTCTCAACAGATCACACTGGGCGATTGAGCGACGCGCTTCGCCGCTTTCATCCGCTGGTCCGCGACTGGTTTCGCGAGACTCTGGGCGCGCCCAGCGCGCCGCAACACAAAGGGTGGCCGGCGATCGCGAAAGAGGAGCACACGCTCATCCTGGCCCCCACCGGCACGGGCAAGACGCTGGCGGCGTTTCTCTGGGAGGTGAACGCCCTCATTGTCCAGGGGCTCGAGGCGCCGCTCGCGAACGCGGTGCACCTGCTGTATGTGTCGCCGCTCAAGGCGCTCAACAACGACATTCAGCGCAACCTCGAAGGGCCATTGGCCGAATTGCAGCAACGGTTTGGCGCCGCGGGCGAGCGCTTTCCCGAGATCCGGGTCGGCGTCCGCACCGGAGACACGCCCCAGGCCGCGCGTGCGCGCATGCTGCGCAAGACGCCGCACATCCTGATTGCCACTCCCGAATCCCTGCACATCATGCTCACGACAGTGCGCGGACGGGGAATGTTCAGCGGCGTCCGAGCGGTGATCGTGGACGAGATTCACGCGATCGCCGGCACGAAGCGCGGCTCACATCTCGCCCTCACGCTGGAACGCTTGGAGCAGCTCGCAGCCCGTCCGCCACAACGCATCGGGCTGTCGGCAACACAGAAGCCATTGGAGGAAGTCGCTCGTTTTCTGGGAGGCGTGCAGGAGAGTGGCAAGTCGGAAGCGGACAGCGGGTCCGCTCCGCACACTCCACTTCCCACGTTTCGTCCGGTCACGATCGTTGATTGCGGGCTGGTGAAGCGCATGGAAGTGGATGTTCGCTCACCGGTGCAGGATCTCGGCCGAGTAGGTGGCACCATCTGGACGTCCGTGGCGCCGATGGTACTGGAGGCCGTCCGAGCCAATCGTACCACCATCGTGTTCGTGAACAATCGCGCGCAGGCCGAGAAAATGGCCGCGCGACTCAATGCACTTGCGTCCGAGGAGATCGCGCTTCCCTATCACGGCTCACTGTCGCGTGAACGGCGGCTCGGCCTGGAACGATCGCTCAAGGCCGGACAGCTGCGCGCGCTCATCAGTACGAGCGCGCTGGAGCTGGGCATCGACATCGGCACCATCGACCTGGTGCTGCAGTTGCAGAGTCCCAAGCGCGTGGCGTCCGGACTGCAGCGCGTCGGACGCGCCGGACATTCGCTGGCGGCGACAAGTCGCGGCATCTTCGTGCCCACCTTCCGCGACGACGGCATGGAGATGCTGGCGATCGTGCGGGCGATGCGCGAAGGCGACGTCGAACCGACGCGCGTGGTACAGAACGCCTTGGACGTCCTGGCGCAGGTGATGGTCGCGGCCACCGCCGTCGAGGATTGGACCAGCGACTCGCTTTTCGCGATGGTGCGGCGCGCCTACCCGTACCATCGGCTGGGCCGCGACGCGTTCGACGAGGTACTCGCGATGCTCGCCGGCAAGTACCCCAGCGATGTCGCCGCCGAGCTCGACGCCCGCGTCAGCTGGGATCGCACCACGGATCGTGTGTCGGCAATGCGCGCGTCCCGCATGGTGGCCATCATGAACGGCGGGACGATTCCCGATCGTGGCCTGTACACGGTCAACCTCCCCGACCGAACCCGGCTCGGAGAGTTGGACGAGGAGTTCGTGCATGAGACCCGCGTCGGTGACGTCTTCCAACTCGGCTCGACCACCTGGCGCGTGCGGAGCATCGAGCACGATCGCGTGATCGTCGTTCCCGCGCCCGGCGCGCCCGCGCGGATGCCTTTCTGGCATGGCGAGTACGGAGCGCGCTCGGCGCACCTGACCGCGCGGGTGGGCGAGTTGCGTCGCGCATTGGCGGACACGCGCGACGCTGGAGCGCTGGAGCGCATTCAAGCGGACTATCGCTGCGACGAGCCCACCGCGCGTTCACTCGTCGCGTACGCGCAGGAGCAACGCGCCGCAACCGGCACCGTACCCGACGACCGTGATCTGGTCGCCGAGCATTTTCGCGACGAGGCGGGCAGCGTCCGCATCGTGTTGCATGCCCCGTTCGGCGGACGCGTGAACGCGCCATGGGGCATGGCGCTGGCGCAGCGATTCCGTGACGCGCTCAAGGTGGATGTGCAGGTGCAGACCACGGACGACGGCATCATGCTGCGTCTGGCGCAACTCGACGGACCGCCGCCCATGCATTTGTTGCACGGCCTCAGCCCAGACGAGGCGAGCCGCCGGATTACCGCCGAGGTGGGGGACTCTTCGTTGTTCGGCGCGCGCTTCCGGATGAACGCCGCGCGCGCGCTACTATTGCCGCGCGGCAATCCGCGTCGACGGATGCCGCTGTGGCTGCAACGTCTCAAAGCCCAGGATCTGCTGGAGGCGGTGCGTGAGTTCCCGTCGTTCCCCATCCTCGTCGAGACATATCGTGACGTGCTCCAGGACGCATTCGACCTGGCCGCCTTGCGCGACGTGTTGCGATCCATCGAGCAGGGCCGCGTCACGATGCGCAGCGTGCAGACGGAAGCGCCGTCACCCATGGCGCAGTCACTCCAGTTCGGGTTCGTGATGGAGTGGATGTACGCGGACGACACGCCACGCGCCGAACGGGCCGCCGCGCTGCTGTCGCTCGACACGGCGTTGCTCGAAGATCTCATGGGGACGCCGGGGGAGCTCGAGGAAAATCTCGCCGAGGGTTTGCGGGAGGCGCTCGCGCGCCGTCGCGGCACGCATCCTGACCGGCGGGCGCGTTCCGCGGATGAATTGGCGGTATTACTCGATCGCGCCGGGGACCTGACGGTAGAGGAGCTTCGTGAGCGCGTCAGTGCGGACGCGGCGGGCGATCCGATGGACGAGCTGTTGAACGGCGGGCGGGCGGTCGCGATCGAGATCCGTGTACCCGCGGGCACGGCTCGCCGCCTCGTACTGGTGGAGTCGCTGCCGCGATACCTGGCGGCGTTCGAAGGCATCGAAATTCCGGACGGCGTCCCCACCCTCTTCCGGAGCGCATCGCTCGAACCGAAGGCGGCGCGGCGCGAAATTCTCGCGCGCTTTCTTGCGCTCGCTGGCCCCGTGACCGTGCCGGAGGTCCGGGATCGGTACGATTTCGACGGCGCGTGGGTGGAGCGCCGGCTGGAAGATTGGACCGAGCGCGGTGTCCTCCTACACGGCCGTTTCGCGCTTCCGGGTTACGAGAATGCGCTGCGCTGGTGTTCGCGCCGGCTGGTGGAGCAGGCACGCCGGCGCGCGTTGGGCGCCGCCAGGAGGCAGGTCGAAGCGGTCTCCATGGAGACCTTCGCGCTGTTCGTCCAGCGATGGCAACATGTCGCGTCCGGAGAGCAGCTGCAGGGGTTCGATGGACTCACTTCCGCCATCCGTCAACTCTACGGTATCGCTCGCCCCCCGCTGGGTTGGGGCGCGGAATATCTCCCTGCCAGGATCACCGACGCCAGCGCCGGATGGCTTTCGCGACTGAGCGCCGCCGGTGAGCTGGTGTGGGCGGGAGAGGGCAGCCGCGAGAAAGGCGCGCTTCCGGCAGACAGCTCACTGCGCGGCGTGCGCTTTTTGCGACGCGGAACCGAGCGAGCCTGGCTGGCGCCTATCGCGGAGGCGCTGCTGGGGGACAGGGCGCGCGCGGTGTTGGACCTGCTGAAGAACCGCGGCGCCGTGTTCTTTTTCGAGTTGCAGCAGGCCACTGGATCTGGAGCCCACGCACTGCGAGACGCGCTGCGAGAGCTCGTCGTCGCCGGACTCGTCACCAATGACACCATCGAGGCGCTGGAACAGGTTGCGCGATGGCGGCCGTTGTTGGCGGCCAGGCCGGAGGATCCTGATCCTACGCGCTGGCTGCCTGCCGATTTCGTTCCATCACAGCACCGTCCCGTGGTGCAACGGCGCGTGAGTGCGCGACGGCTTCCAAAGTGGCGGCGTCCGGATCGCGACGGAGGCGACGCGCCATGGCCCGGTCGCTGGTCCCTGCTCGATCGCGCACCGCTGGAGACGGCGCATCTCGATCAAACCGAGCACGCGCATGCGGAAGTCGTTGCGTCGCAGTGGTTGGATCGCTACGGCGTGGTCACGCGCGACTGGTGGCGCCGAGAGCGCCCCCCCGTTACCTGGCGCGCGATCTATCGGGAGCTGCGGCGCCTCGAACTGCGCGGCGACGTGCGCCGCGGTTACTTCGTGCGCGGCCTCGCGGGCGCGCAGTTCGCGGTGCCGTCGGCCGTGGAGCTGTTGCGCGCTGCCGCGTCGAACGCGGACAGCCAGCTCGTCGTGATCGCGGCCAGCGATCCTGCAAACGTGTGGAATGTCCCGCTTTCGGTGGACGAGGACACGGGCGCAGACACCTTCGCGCGGCCGCGCGGCGCGCGTGCGTTGCTTGTGACTCGGGCGGGCCGGGTGCTGGTGACATCCGACGGGGCCGCGCGTTCGGTTGCCGTGCGTCCAGCGCTCGACGCCGAATCCGTCACGGCGGCAGTCACGATGCTGGTTCGACACGTGACGGCGCGTCGCCGGCGCGATCTGATCATCGAAAGCATCGACGGCCAGAGCGCCCCCACCAGCCCGCACGCGGACGCCTTCGTTCGCGCCGGCCTGCGCCTCACCACGTCCGGATTGCGATATTACGCTTCAGTATGACCACGACCATTGACCTGCGATATCCCATTGGCCGCTTCACCTGGCCAACGTCACTCTCGCCGGCGGAACGAAACACGGCCATCGAAGCCATCGCGCAGACTCCGTCCGCGTTGCGCGGCGCCATCGCCGGGCTCAACGATGCACAGCTCGATACGCCGTACCGGCCTGACGGTTGGACCGTGCGCCAGGTGGTGCATCATGTGCCCGACAGCCACCTGAACGCCTACACGCGGTTCAAGCTCGCGCTCACGGAAGACAACCCCACCATCAAGCCGTACGACGAGGGCGCGTGGGCGGAGCTGGCGGACGGCAAGAGCAAGCTGATCGAACAGTCGCTTTCGCTGCTGGAAGGATTACACGCGCGCTGGACGTTCCTGCTGGAGCGCATGAAGCCGGCAGATTTCGAGCGTCGGATGAAGCACCCGGAACATGACCGGGTGCTGACACTCGACATGCTGACCGGGATGTACGCGTGGCACGGACGTCACCATGTGGCGCACATCACGGGGCTCAGAGACCGGCAGGGTTGGTAAAACCGAGTTCCGAGAACGCAGTTGCCGAGGGCCTCCGGCCCTGACCACTCGTCGACTAGGCGACTGCCCTACTGAATGCACTCCCCTCGTGGATCCGGCTTCGGCTTGTCCACCACCAACCGGTGTCCGAGGTTCGCCACCGTGCTCGCGGTGTTGAACACCAGCTGCGACACGCGCGCCAGCTGGTCGTAGTCCAGGTACTGCGGCTCGTCCGTGATCTGGTGGTACTCCGGATGTCCGCCCGTGGAGAAAAACACCACCGGAATTCCCCAGCGCGCATACATGTAGTGATCGCTGCGACAGTAGAACTGCTGCGGGTGCCCGTTGGCGTCGAACTGATAGTCGTACTTGAAGGGCGGCGTGGACTTTTTGCCCTCGGCCTCGACGATCTCGCCCAGCTCCGTGGACAGCCGGCGTGAGCCGATGAGCTGGAGGTACCCCGGGCCGCCGCCGGCGACGTCGGCCGGAGTGCCGCGGCCGATCATGTCCACGTTGATCTGCGCGACGATGGAGTCGCGCGGCACCGTGGGGTTATCGGTGAAATAGCGCGAGCCCACCAGCCCCTGCTCCTCCGCGACGTGCCATACAAGCAGGATGGAGCGCTTCGGCTTCACGCGCGCGGTCGCGAACGCCTCGGCGACTTCGAGCAAGCCCATCGAACCGGAAGCGTCGTCGTCCGCGCCATTGAAAATCGAATCCACGCGCGCCGCGCGCAGCTTGCGCAGGCTGTCGAGCTTCGCGCGCACCCTGGGCCAATCGTCGGCAGTCGCTGGCTTGTTGCCGTCGTCAGCGCCATTGGGGCGAACCACATGATAGAACGCGTATAACGAATCATGGTCGACCCCTTCGCCCCACCCTTCGTGGTCGCTATGCGCGCCGATGGCCACGTACTGCCCACGAAGTGCCGGGTCGCTTCCTGACAGAATGGCGATCACGTTCCGTGAGCCGGGGGTGGGCGACTCGGTGTACCTCATCGCTCCAGTGCCCACCTTGCCCTGCGCTCCGATCGCTGCGGATCCGAGCGCGCCGCCGAGCATCGACTCGGCCATGGCGCGCGAGGCGTAGAAGAACGACGGGACCTGCAGCGGGGGCATTGCTCCACTCATCGTGGTGGATGGCTGCGCCAAATCGTTCCGCACACTCGGTGGCATCGAATCGAGCGAGGCCACCACAATGGCCGTGGCGTCCATGTACCGCTGAGTCAGCCCGCCCCGATTCGCCTGCCAGCCGCGTGGCACGGTGAACACCACGACTTTGCCCGCCGCCTGCGTTGGGCTGATCATCGACGCGGTGTCCCCGAAGACTCCGCCGTAGACCACAGTTGTGTTCTGCAGGTCGCGGCCGTTGGCGCCGAAGTCGCGCGCATCACGCACTAGGAAATCCCTTCCGGCGCTGAACTCGCGACCGTCCACCGTGATCCTGACGTCCTGCGCCAGGTTGCGGTACACCAGCGGCAGCCGCTGGAAGAACGTGCCGCTGTCTCCGCCCGGCCGCAGGCCGAGACGCGTCAACTCCCGGGCGATATACTCCACGCCCTTGTCGTGATAGACGGTCCCGGTCGCGCGACCCATCATTGAGTCATCGGCGAAGATGTAGACGCGGGTCATGAGGTCCGCGGGGGTGATGGCGCCGGACGTCGGTCTCGGGGCCAGCTTTGCCGGATTCTGACGCGGTTGGGCCGCAACGATGGCCGGCACGACGAGCAGGCCGACCACTGCGAGCGAAATGCGATTCATGCGACGAGGGGAATGGAGTGAGCCATGGATGCGCGACAACGTGACAAGTAAGACAAGTAAGACAAGTAAGACACCGAAGGCGTGTCACGAGTTGCAGTGACAAACGATAAAACGGTAACGCCTGCGGACAACGACCCCGCCCGCTGGCGCATGCTGGCAATGCTCGCGCTCGCCGAGCTGATGGGTATGTCGCTGTGGTTCGCCGGCAGCGCCATCGGGCCGCAGTTGCAGGAGCGCTGGGCTCTCTCCGGCTCGCAGGTAGGCTGGCTTACGACAGCCGTGCAATTGGGTTTCGTCGCAGGGACTGCGGTCATCGCGTTTCTCAACCTGGCGGACATCCTGCCGTCCCGATCGCTGTTTTCCGTCGCGGCGGTGTTGGGCGCCGCCAGCAACGCGGCACTGCTGCTCGCCGGCGGTTCCGGAACCAGGTGGCGATCATTTTCATGGCAGGCGGATAGACACCGGCCAGGCAGAATCCACACAGGAAGCGGCTCGCCACCGCGCTCTCGAAGCCGCCGGCGAGCAGCAGCGCCCCGTTGCTGGCGGCGCCCAACACCGCCGCGACGGA
>JANNJV010000017.1:0-3905 GCA_031395945.1 Gemmatimonadota bacterium | reverse complement strand
GTGCTTGTCAGCTGCAACGTTCGTTAGGCAGCGGCTTGCGCAAACCAACCCTCGCCGGCCAGAAGCTGGTCGGGCTGTAACGATTGACTGAGTTGACACCGTCCAATCCTCCGGCCACTTAGTCAAGGGGCTTGTGCGATGACACTCCGGTCTTGTCATGAGCGCGTTGGAGTAACTCATCGATTGAGAACCGATCAGCGCGCGGAGGCATGAGTAACAGGAGAAGAAGCAGTGCCAGACGCGGTATCACATGCTCCTGAAAGGCGTAGAGTGGCTCGTGAAGTAGATGACCAAAGGTCACTACGACGAGAACTGCACCGAGAGCCCAATAGGCTTCGGTCCGACGCCAGCCTAGGAACACAAGGGCGCCCGCACCCAGCTCGACGAATGGAATGACAAATCCGACTGCCCACAGCGACCACGTTGGGAGGAAGGTGTCTTGATAAGGTAGGAAGAAGCGCCGTACGTGACCGACGGGGCCGAGCGAGAAGACCTTGAAAACGCCGGCCATGAAGAAAATCAACCCAAGCACGGCCCTAGCCAGGCAGAGGGCGCTTGCGATCCAGAGCGCGCGGCGGTCGATGGCTAGCATAGAGTTCGAATGCTTTCCCTGATGTGGGAAGCGAGAAGTACTCGGTACGAGAGGCATGCCGCAGCCTAACGCGATTGGAGTTTGGCTGCGACGATCAACTTTCATTAAACAACCGCAACGCCCCTGCAGCAAACTGCAGCGCCGTCAGCTACAACTCCTCGTCAGGTAGCGCGCACAGCAGGCGCTTGTGCGATAACTGCCTCCCACGCAGCATCGACGTCGATGTGCTCCGCGCCAGCGATCCAGGTGTGCCCGCGCGTGCGCTCATGCTGGATCAAATGGGGCAGGAGATCTTTGAGAGAAGCACCCTCAACCGCTCTGGACAACAATACCGCAGCTTCAGCCAGCAGCGCGCGGTAAGCCGGGCGATCCTCGGCGCGATGGGTGGACTGAGCTGCTGCATCTAAACGCAGAACGTATTGCGAGAGTAAGTGCTCCATCTAGTCCGGGGTCACGTTGGCGACTACCTAACGCACGGGGTCAAGCTGCGGCGCAGCTGTGAAGTACACAACCAAACTGCTTGGGGACGCCGTCAGCTTCAACTTCCTCGTTAGGCCTCCGCTAGACGACACTGTGCTTGTCCATAAAGGACTCCATAGTCTGGATTCCTTGCGCGGCCAGATCCGTAGCCCGATGCCTGGAGAGATCGCTACGAGTGACCTTGAGGCGTGAAAACGACGCGCTGTCATCTCGTGAAAAGTGGGACGAGGGCACCGACAGCAACACTTCGCTGGTGGACGCGTCGCGGCTAGCGCCGGAGTGTTTGTACTCGTTCGCGATGTTCGTGTACGACGAGAGTTCGAGTGCGCTTTCCAGGACGGCGAGAGCGGCCTTGGTGAACGGCGACGACCCCGCCTTTACTGCTCGCTTGTGATAGCCATTCAACCAGAGCCGAGCACTGTCGAGCGCAATCGCGACGTCCATCAATGCATCGCCCGTTGCGACTCCATCTTCAGAGGCCTCGGCAGCACGTAGCCGCGCGAGATCGCGTTTCGCCTTCGCGAGCATGTCCCTAGGAGATGACTTCCCGAAAGCGAGGGGCATTTGGTAGGCCTAACGCGCCGGAGTTAGCTGCGGCGAACCATTAACAATGCAGCAGGCGAGCGGAGCGAGCCAGCTGCCTCCAAAGCGAGCGCCGGCAGCTACAACTCCTCGTTAGACGCTTCGCAACAAGCGACTGACCAAAAGGACTACCCATGCAAGAGACGCAATGGCGAATACAAGAAAGACTAGGCCTGCGAGTTTGCGATACTTCCGCGGTATTTCGTCCCAAGTGTTGTCCGTTCCATCGGGTGGCAACCACAAGCGCTGTCCGCGCATGCCTTTCGCAGCCTCAACACCAAAAACTGCTGTGAGGAATGCCAAGAGCACGATATGCAGCAGGGTACCAACATCCATAAATACTCTGGTCGGCTGGTGGTGCGTCTAACGCCATAGCTAAGCTGCAATGGATCGAAATAAGAGGGCCGGCGTAGCCAGCCCAGTCAATAGCGATCCTTTGTCAGCTTCAGCGTTCGTTAGCTGGCGATGCGGCGCCAGGAGCCGTCTCGCTTTGGCGATTGTGCCATACGGCCTCGTGGGTCATGGCCACAGTCGACAACAGGTGCACAGCGGAGCGGCCCAACGCGGCGTTTCGGATTCAAGCTTCTGCGCGGCCCAGCCGTGGGCGCAGTTGGCGACCCACTAGGCTGGTCCGCGTCAGACTCCACCCGCTGGGTGGGACCGGCCGGCGTCTAGCGACGGCAGCCGTTGCTTATCGCGGTCGCCATCCGCTCCGCGTCTGATCGATTGAAGCCTTCGATTTGATATCTATTGCCGATGATCGCGGCGGCGATTCGAGGCGTGCCGTGGACCTTCCCGTCGACAACAAGGGCAAGGTTTCTGCCGACGTGCTGTTTGCTGAAGTCATGAACGCGCTTCGCCGCGTCGTCGGTCACAGTGAAGTTGAGAACCCATTGGTCCCCGGTCAGGGACGCAGTGGCGTCGGTGATATCGCCGGTAGCCATCAGAGGCGTCCGAGACATCAGGATTGTCGTAGTGTCGTTCAGGGTGACGGTCTTGGTGGAATCCGTCTGCGTATCCGCCACCTCGCTCATTTCGATGGCGGGGCATGGCGCGCCTGCCTCACGGCCTGTGGTGGCGCACGCGAGACATAGACAGATCATCAGCGACAACAGAGTGTGAACGATTACAAAGGGTGGCTTGCGGTCCATGCGGGGGGTCACGCAAGAACGCCTGCGAAATGACTCGTACATGGGGCGCTCCAGTCTGAGAGATCGGACGTTGAGATTCACTGCCGCGACGTGTTCGCGGACAGTGCGATGCGCGGCACGCGAGTGCCTGCGATCGTTCCGTCTGACTTCAGGCCTGGAACGGAGGTGGTCGGGCGGCTTGGTCCGTCGTGCGCTCGTACGAGCACAACGACACGGAATCGCGAGTCGGCGCCGGCGCGGACTGAACTCGGCGGTCATGCAGGCTCGCTTCGGATGCCAACAGCTGCGGCCGCGCGGTATCGACGTCCTTCCGCTCGGGCGTCGTCTCGGGCGGCGTCGGCAGCAGCGCACTATGGTTCGCCGCCGCGATACCTGGGTGCGAGCTGTGACGCCTGTGCACCGAGATACCCGCGCGTCCGATCGTGTCGCTCGGCAGAAGCAACAGGAACGCCACGGTAAGCAGGCGCATCAGGATACGAGAAGATGCCGTCGACATGTCTGCGGTTGCGCGTTGACCAACTGCTCGAACGTACGTGGGTCAGCTCCACCGATCAAGCGCCAGCTAACGCCAGGTGGATGGAACCGAATAATCCGTTTAGAGTCGACCGGCGCGAAACGGTGAGACCGGCCTGCCCTGGCGGTTTATCCTGACCTGTATAACCCGTTTCGTCGAGACCGGCAATAACCAACGCCCGCACTCACGCGCGCCTGACGGCAGCCCGCTCGACGCAGAGGGTCGGAGAGCGTCATCAGAAGATGATGCCGCCGCCGACCGTGAGGACCTGACCGGTAATGTAGTTGGACTCGGAGGCGCAGAAGAGATACACGCCGTCGGCCGCCTCCTCCGGCGTACCGAGGCGGCCCGGGGGGATGAAGTCGCGCTCGAGCTTCTCGATCAGCTCCGGTGGCACCCCCACCCTCCGGTCACCGGTCCCGCTGAGTGGCTGCGTCATCGCGGTGCGGATGAATCCAAACGCGACGCAGTTGACGTTCACCTTGTACCGCCCCCACTCCTTCGCCAGCTGGTATCCGTCGTCGATGCGGGCGCGGGCGAACGCGCGCTTCATTATCGCCATCCCGCTCTCCGGCGCCATCGGAGG
>JANNJV010000159.1:0-7862 GCA_031395945.1 Gemmatimonadota bacterium | reverse complement strand
AGCGCGCGATGGCTGCCGGTGCCGGTGAGTCCGTCGCGCGCGCAGGCGAGCGGCGTGGACGGTGGTCGCGAGCTCGAGTTCATCCTGCGCTCGCTCCTGGAGCTGCGGCTCCAGGTGGAGGATCTCCGGCGCCAGGTGAACGGCTCGTCCGCCGGCTCGCCGGTGTACATCGACGGCGCGCAGTTCATCGGCGAAGTGCCCGCGGACGGCAGCAAATCCGAGCGGCGATTCCTGATTGGCGCGATGCCGCCGAAGGACGACATGCCGCCCTCCAACGCGGTGACGATCACACCGGGCACGGCGATGATGGACGTGGAACGCCGCGTGATCGAGGCCGCGTTAAAGGAGGCGCGCGGCAGCCGGCGCAAAGCCGCCGACATGCTGGGCATCGGCGAGCGGACGCTCTACCGCAAGATCCGCGAGTTCAAGCTGCCGGTGGACTGAGCGGTAGCG
The DNA here is from genome assembly GCA_031395945.1 of Gemmatimonadota bacterium. Taxonomy (GTDB): domain Bacteria; phylum Gemmatimonadota; class Gemmatimonadetes; order Gemmatimonadales; family Gemmatimonadaceae; genus DASPMP01. The sequence continues at coordinate 7,409 of JANNJV010000159.1, read as the reverse complement.
CGATCATCGACGCGTCCGCGTGTTGCTCGAACAGTAGGAGACATCGAGGTCGTGTCCGCTACGATGTGGCCGGACGCGCTTAGGTTCCGTCGCCGTTCGTCGTCGCCATGAGCCCCAACATCTTCAAGAGGTTCTCCGGATGGCTCAGCGTGCCAACGATCATGCGCACGGGGGAGGGCGCCAGCTTGAGGAGGCTCGGCGTCATGTAGATCCCCTCCGTCAGCGCCCGGTTGGGATGACGAGCCACGTCGACGATTTCAATCTTGTACCGGCCCTGCAAATGCTGGCGACAGAGCCTGCCAAGGTTTGCCCTGGCTTCCGCCGAGTTCGGCGTGTCGCCTGAGAGATACAGTCGAAACTTGAAAAGCGTCGCGGTGGCCATGGCGTTACTTCCGCTTGGGCTGCGCCGCATCTGCTCCGCGCAGCTCCCTCATGCGCGTGCGGCCACGTTTCGACTCCTTTTCCTGACTCGCAGTCGTGCGCGCGAGCAACTCCTGCTCCACCTGTTTCGCCTCGAGCTCCACCCCGAGCGACTTCATGCGAACCTGAAGCTCCGCCTCCTCGGCGTTGAGGCGGACGCGCTTGAGCTTTCCCGCGACTTCGCCGACCTCATTCGTCAGTCGCTCGGCGCTCTCCTTCTGCCACCGCAGGGTGCCCATCAGCACTTCGCCTCCAGCAGTGTACGCGTCGGTCAGCGTCACACCCTCGTTGCTCAGAATCAACTCGCGCACCTGATTGGAGTGGGCAGTGCCGCGGGATTTGACGATCGACATGCCGCGGTTTCGCTCCCCGGCTTGCACGAGGTAGTTCAGGTGGATCCAGGTATCGGCGAGCGTCGAGATCTGGAGCGGCGAGCTGGCCTCGGCCTGATTCGCCATCTCGTCGAGCAGGCTGGTGCAGACCATGGTGATCCCGGCCGATTTCGACCAGTCGATGAGTCGTTCGGCCACACTGTGCGCCGTAAGCTCGTTCCCGGACTTGGACAGCGTGGAGACCGGGTCGATTACCAGACAGCGGGCTTTGTGCTCGGTGGCGAGCGCCTTGATGCGCACCAGATACGTTTCCGCGCTGCCGGTAATGGTCCGCGCCGACACAATGCGTAGTCGGCCGTTCTTGACGTACCGCGCCAGTCGAATGCCCACTGACGCCAGGTTGCGGATCACCTCGGACGCGTCGGAATCGAAGCTGACGAACATGGTGCGCTCGCCGCGCCGGCACGCCGCCTCCGCGAATGCTCCGCTGAGCGTCGTTTTGGCGGTGCCCGGAAATCCCGTGATCAGCACACTCGCCCCGCGATAGTAGCCGCCTCCCAACATGGTATCGAGGCGCGTGATGCCGCTCGAAACACGCTCGTGAGTGACGCTGGCACTGGCATGGCTGAGCGTTCGCGCGACGGCCACCTCCAATCCCTGCTTGCCGATGAGGAACGGCGATTCATTCTCGTCGAAACCGGACCCCCGATACTTCTGCACGCGGAGATTGCGCTGCGACACACCTTGCACCACGCTGTGGGCGATGATGATGACGCAGTCGACCATGAACTGCATGATGCCGAAGGGCGTATCAATGTGCGACCGCGCATCGTCTCCGCCCGACTTGGCCGTGATCATTCCCGTCAGACCGCGAGCCTGTAGCCATTCATGCAGTCGGTAGATCTCCCGGCGCCGTGCCCCGTGATCGGGGAGCAGTGCCAGAACAATGTCCAGCGCATCGAAAACGATCCGTTTTGCGCGCATCGTCTTCGCCTTGGATTCCAGAACCGCCAGCATCCCGCTCAGGTCGAACGACCCCGACTGGACCAGGTCTGGCTTGGGTTGCGCATCCAGAAAGAACAGTTTCTTTCGACGGAGCTCGGCGAGCTTCCAGCCAAACCCTTCGGCGTTTGATACGATGCGCTTCGACGTTTCCTCGAATGCGACGAAGATGCCCGGCTCCTCGAAATGCCGCGCGCCGTTCACCAGGAACTGCAGCGCGAGAATCGTCTTGCCCGAGCCGGGCCCGCCAGACACGAGCGTCGTGCGGCCGCGGGGCAGGCCACCGCCGGTAATCTCGTCAAGACCGGCGATACCGGTCGCAGACTTCGTTCGTGCCGTCGCGTCGGACGACGAATTGGATCGCTTCATGTTCCTGATGATGAAAGGTCAATTGGCATCGATCACCGGGAAGCGTGCTGCGGGAACTAGTTTGTTGCGCGCCGAGGTGACTTCAGAGATGCACGGCAATCGTGCCCGCCAGGAAGCGACGCGGTCAATGCGATTCATGCCTTGAAGTCGGAACGCGCGGATTGGAAGGGACCAGTTTGGGTGGAGAATCGTCTGAAGAGCATAAGCCGTTCCAAGCGCAGCTACGTTGCGGACCGTGTTCGGCAGCGACCGGGGCAGTACGTCCGTTTCGTCCGGAGATTATTCAGCGGCGAGTCAGCGCTGTCCAACGAGAAGCCCGAGCAGGGGAAGGATCATCACAATGGAAAAGGCAATGCCAAGCGTCCAATTGAGCCAACGCTTTCCAGGATGATTGACCCAGTAGAAAAGGATGACTGAAAACAGCAGTGACTGCAGAAGGACTTCCCACAGTCCAAGGATCTGGGCCAGCGGCGGAATGACCGTATAGATCAGTCCCTCGACAGAGCCCGGAGCTGGTCCGAATGTGGATAGAACGCCGAGAGCAAGCAGGAGCCACCACAGCTTCAGCCACCCACGACGTTCGGCCAAGAGCACATTTCGTAATGGGAAGAGGGCCGAGGCGAAGATGACCCCACGGACCGGTTGGAATAAGGGACCAGCCATGACCAACGGATCGGAAGTGGGACGCATCAAGTAGGACAACGGGGGTTCCGAGAATGTCGTCTCGTACCCTCCAAGCGTGTACGCCAGGAGTCCGGCAACGAAATAGGTGATGGTATGCACGATGACTGTCTTGAGAATCAGAAGCGACAGGCTGAGTCGTCTGTCCGTTAGCTCGGTCATCGATCGCTACTCCTTCTCATGGGACGACTACGCGCGAAACCGAAGCCACCACAGAAAGCCGCTCAGCAGCAAGGCAACCACGCCGCCAATCTGGAAGTACCAGGCGCGTTCTACAGTGACGCGCTGCATGACTCGCAACCCGAGTTGCGGGAAGAGGAAGCGCCCTGCTGCCTTGAGAACCTGCGCCCACCCGATCAGGGTGAGCAGCAGCTCCGGACCGTGCCACACATTGTGAAACGCGACGATGATTGCGCCGAAGTTCAGCAAGAGGAAGCCTTCGAGGAACACCCCGGTGGTGCCGCGAGCGGCGAGCGCTTGATAGAAGGCGACCCAGGCTTTGGCTTGACCGAGATGCGACAGGCCGATCACCAGGAAGGAGATCGCCGCGAAGAGTTGAGTGGCTTGCTCCAACAATGGTCCTCAAGTCTTCGTTGAGACGGTCCGTAGCCCGGCGCAGAGAGTAGTAGCAACACCGGCCCAAGACCTGGCCAATATCGTGCGTCCAACATGAATCGCAGAGAACGGGCTCGGCAAGCACAAAGACGTCAGAACGTTATTACTCGACCCGCAGCGTTGTCGACGGGTCCACTCGCGCCGCGCGACGCGCCGGCACCCAGGTAGCGGCTGATGCCACGGCCAGCAGTATCACTGCAATCCCGCTCGCGTTTGGCTGCAAGCCGCGCCTCGGCGGGTGACATGCCGCGGGCCATGAGACCAGCGGCGACGCCCAACTAGAACGACGGCGTGGCTAGGGCGAGGCCGTCGAAGGCGTAACGCGCCATATCTCGCCGGCGTCGGTCGCGATGTACAGGTTGCCGTCCGGACCGAGCGTAAGCGCGCGATAGCGAACGGCCGGCAGCGAGGCGTCGACCGCACCCGTCACGGTGCCCGCCGCATTGAGCTCCAGGATCGCGAGCCGCGACCCTCCCATGATGCCCACGGCCAAGCGGCCGTTCCACGCCCGCCATTGCGTACCGACGAGAAACTCCGCCGGCCCCATTCCCTGCGAGGCGCCGCCGTTGCTCCAGCTCGGCGGCATCGCATTCGAGAATCGCGCGACGTCCGTCATCGGCATCGTCGTCGGGTTGCCGGCATAGCCGCAATAGTTGTCGGGGCACGAGAGCGTCGGCCGGTCTTTGGGATCCCAGCCGCCGTTCCCGCCGTTGACGAGAGGCGTCACTTCATCGCTGTGATTCGGTCCGTGCTCGGAGGTGAACGGCCGGCCCGTTCCGGGGTGGAACGTGATGCCCTGAACGTTGCGGTGCCCGTAAGTAAAGATGCGCGCGTCGAAGCCGGCCGGTGGCGCGTTGCCCGGTGCCGCGGCGCCGGTCGTGGTCACGCGCAGAACCTTGCCGCCGAGCATGGTTGGACTCTGCGGAAGCGTCGGGTTGTGATTGTCTCCTGTGGTGACGTAGAGAAACCCGTCGGGGCCGAATCGAACGCGACCGCCGCTGTGCGCGCCAGCGCCACCAACGGCGTTGGCGACGTCCTTGAAGGCGATGTCGGTGATGATGTCGACTCGGTTACTGGCGCTCGTGTAGCCGCTATTGAGCGCGAGGCGAACGACACGATTGGTGCGTGGCGACGTGTTGATGTTCGACAGCATGTAGACGTACAGCGTCCGGTTGGTGGCGAACGCCGGGTCCAGCGCCACGCCATGCACGCCGCTTTGTCCCACGCATACGAGATCGGGCGCGACGAGCGCCGAGCCGCTCGTGCCGAACAGGCGCGTTACGTTTCCGTCGGCGCGCCGCACCGAAAGCCCGCGGCATCTCTCGGTGAAGAACATTGCGCCGTCGGCCGCGACCGCGATGTCCCAGGGATTGCTCAGCGCCGGGAGCACCACGGTGCGCGTGAGCACGGGAGTGTCGGTGGCCGGCTGGTTGGTGGCCGGGTCGCTGGTACCACCGCACGCGGCCAGGAGCAGCGCGGTGGCGTACCATCTTGGACGGAGAGTCTGAGTCACGCAGCAGTTGGGTTTACGGTCGGCTGAGGCTGCTCGAAGGGAGTAGCCTCCGCGTAATGCTCGTCGTAACCAATCTAGCATTGAGTCGATGATTGGCGTCTGCTAGCGCGCCGGAACAACCGCGATCTTCCAGAACGCAATCCCGCCCGCCTGCTGGCCCACATCCACACTCGCCACCCGCGCCAGCGCCATGAGATCGTACACGTCCACTTTCCCCGGCTTCGCGCCCACGCTCTCATTGCTCACGAACGCGTAGCGTGAGTCTGGACTAACGGCAACGCCGTGCGTGACGGTGGTGCTGCTCTTCACGTTCATCACGCTGGCGCCCGTGGCGAGATCGAACACCTGAACGCCCCCGCCCTGCTTCAGGCTCGCCACCAGCAGCTTTCCGTCGGGCGTCGTCGCCAGATTGTAAGGACCGCGCCCCGTGGCCATGCGGCGCGTCACGCTCCAGCTCGCGCGGTCGATCTCGAGAATCTCATCGGCCTTGTTGCACGCCACGTAGATCTTCTTCCCGTCCGCGCTGGGCTGCGCCCACGTGGGCGAGCAGCTCGCCGGCGCCATCGGCACCTTGTGACCCGCGCTCGCATGCTGCGCGTGCTCGCTCACCCAATTCGCCGGGATCGCGCCTTCCTTGCCCTTGGCCAATCCAAAGCGGCGCGACACCTCGAAGCTGCGCGTGTCCAGCTCCACCAGCTGGTCATCCATCATGCACGTGGAATACTGATGCGTCCCCGCTGGATCCACGCGACTGCCGTGCGGCATGGTGCACGTCGTCGTCCGCGCCACTTCGGTGTTCGTGGGCGTGTACACCACACTCACGCTGCTCGGCACCATCTCACCATGCAGATTGAAATTCACCACAAAGGCGTACAGTCCGTCCGGCGTCACGTCCAGCGACGCGGGGAAGTAGCCCAGGAAGGTGCCCGCGCCCACCAACGTGTCGGGACCCAACTCGTACTTCCAGTATTTTCCGTCCGGGCTCCCATGCCCCGTGGTCATGTGCAGATACTTGCCGTCGCGCGAAATCTGCAACCCGTGCGGCCCCTCCATCTCCACGGTGCTCTCGCCCACCACGATGGACTTCTCCACCACGGCGCCGCCGGGACCGAACCGCACTCTATGGATGAGGTCCGCTGATTCGGCACCCACGTATATGTAGTAGTCGCTCGTGGGCTTCTGCGGGGCAGACTGAGCCTGTTGGCCGGCGGCAGGCGTCGCGGCCAGGACAGTTACAAACCAAAGAGGACACAGAGGACGCAGAGAGAAGGCAGGCATCGGCGGGATCATGGGGGAAGACACAAGATACCGCCAGGAACGTCCATTGGAGAACGTGCCCTGCCTTTGGCCTGGAAAGCACGGCTACTGGCAGTTCACCGATCCTTCGTCACGCTCACCAGGATGATGCCGGCATTCGTGCCGTTCGTGGTCAGCTCCAGGTTGTACGTGAACCGTTGCCCCTTCAGCGGTTCTTCGCCCACCCAGTCGATCACCGGCTGCACAATGGAACTTCCGTTGTAAGTGAACCGGAAGGCGCCATAACTGTAGACACCCCTGGACGCGACGCGGTACGCGGTGGTGGCCCCCGCCGGAATGTCGCCGAAGTCGACCGAGGACTCCGGGAAGAGGACGCTCAGCGCCACCAACGGTGCCGATCCCGCGTTATGAACGCGCAGGGTGCTGTACACGGGATCTATGACGCTGCACGAAATGCACAGCGCCGAGAGCCACAGGCACGCCGCGGCACGAAGCGATCGAGTCATACTCTGATAACCCAACGGTCTCGAACCAGGTCACGCCTCACGTTTTCGTCGAGACGAACGCGCGTACCGGGAAGGTCCCGAACCCTTTGACCTTGACCGGCACGGCGGAAAACCGGCCGCCCCGATCCGGAACCGCAGCCAGCCCACGCATGTGCTCCACGATCGGGATGTCGCGGCCAAGGAGCACGCTGTGCACCGGGCGCTCGCCGGTGGCGACGCTATCGATGTTGTAGGAGTCGATGCCCACGATGGCGGCACCGGCCTTCACCAGCCACTGGGCCGCGCGCTCCGTCAGGTGGGGATGCCCCTCGAAGTAGGCATCCGTGCGCCAGTGCCGGTCCCACCCCGTATGAAATAGCACGGCGCGCCCCGCCACCCGGCTCGCCACGAGCGGCACCTCGTCGATTTCCGAACCCGCGGTCGGGTCGATCCGCACCACGAGACAATCGAGGTCAGCCAGTGACTCCAGCGGCAGCTCCGAGAGGTCCTTGCCATTCTCGTAGCGGTGAAAGGGACTGTCCACGTACGTCCCGGTGTTGGCGATCATCTCGATCTTGCCAATCTGGAACTCGGTGCCGTGCGCGTATTTCGACCGGGATGCCTGGCGGCTCATCCAGTCGCAGATGACCGGCGCGGGAAATCCCTTGTACGTGATCATCCCGTGTTCGACGGTGTGGCTCACGTCGATCACGCGTCTACGGGTGTGCACTGGTG
>JANNJV010000116.1:0-4610 GCA_031395945.1 Gemmatimonadota bacterium | reverse complement strand
CGGCAAGAACCGTCGCATGCGCGACTCGCTGGAGAACGCCTTCATCGCGGCGCCACCGCTCGTCTTTGCCGCGGGGCACGATCACAGCCTCCAGGTACTGCGCGGCGGCCGCAGCGTGCACTACATCTTGGTCAGCGGGGCCGGTTCGGCCGCGAAAGGATCGTGCGCGGTGACCCTGCGCGAAAGCAACTACACCAGCCCGCACCGCAGCGGTTTCATGCGGCTGGACATCATACGCGGCGGAGGCGTGTTGCTACGGGTTTTTCGCTATGGGGACATGGGCGGCGGCGGGCTCTCGTACGCCACATGGCTGGAGGAGCGCCCATGAGAACCCGCCTTGTTCTCGCGGCGCTGGCACTTGCGATTGCGCAGAAGGCGGGCGCGCAGGGACCGGGCGAGCTGCACCTGCGCCGGCTGCTCGCCGTGCCGCTAGGCGCGCTGCCACCAATGGGTATGCTCATGCCGGCCAGCCGCAACCACAATTACTGGGTGGGCCGTCTTCAGGCCGGCATGCAGCGCGGCAACGTCTCCGGCAACCTCTCCGCCGTGGCTGCGGGCGTCGATCTGCAGTGGCTGGGCGGATCGACCATCGGCCTCACCGGCGGCTACCAGAAGGCCGATTGCGCCGACGGCGTCACGGGCTGCGCCAGCCACCCGTTGTTCGGCGCGCGTACTCGTGTCAATGTCATCACCGGCGGCCCCACGGTGGCGGCGCTCCTCGGTAACAACAGCGCAACCACGACCGTGGGCGCGGAGCTGGGTTACGGCTTTGCCCCCAACGCGTTGGACAAGCGCAACGCCTGCGCGGTGGACGCGGGCATTCCCGTCTCCGTCTCGCTGTTCCAGAGTTTTCGAGTACTCACATTTTTCACGCCGGGGATTGCGTGGGACGTGCGCTGTCTCACTGGAGGCAGCGTGGGCGTTGGAGCAAGCACATTCCTGGGTGCGGGCATCGGCATTCAGCAGCTGTTCCACCGCGGACTCGACGTCAGTCTCGGCGCCCAACGCATCTTTCGGGGCGGCTCCGGGATTCAGCTGGGCGTCAACGTGACGTTCGTTCGGTTGCCATGAACAGCCACCGCTCGCGCGGAGAGTGCGACCTGCGTCAGGGCTCGGTCACGATCTTCACGGCATAGACGCCCGCGTCGTCGCGCGAGAGGACGATCGCTTTCTTCTGCCCCGCCGCGACGTTGAACTCGGCTTCCGCGAGCACCGTTCTGCCGCCACTCGGCACGATACGCACCCGAAAAGAACCGGGATTGAAGTACATGAGCGGTCCATGACTCGGCACGGTGGCATCCAGGCCGAACACGGCAACCGAGTCGGCGCTCACGTCGGGAAAGTTCAGCAGCACCCCGAGGAGCGTGGGGGCGGCTGTGCTCTTCCCCGCGATGTTGATCATCCGGACGTTGGCCCGATTCGAGATCGCGTTGCCGGTGTCCGGTATCACGGGAGAGATCTGGACCGTGTCGGCGCCGAGCGTGACGGCGGCGATCTCGCGCGGGATGAGGGTAAGGTCCAGTTGCGCGATGGTATTGCCGCCAGCGCGGAAGGTGAGATGCAGCGCGCCCGCGGGGACAATGGTCAGCCCGGAGCTCCGACCATAAGGAAGTGCGGAGATGACGGCGTTGTCTCCGACGTGCACATCCACGGCGCCGAGAGCCGGCGCCGCGTGAACGACCTTGAGTTGCGAGGTGGGAGCCGGGAACCTCTTGTCTTCCACGCATCCCGCGACGACGGCCGCGATCAGAGCGATTGCCAACGGCGTCAAAGCTGTGCGATTCATGCCCCCCCCATGCGTCGAGTTCTCACTGCCGGCCTCATTAGGGTCAACTCCGGCAACGGGCGGGGCGTCAATTCATGACGGTCATCGCGGATTCGCACCTGCGCGAACGATATGAAAGACCAGCGCGTACACCAACCGTCGTCGGCGTGACGGTGATCATGGGCGTGCCAGCGGCACGACGCCTTTGCTGTTCCATTTCCAGACCACGAACCGCAGGGGAGTAGTACCCGTGTTCTTGATACCATGCACGTCCCATGGTGCCGCGTACTGCATGTCACCCGGCTTCGCGTCGCGCTCCCGTCCGTTGAGGTGCCAGGTGCCGCTTCCTTCGACAACCATCAGGTACTCCTCCTCGGCGTGCTGGTGCGGAGGATGAATCTCCCACCCAGGTTTGATCACCGCCGCGGCGGTGAGTCCATCCCTGGTTCCGTATGTCTCTTTGTTGAAGTACGTGAAGAGCGTACCCCACTCGAAGTCCTGCCGCTGTGCCTCTTGCTGCGAGACGATAGCTGACGCTTGAAAAGCGCCGCGGTGCTTCGACACAGCGACTCCGGCCGTGAGAGCCAGAACCAAACACATGGCCACTCCGATGGATCGGAACACGAGGACCACCTGTCCTTTGGTTGAGAAAGGCTGAGGAGGCCGTTTCTGCTCCCACCAAACGGCAACACCGGGAAGCTTCCTCACGTCGTCCGCAGCACGTAGCTCACGCCAAGTGCACAGAGATACAGCCCGATTCCGAATACCGTATGCGTCGCAAGGCTCTTCAGCCTGGCCTGCGTCGGCTTGGGCGTTTTCGACGAAGCAATGCCGAGGCCGAGCGACGGCTGCATGATGAAAAACGGGAACACTACCGTGCCAATGCCGTAGAGCAGCGCAAGCGGAAGAGTTGGTCGCGCAAGCCAGTCACCCGACGCAAGAAGCACGAAGACGATCGCGAACACAGCGCCAATGCTGTAGTGGGCAATCCAGCCAACCGCGCACTCGTGCGGGCGCTGTGGCGCGGCGGCGATATTCGCATGCCTGAACGTGCCCCCCGGCATGTGACGAAGCCACCGTCCCAGCAAACAGTAGTTGAGCGATGGAATGCCGAACGTGCGTTTCAAACCCTGATTCCAAAGGTCCATGACCAGAGTGGCGCCAATACCAATGGCAATTGCACCGAGGATGTACTTCGCTTCAAAGGTGATCAAATCTGCGAGTAGGCCGTCGGCCGGAGGATGATGTCAGAGATCGCCGAGACGTTGTCCCGATACTGTGGGTCCGCGGAGAGCGTTTTCCAGTCCGGGTCCTTGCCGAACGCAGCCCACGCACTGTCGCGCGCCGCCATGTCGGCGAAGGTGAGCATGTAGATCAAGCTGGGCATCTTCGCGCCGACGAGTGTCTCACCGAAGAAGACGGGCGCGAGGCCCGTGTTGCGAAAGATCGGCACCTCACCGGCGTTGAACATCTTCAGCTTGTTCAGCGCGGCACGATCGCTGTGACTCTCGTACGTCCGGAGCTCGAAGATGCGAGGGGTCGCCGCAGCGGCGCTCGCGGAAGCTTCCAGGGTCGGCATCGCTTCGATCGCGCGCACCAGCGTGCTTTCGACCCGCACGAAGGCGGGGTCGGACAGCGGGGCGTCCAGGATCGCGGCGCCGGCACGTGCGTACGCCGCATCACTGGCCAGGCGGTCGCGCAACGATACCACGGAATCGAGTGTTTGGTGCGTGAGGACCAGGAGCAGCGACGGCGCATTTTCGCCATACACGACGGTAAACGCCCCGACCCGGCCAACTCCGGCCCGATTCATCGCCGGGATTGCGGCGTCGCCGACGAACGTGCTGAATGCGCGCTGCTTCGCACCCGGAAGCAGGTGATATCGCCGCAGCTCGATGTATTGGCGCGGTGTAGGCTGGGCAGGTGGATCGAGTCTGGGCATGGGCGACACGGCGGCAACAGCCGTCGTCGCGAGAAATTCACGTCTGTCCACGAGCACCTCGTCGAAGATCGGCAAGAAGTGTATGGTGCAACTCCTCGTTACCCCGCAACGAGGTTAGCATGTATGCCTAACAAACATTGTGGATCACCATCATGCAAATCACGGCAGTGAGTCCAGTCCTGACGGGACTGTTCTCCGAGTTGGTTGACGGCGCAAACCAACCGGGAGGTGCTTTCATCCTCAATACCGGAGACGTTGGGCTGCTACGATCGCTTACCAAGCTGTCAGCCGATGACGCTTCTCGCTCGGTGAATGACGGCGCGACGATCGCTGCGCATGCTCAGCACGTGCGCTATGGCCTGTCGCTGATGAATCGCTGGGCAGCGGAGGGCGGCAATCCCTTCGCAGATGCCAACTGGGACGACGCCTGGAAGACGTCCAGCGTGGACGCCCGGCAATGGGATGAGATCCGCAGTGGGCTGGACGACGAAGCGCATCGCTGGCTGAAGGCACTCGGCTCGCCACGCGAGACGACCGTGGTGGAGCTGAGCGGAATGATCGGGAGCATCGCTCATCTCGCCTATCACCTTGGCGCCATCAGGCAGATCGACAAGAGCGCGCGCGGCCCGAAGGAGGGAACGTTCAAGTAGCCGACTGCGCGTAAAGATTTACTGGAAGAGCCGGCGAAAGGTGCCCGCAGGAAAAATCGTCTCAGGCAAACGCGGGCGCACGGCGCCGGTCGCGACCACACGCAGGTGCTCAGCGCGATAATAGCGCCGCGCCGCGCGGTTCACGTCTTCGAGCGTCACCGACAGGTACACGCGTGAAAGCTCTGGCAGCGCGAGCAGCTCCACGCCGGCGAGCTCAGAGTCCACAAGCGACACGGCAACCGCGGACGCGTCC
>JANNJV010000070.1:0-3400 GCA_031395945.1 Gemmatimonadota bacterium | reverse complement strand
GAGAAGCTTCACGTCGTCGCGCTTCGGAAAATCGGTCCGCTGATGGGCGCCGCGCGACTCTTCCCGGCGCAGCGCCGAGGTCACCATCGCTTCGGCCACATCGAGCATGAAGGACAATTCCAGCGCCGAGACGCGCTCGGTATTGAAGGTGTGGCTCGGGTCCTCGATCATGACGTTGCCGACGCGCTGCTGGAGGCCGCGGATCGTGTCCGCTGCTTTGCCCAGCGAGTTTGCGGCGCGATAGATGCCCGCGCCCGCCTCCATGGCCTTCTGCATTTCCTCCCGCAGCGTCGCGATGCGCTCGCCACCGCCGCGCCGCGCGCCCAGTTCGTTCGTCAGCCGCTTGTACTCGTCGTTGCCCTGCGCGATCGCCGCCGCCGACGTCTCCGTATGCGTCGACGCGTACTCGGCGGCCGCGCGTCCCGCCCGCGCGCCGAATACGAGCAGCTCCGGCAACGAGTTCGAGCCCAGCCGGTTGGCGCCATTGATGCTCACGCACGCTGCTTCCCCAGCGGCGTACAGGCCCGCGATGGGCGTGGCGGCGTTCATGTCCGTCGAGATGCCGCCCATCATGTAGTGAATCACCGGCCGCACCGGGATCAGCTCCGTCACGGGATCGATGTTCTGGTATTTCTTGCACAGCTCACGCACGAAGGGGAGCTTGGTCTCGATGAGCTTCTCGCCCAGGTGGCGCAGGTCCAGGTACACCACCTGGCCATAGGGCCCCTCCACCGTCCGTCCCTTCTGCATCTCCTTCACGAACGCCTGCGACAGCCGGTCGCGCGGACCAAGCTCCATGCTGCGGAACACCGGCGTCGGTTCCGGTTTTCCAAGGTCATAATCCTGCAGGTACCGGTAGCCGTCCTTGTTGATCAGGTAGCCGCCTTCGGCGCGCGCGGCCTCTGTGATCAGGATGCCGGTGAAGGGCAGGCCGGTGGGATGATACTGGATGAACTCCATGTCTTTGAGCGGCGCGCCGGCCCGATACGCCAGAGCCATCCCGTCGCCCGTCTTGATCGCGGCGTTGGTCGTGAACGGAAAGACGCGTCCACAGCCACCGGTACACATGATGACCGCTTTGGCGGTGATGGTCTCAATCCTCCCCGTCATCAGCTCGATCGCGACGACGCCCTGCACGCGTCCGTCGTCCACCAGCAGCCTGGTGACGAACCATTCGTCGTAGCGGTTGATGCTCGTGTATTTCAGTGAGGTCTGAAACAGCGAGTGCAGCATGTGAAACCCGGTCTTGTCCGCGGCGAACCATGTGCGCTTCTTCTTCATGCCGCCGAACGGTCGCACCGCCACTTTGCCGTTCGGCTCGCGGCTCCAGGGACACCCCCAGTGTTCCAGCCGCATCAGCTCCTCCGGCGCCTCTTTGACGAACGCCTCGACGGCGTCCTGGTCGCAGAGCCAGTCACCGCCGGACACCGTATCGTAGAAGTGCTCGGCCAGCGTATCGTCTGGCGCAATCACACCGGCCGCGCCGCCTTCGGCGGACACCGTGTGACTGCGCATGGGGTACACCTTGGAGAGCACGGCAACATTGAGCCGAGGATTCGTTTCGGCGATGGCAATCGCGGCGCGCAACCCCGCGCCACCTCCGCCGACCAGGAGGACGTCGTGCCGGGGACTCACGGCGTGGTACGCGGATACTCCATCGTCATTCCGCTGACAGGAACTCGTCCACCAGCACCTTGCCGTCGTGGCGAATCACCTTGTTGCTCATGCTCCCGTCATGGTACTCGTGGCGAATGCTGCTGCAGCCGCAGGAGTAGGTGAGCGCCTCGGTGACGTGTACGTCATCGTCCAGATCCTCGTGGCTCTCCACGCTGACAATCTGCCCGCACGGCGCCAGCCTGCCTTGAAAGCCGCTGTTCCGAATCGTCATCGGTCGCCTCCGTGGCTGAATCGCCGGATCTGCGGTCAATGACAATGCACATCGCGGCCAGCGCGGGCAAGGAGATTCCTCGCTTGCCGCGGCCGCGTTACCATGCGGCATGCACCTCGTGCTCAGTCCTCCGGTTCTGCCCATGCTCGCCAAGCGCGTCGGCGAACTGCCATCCGGCGACGGTTGGATCTTCGAGCCCAAGTGGGACGGGTTTCGGGCGTTGGTGTTCCGCGACGGCGACGAGCTCTTTATCCAGAGCCGCGATGGGAAGCCGCTGGACCGCTACTTCCCCGATCTCCTGGAACCGCTGAAGCAGCAGCTGCCGCGTCGATGCGTGCTGGATGGCGAGATTGTGATCGCGCGCGACGGAGCGCTGGACTTCGACGCGCTGCAGATGCGGCTCCATCCGGCGGCGTCGCGCGTCAAGACACTTGCTGACCAGACGCCGGCGTCGGTCGTGTTCTTCGACCTGCTTTGCGAAGGCGTTCGCGACCTGCGCACAACTCCGTTTGTCGAGCGCCGCGCCATCCTGGAAACGATGCTCGGCCGCGCGGCGCCGCCGCTGCACCTGACGCCGGCGACCACTGATCGTGTCGTCGCCACCGACTGGTTTCGTCGCTTCGAGGGCGCGGGGCTGGACGGAGTGATGGCCAAGTCAGAAGCGGGACGCTACGAGCCGAACAAGCGCGTGATGCTGAAGGTGAAGCACGAGCGCGAGTGTGACTGCGTTGTCGCCGGCTTCCGGTGGCACAAGGCCGGCGCCGGTAAGACTGCAGCCGTCGGATCGTTGCTGCTGGGGCTCTACGACGACGACGGCGCACTGGAGCACGTGGGCGTGTGCGCCAGCTTCACGGACGTGAAGCGCCGGGAGCTGGTGGACTTTCTCGAGCCATATCGCGCGAACGCGCTCGAGAATCATCCGTGGCAGGCGTGGGCACAGGGCGCGCAGGGGGCGCAGGATCCGGGCGCCGAGTCCGGAAGCCAGCGACGGCCGGGAGGAGCAAGCCGCTGGAGCGCGGGCAAGGATTTGTCCTGGGAACCGTTGCGTCCGGAGCTGGTGGTGGAAGTCGCTTACGACCACATGCAAGGCAGTCGCTTCAGGCATACGGCGCAATTCCGGCGCTGGCGCAGCGACAAGGAGCCGCGCGACTGCACGTACGCCCAGCTCGAGGTGGTATTGCCGCACGAGTTGGCCGAGATATTTGCCATCGAGCGGTGATCATCGAGGACACCAAAGAAACTGGCGCTTTCGGTCCTGAGAAACCACAGGACCTCCAAGTAATCTGGTGGAGTGGTCTCCGTGGGCAGGTAGTTGTAGAGGAAGGAACAGGGTCCTACGGCGGCGGGACGATGTTGTGCATCGTTCCGCCGTCCGGGTCACTGGCCACCACTACACCAACCAGAAAGCCGAGGCCACTCCACCAGATTACTTGGAGGTCCTGTGGCTTCTCAGGACTGAGAACGCCGTTTGGAAGGGCTACGGCCTCTTCGCGGGTGGCGCGACCTTCACGC
>JANNJV010000029.1:0-1593 GCA_031395945.1 Gemmatimonadota bacterium | reverse complement strand
GGCTACCGGAACGACGTGGATCAGCACGAGCACGTCGCGCTGGTGTACGGCGAGATCGGCGACGGCGAGAACGCGCTGGTGCGCATGCACTCCAAGTGCCTCACGGGCGATGTCTTCCATTCGCTGCGCTGCGATTGCGGCTGGCAACTGGATACCGCGATGCAGATGATCCACATCGAGGGCCGCGGTGTGATCGTGTATCTCGACCAGGAGGGGCGTGGCATCGGCTTGCTGAACAAGCTCAAGGCGTACGAGCTGCAGGATCGCGGCGCGGACACGGTGGAAGCCAACGAGCGTCTCGGCTTCAAGCCAGACCTGCGAAACTACGGCATTGGCGCGCAGATTCTGCTCGATCTCGGATTGCGGTCCATCCGGCCCATCACCAACAATCCGCGAAAGATGGTCGGCCTGGAGGGCTACGGCCTGACGCTCGGCGATCGCGTTCCGCTGGTGCAGCCGGCCCACGGTGAAAGCGCCGGCTACATGCAAACCAAGCGGGACAAGCTCGGGCATCTGCTCGCGTCCTGATTGGCTGACTACACAGGTACACCCAGCGGCGCCGGCCGCCGGTTCGCCGTCGTCGCGAGCCGGTTCAACGAGTCCATAACGTCCAAGTTGGTGGAGGGCGCGATGGACGCGCTCACGCGGCACGGGACCTCGCCCGAAGACATTGACGTCGTGTGGGTCCCGGGCGCGTGGGAGCTACCGGCCGTTGCGCGACGGTTGCTCGCCACCGACCGCTATGAGGCGCTCATCGCCGTCGGCGCGGTGATTCGTGGCGACACGCCCCACTTCGACTACGTTGCGGGTGAGGCGTCGCGCGGGTTGGCGCAGGCAGGCGCCGATTTCGATCGGCCCATCGGCTTCGGACTGCTGACGTGCGACACGACCGAACAGGCGGAGGCACGCGCCGGCGGTGCGCATGGCAACAAAGGCTGGGATGCGGCGTTGGCGGCGCTCGAGATGACGGACCTTTTTCACAAGCTGGACGACAATGCGAGTTGAGACCCGGGCGCGCGCGCGCGCGCTCCAGGCCATCTACGCGTGGGACCTTCGCGGCGGTCAGGACCTGGATCGCGTGTCGGCACAGATCTGGGACGATCTCCTGGTGACGCCAGAAGAGCGCAAGATCGCGGGCCTGCTGCTGCGCACGTTGCAGGATGAGCGTCCGAGTCTGGACAAGCAGCTCGCCGAGGTCACGACGAACTGGCGGCTCGAGCGCCTGGGAGTGATCGAACGGTCGGTGCTTCGTCTGGCCGCGGCCGAGTTGCAGCGCAACGAAACGCCACCGCGCGTGGTCATTCGCGAGGCTATCCGCCTGGCGGAACGGTACGGCAATACGGACAGTGCGCGATTCGTGAACGGCGTCATCGATGCACTCGCCCGCAAGATGGGCCGGTTGTAAGTGCGGCTGCTGCTCGTCAACTGGCAGGACATCGAGAATCCACAGGCTGGCGGTGCCGAGATTCACCTGCATGAGATCTTTGGACGGCTGGCGGCGAATGGCCACGCCGTCACGCTGCTGTGCGGTGGATGGCCGGGATGCGAGCCGCGCGCGCGCATCGACGGGATGGATATCGTGCGCGTGGGTAC
>JANNJV010000011.1:0-1554 GCA_031395945.1 Gemmatimonadota bacterium | reverse complement strand
AAGGCGCGGGCTTCCTCGAGGTTCCAGGCCCGGCTCGCCGGTGCCGTCGGCGCATCGGTGAGGACGAACGACTCGACGAACGGCGCCAGCGTGGTGAGCATGTCCTTCCACTCCTTGTCGCGCAGCGCGCAGAACAAGACCTTGATCGGGCGCTCGGGGCGTACGGCGCGCAGAGTCTCCGCCAGGACGCGTGCGCCGTCTGCATTGTGCGCCACATCGAAGATGTACTTGCCCACGCGCTGAAAACGTCCCGGCAGTGCGATGCGGCCGAGCAGGGGCGATGCCTGCGCCAGCGAAAAACTGTAGCGCGGTCCCGCGGCGTGCAGCAGCGCGAGGGTGAAGGCCAGATTGAAGGCCTGATGCCGCCCTGCCAGCGGTGTCTGCACCCGCGCCCGCTCGCCGAACATCGCAAGGGTGGCAGTGGTGCCGTTCGGACCGACCTCTACGTCGTCGACAGCCACCTGGTCGGCGACGACGATCACGGGATCGGCCCCCAGCTCGGTGGCGCGGGCGCGGAGCACGTCGCGAACGTCGCTGCTCGCTTCACCGATCACGGCGGGGCGACCTCGCTTGAAGATGCCCGCCTTTTCACTGGCAATGGAGTCCAGCGAGTGACCCAGATACTCCATGTGATCCCAGCCAATGCTCGTCACGCCTGCGACCACGGGGTCCACCACGTTCGTGGAGTCCAGGCGCCCGCCAAGGCCGGTTTCGATCAGGGCAACATCCACATTGGCGCGAGCGAATGCGTCGAATGCCATCGCCGTCGTCGCCTCGAAAAAGGACGCGCCCAGCCGTTCGATCAGCGGCATCCATTGCTCCACGAACTTCAATATCTGGTCGGCTTCGATGGGCACGCCATCCACCAGCATGCGCTCCCGGAAATCCACCAGGTGCGGTGACGTATACTTCCCCACCCGCAGGCCGCGCCCGCGCAGGAGCGCCTCCGCGGTGGCCAGAGAGCTCCCCTTCCCGTTCGTTCCTGCGACGTGGATGACGGGATACGAACGATGTGGACTGCCGAGCGCGTCGAGCAACGCTTGCGTGCGCTCGAGACCAAACTTGAACCCGCTTGTGGTGCGCGCGAAGAGGAAGCTGAGTGCCTCCTCCAGCGCCGTTACGCGGACGCCCATCCCTCGGCAGCAGGACGATGCGACATGTGGCGCAACAGCTGGCCCACCGTGCCTTTGAGCTGCTTTCGGTGCACCACGGCGTCGAGCATGCCGTGGTCCAACAGAAACTCGCTCGTCTGAAAGCCCTCCGGGAGGTCCTGCCCGAGCGTCTGCTTGATGACGCGGGGACCGGCGAAGCCGATCACGGCGCCCGGTTCGGCCAGGATCGCGTCGCCGAGCATCGCGTAGCTGGCGCTCACGCCGCCCGTCGTCGGATTGGTGAGGATTGCGATGTAGGGGATGCGGCGTTCGGCGAGCTGGGCCAGCACGGCGCTCACCTTGGCCATCTGCATCAACGAGAGCACGCCCTCCTGCATCCGTGCGCCGCCCGACGCGCAGATCACGATGAGCGGGTGCTTCCGCTCGAGCGACCGCTGCCCGA
>JANNJV010000007.1:0-2994 GCA_031395945.1 Gemmatimonadota bacterium | reverse complement strand
GATGAACCCATATCCCTTCTCAGCATTGAACCACTTCACTACCCCTGTCGTGCGCATCGTGCCCTGTCTCCCCTGGCGGTGTGCTCTTGAGTCCGCCTAAGTGCGGACCCGTCTTGAGTGCTCCCCTGCAGCTTTTGCTCCACTACGTTTGCCTCGGGAAGCTACCCCGTAATGTACGCGGACTTCGCCATCCGGCCACTCTCGGGCCCTCCCGCTGCCCACCGGGAAAGCCCCGAACCTGATCATACGCCCTGGGGCCCTGGATGACAGCATCAATCCATCGCATAAAGCATCCGCGTTCGTGAGGCTGGTTACGGTGGAGTGGTCTCCACCCGCATTGGCACCATCTCCGCGTTCCAGCGAGACCACGCGTCCCTCAGCTCGATCAGCACATCGGGAAAGCGCGCCTTCACATCGGCTTTCTCGCCCGGATCGTTCGACACGTCGAACAGCAACTCCTGCTGGCCTGCGCGGAGATACTTCCAGTTCCCCCGCCGCACGGCAGCTTGCGGCGCGTCCACGGGGTCGGGTTGACGCCAGAACAGCGTCCGGTCTACCGGTGCGGCACCTCGGGCGCAGGGCATCAGGTCCATCCCGTCGGGCGCGTCCATCGTTCCGCCGCCCGCGGCCACCAGCGTTCTGGTCCAGTCCATCGAGATCGCCAACTGGGCGCAGCGGCTGAGGGCGGGCAGCGTTCCCGTCCACCGCATCGCGAGGGGGACACGGATGCCACCCTCGTACAGCGTGAACTTGCCGTTCGACCACGGCCAGTTGTACGAGTAGCGTTCGCCCCCGTTGTCACTGGTGAAAACGACCAGCGTGTCGCGGTCGCGGCCGGCGCGTTTCAGCGACTGCAGCACGCGTCCGACGCCCGCGTCGAGGCTCAGCATCATCGCGCGAAAAATCTTCTGCGATCCGCCGGCGGTGAAATCGTGGGGCAGGGAATCCCCATGCGTCTCGGTGGGACCTTCCCACGGCCAGTGTGGCGCGGTGTAATGCAGGCTGAGATAGAACGGCCGGTCGCGCTTGCGTGCGACGTACGCGGCGGCCCGTTCGCTGAGCAGGTCCGTCAGGTATCCCACGCGCTCGGCGGGGACGTCGCCTTCGTGCAACTCGGGGATGTTCCGACGCCCTGTATGGGTGAAGTAGTCGGCGCCGCCGCCCTTGGTGCCGAAGAACTCGTCGAATCCGTGGCGCAGCGGACTGAACTCGGGCGCGAATCCCAGGTGCCATTTGCCCACGAGGGCGGTGTCGTAGCCCGCGTCCTTGAGCATGCGTGAAACGGTGGGGATTTCCGGTGACAGTCCGTACGAGGGAACCCCATTCGCGGCCGTGCCCCAGCCTATGGGGCGCTGAAGGTCGGGAAGCTGCCGCTGCGGATAGCGTCCTGTGGCGAAAGCCACTCGCGTTGGCGTGCACGTGGACGCCGCGGTATAGGCGTTGGTGAACCGCACGCCCTGCGCGATGAGCCGGTCGATGTTGGGCGTTTTGTAGTCGGGCCGGCCGAACGCGCTGACGTCACCGTAGCCCAGGTCGTCGCACAGAATGAAGAGCAGGTTCGGCCTGGCGGCGTTCGCAAACAGGCGATCCGGATTTGCAAGCAGCGCCGCTGCCGAAGCACCTGATGTCGCGAGGAATTCTCTTCGACTGATGGACATTGGCGCTACAATGCGCGCTCAGGCCGATAAAGATCAAGCCACGTCCCCCCTTCCCGCCGTCCTAGTGCCAATCACACTTTGTCTTCGTTCTGCAGCCCGACAGGCACTCACGACAAAGGTGAACAGGATCAACCGAGAACAACGAATAAGACCAATCTTTCGTTCGCTTGATCGGTGTAATCTTTCTATCGATTGATCCTGTTCAACTTTGTCGTTGATGCCAGTCCGTTGAGTTCCGGGATCACCCGAATCGGAAATACGCCCATGCGCACAACACTGCTCCTGCTGATTGCTGCGCCGACTATCCTCGGCGCCCAGGCCGCGTCGCGAACGCAGCCCCTCAACAACGGATTCTCGGTCGCGCGTCTGGCGCGAGTCGACGCATATCTCCAGCAGCAGGTGGATAGCGATCGGATCGCCGGTGCCGTGGGTCTGGTGCTACACGACGGAAGGGTCGTGTATGAACGCGCCGTGGGATTCGCGGACAAGGAGAGCGGCCGCCGCATGACCAGTGACGCGATGTTCCGTATCGCGTCGCAAACAAAGGCGCTCACGTCCATCGCGATCATGATCCTCATGGAGGAAGGGAAGGTGGCGCTCGGCAATCCGGTGAGCCGGTTCATTCCCGCCTACGCGCGCACGACCGTGATGGTGCGCGGAGAGCAGGTGCCGGCCACGCGTCAGATCACCATACGCGACCTGCTGACGCACACCGCCGGCATCAACTACGGCACGGACTCCGCGCTCGCGCCGCTGTACCGGGAAAAGGGACTGGGACCCGCGGCGGGGTGGGGCTGGTACACCGCAGACAAGGACGAGCCGGTGTGCGTCACGATGGAGCGGCTGGCGACGTTGCCCTTTTCGCGCCAGCCCGGCGAAGCCTGGGTGTACGGATACAACACCGACATCCTGGGCTGCGTGGTGGAACGCGCGTCGGGCGTCCCATTGGATGAGTTCATCCGGACGCGCATCACGCAGCCACTGAAGATGCCTGACACGCATTTCTATGTGCCGGTCGCGCAGCGGCAGCGACTTGTGACCGTGTATGTGAGCGACAGCCTCAACCTCACCCGCGCCACGCGGGCGCCCGATGGCGCGCGGGGACAGGGTCACTACGTGGATGGTCCGCGTCGCAGCTTTGCCGGCGGAGCGGGGCTCGTGTCCACCGCGCGCGACTACGCGCGGCTGATGCAGATGCTGCTGAACGGCGGCGAGCTGGATGGCGTTCGCATTCTGTCACCCAAGACCGTCGCGCTCATGGCGACGAATCAAGCCGGAACGCTGTACCCGAGCGCGGGGCAGAGCTTCGGGTTGGGCTTTTCCATCGTGGACAGGT
>JANNJV010000001.1:0-3362 GCA_031395945.1 Gemmatimonadota bacterium | reverse complement strand
GAATAAACTCCGACAGACATCATTTGCGCTGGTTGAAGTGCTTCCAAATATTGAAAATCAAGAGGTGGAGATAAAAGAAGAGGATATTGATTGGCAGTTTTTCAGGTCCGGTGGTGCTGGGGGGCAAAATGTAAACAAAGTATCCACGGCTGTCAGGCTAACTCATAAACCAACAGGAATTACCGTCACTTCACAAACGCAGCGACATCAAGGGCAAAATCTCACCAGTGCTGTACGTGATGGCGATCCCGCTCTCCTTCGTGCATCAGTGGATTGCCGGGGGGATTTACATCGCCGTCGCAATCATGTGGCTGGTGCCCGATCAGCGCATCGAGCGCATGACCACCGCCGCCGATCGTTCGTGATCAGTGCGTCAGGCCGTAGATGACGTAGTTGATCGCCATCTTGTAGGCGTCGTTCGACGTGTTCACCGGCCACCACCCCTGGCCCGAGTGCTCCATGTAGTCGCCGATGTCGTTGTTGTAGTTGATCACCACCATCAGGCGCCTGGATTTGTCGTTCCCTTCGTGAATCCCCAGAAACTCCGCCTTGAGGTTGGGGTCGTGCGGGTAGCTCATGTCCAGCGACGCGATGTCGAAAAACGAATGGAAGATCTTGTGTGAGACCTCCAGCCGATCGATGCGCCCATCGGGGAGCACGCGGCGCATTTGCTGCTCGAAGTTGTACCATTCGCGGCGCATGAAGTCGTCGACGATGAGGAAGCCGCCCTTCATTAGATAGGTGCGGAGCCCCGCCACTTCCGCGTCGCTTGGAATCCAGTACCCTGGCTCGGAGAGATACGCGATGGGATAGCGCATGAGCTCGGGGTCGTCGAACGTGAGGATGTTGCTCTGCGTCAGGTGGGGCCGAAGCGACGTCACCTCACGCATCATGAGCATGAGGTTGCGCTCCATGGTGGGGTAGTCGTAGGCCCAGCCGGCGCTGCGGTACTCGGTGTAGCGGATGCGGGCGAAGGTGAAGCGGCCGTCGTACCGGGCATTCGGTTCGATGCGAATGCCACGCTGGCGCTGTGCACGTGCCGGCGCCGCCGACCAGGGAAACGCCAGCCCCACTATCAAGCCGATGTGCAACAATTCGCGTGTTGACATGGTCTACGATCAGCTAACGTGGCCCAATCAGAATTCGTTGCGCGAACCAACTACGCATCCAAATGCATCCGAATGATCGGAACGGTTGTGTCCTCTGTCACAGTCCGTCTCCGGCGCATCCAGGCTCTCTGAAGCACCGGAACCATTCGGCTAAATTCGGGTCTATTCGGATGAGTCGTTCGATGTCCGCAAGTCTGTCCGGGCCAAGCACATCGCCGTAACTTCGATCATGCAGTCAACCTTCGTTGGATCGATCGCGCTTCTGCTGGCCACATCGACGGCTGCTGCACAGGCACGCATGGAGCGAGTGCGCGCGAACGACAACAGAGCACGCGCCGGCGTGTCGATGTCAGGCACGGTCGCGGTTCGATTGGAAGCGAGATTGGCAGAGTGGCATCCGCAGGGCGAGGACGCTCCGGGCGCCGTGATTCCGGTGTTCGCGGAGATCGGCCGTCCGGCGCAGGTGCCCGGACCCCTGATTCGCGTGCCGGGCGGCACCAATGTCATCGTCACGGTGCGCAATCTGGTACCGAACACGGTGCTTACCATCCACGGGCTGCATTCGCGGCCGGCGATCGGAGCGGCGTTTAACGACAGCATCCAGCTGGGACCAGGCGCGATTCAGACGCTGCGATTTCGCCTCGATCGCCCGGGCACCTATTACTACTGGGGAACGACCACAGGCCGGCCGTTCGAGCACCGCACCAAAGAGGACGCGCAGCTGACCGGCGTGATCGTCGTTGACGAGCCGGGCGCGCGCGTGGCGACCGACCGCATCTTCGTGATCGGCATGTGGGCGGATACCCTGGGCTCGGAGCTCACACGCACGCGCCAGCGCGAACTGTTCGTCATCAATGGCCGAGCGTGGCCGCACACCGATCGGCTGATCTATGCAAAGGGCGAAACGGTGCGGTGGCGTGTGGTGAACGCGTCCGCGGACGTGCACCCGATGCATCTCCATGGTTTCTACTACCGTGTGCAGCGTCGCGGCAATGCCCGCGCCGACTCCGCGCTCGTGCGGTCGGAGCTGGTCAATACTGAGCGGATGATTCCCGGCGCCACCATGTCCCTGACGTGGGTGCCCGACCGCCTGGGGAACTGGCTGTTTCACTGTCACGTGCCCGATCACTTTGCCCCGCGTGGTCCACTCGGTTATGCCCTGCCCACCGCGGTGGCGCACGCGGCCCACCTGAGCGCGAATCCGGCGACGTCGATGGGCGGGCTGGTGACGGCCATCGAGATCAGACCCGCTGAAGACGACACCACGGCGAATCTGCCGCCGCCGCTGCCTCCGGAACCGTCGCGCCGGCTGCGACTCCTGTTCCGTCCCAATGCAGGTGGCACACCAACCACGCCGCTCTACGGCGTCGCGCTGGTCGAAGGAAGCGCCATCGCGCCCGATGTGGATCGCGGCCAGCGGGTGGCGCCACCGATCCTGCTCAACCGAGGCGAAACCGTCAGCATCAACGTCCTGAACGGACTCGCCGAACCCACCAGTGTCCATTGGCACGGCATCGAACTGCAGAGCTACTTCGATGGGGTGCCGGGGATCAGCGGCATCAAGCCGGCGCTCGCGCCCGCGATTGCCCCCAACGATTCATTCGAGGTGCGCTTCACACCGCCGCGCGCGGGAACGTTCATCTACCACACACACGTGAACGAGATCAGCCAGTCGCGCGCGGGGCTTGCGGGAGCGCTGATCGTGCTGGACAAAGGCAAGTGGGATCCAACGCGTGACATCCCGCTGCTGTTCTCGTCGCCCAGTGATTCGTTGCAGGAGGAAAAGGCGGTGCTGGTGAACGGCAACCTCACGCCGCCGGCGCTCGAGTTGCGCCGCGGCATCGGCTACCGGTTGCGGCTCATCAATATCACCACCGGTCGGCCGGGACTCACGCTGGAGATGCGGCAGGACAGCACGTTCGTGGCGTGGAAGCCGTTGGCGAAGGACGGCGCCGACCTGCCGGTCGCGGCGCGCGTGACGCGACCGTCGCGCCAGGTGCTGGGCATCGGTGAGACGATGGACTTCGAGTTCCTGCCGACGCGATCGGGGGACTACCGGCTGGAAGGGCGAACGGCGATGGGGGTGCTGCTGGCGACGGTGCCGATCAGGGTGCAGTAGGGGGGCGGTACTGTCGTTTCCTCTGCAATGCCTGGATGCTGAGCCCACTCCACCAGATGGCTTGAAGGTCCTCAGATCTCAGGTCTCAGAACGCAGTTAGTGTCCGCGAAGAATTACCGCGCGTTCTCGGTTCA
>JANNJV010000551.1:0-8597 GCA_031395945.1 Gemmatimonadota bacterium | reverse complement strand
GCTGCGCCATGTCCAGCGCCCAGGCTCGCAACTCGACGACGGTTGTGACACGCACCGTGTCTGCCGGATGACGGTCCACCGCTATCATCACCGCGACCTCAGTCTGACCTCCTCCGCGGCGGTTTCGCACGTAGTGCGTGGAGATGATGGTCATCTTCGGCCGGATTTGCGGGAGCTGCGGCAAGCCGTCGATAGCCGCCAGGGCGAACTTGGCAAGCTTCAGCGCGCTGTCAGGTGCGGCCGGAAGCGCGAGTGTATAAACCCCTGGCACGGGACCCTGAGGGGACCCTGCGGTCAGAGCGCCGCTGTGACACGCCGCCATCGCTGCGCAGCACATCACCAGCGTAACTACTGCAACACGCCTCGAGGACTCTGAAGGCACGGCGCCCCGACAAGTAGCGAAGCTCTAGTCATAGCGCTCGAAAGCTGAATCCGCCATGGCCGAGAGCTGTGGCTGTGCGACGAGTGTGTTCGCGTGCTATGGGCTATTTGAGGCTTTTCCGACGCGCGCAGTGATGATCGATTTGATTCCGCCCCGCACGTTGAAATCGCCGACCACCTCCATCGCGCGTGGCTGGCACGCAGCAGACAGGTCATCGAGGATCCGATTCACCGCGCGCTCGTAGAAAATTCCGTCGTTGCGAAAGCTCCACAAATACAGCTTCAGGCTTTTGAGCTCGAGACACAGTTTCGCGGGCGCGTACGTGATGTAGATCGTGCCGAAATCCGGCGCACCACCCTGCAGCTGTTTCAACTCCTCCGCATCAGACTCGATTCCGCCCACCGGGCAGAGCGACGTAAACTCGTCGCATTCCATTTTTATTTCGTACTCGCGATCCGGATACGGATTATCGAACGTTTCCAGAAGCTCAGGTCGTGGCATGTGTTGTGCTCGTGTTCGCTTACGAAATGCCGGCACTCGCTGGCAGTCGCAGCACTTGCTGGCGCTTCACCGAATTCGTGCATATAATCACAAAGGTCGTTCGCACTCTGCGGCGGCCATTGGCGTCGGGAGAACGGCCTGACGTCATCGCCCCCGGGGATCTCCCCGGGGGCTCTTTTTTGTACCACCTCAAACTTCAAACTTCAAACGTTCAACCTCAAACGCCGTTCTCAACTGCAACTGCGTTCGATGTCGGACGTTGGAGGTTGGAAGTTGGATGTGCTACTGGTCTCGCAGCTGCTTGCTCATCTCGTCCAGCAGCTTGCGCTCGCCTGGCGTCAGGCTGCTGATACCCGTCTGCGAGATCTTGTCGAGCACGCGATCCAGCTCGTCCGCCTTCGCGTCACGCGGCCCCGCCCGTTTGTCGCCGATACGCGCGGGTCGTCTGGCGATCGCGGCCTTGCTCTGCGCCACGATATCGTCCACCTCGTCGCGGTGCCGGGTGCGGGATGAGGGACGTGGCGAGGCGCGTGGACTCATGTCGTCGCCCACATCGGGCGCCGGTGATACGCGCTGTCGCAGCTGATCGATGCCCACGTGCTGCGGCTTCTTGAGATACAGAAAGCCGAAGGCGAAGCCGCCCAGGTGCGCAAAATACGCCACGCCGCCGGCGCCAGAGGTGTAGCCCATGAACAGGTTCAGCAACCCGAGCATCACGACCAACGTCGAGACGCGCATCGGGATCACGCCGAAGAAATAGATCTCGTCGCGCGGCCAGTGCATCGCGTACGCCAGCATGACGCCGAAGATTGCCGCGGACGCGCCCACCATCGGGGCCAGCCCGCCGAACAGTGCGTGGAAAATCGCGCCGCCCAAACCGCACCACAGGTAGAACATCGCGAAGCTGCGCGTGCCCCACACATGCTCCAGGCGAGGACCGAAGATGAACAGCGTGTACATGTTCATCGCCAGATGCCACAGTCCCGCGTGCAGGAACATGTAGCTGAACGCCGTCCACCAGGTCTCGGCCAGCGGTCCGGCGCGAAAGGCGAACAGCGACTGGAGCTCGGATGGCTGAACGACGGTCGCCGCCAGGAACGCCGTCGCCACGTTGATCGCAATCAGCGTCTGGACCACGCGCGTCATGCGCGGGTAGTCCTGTTCTCCCACAGCTCCGTCGTTTGCCTGCCAGCTCATCTCGTACCCGTTGGCGGCGGCAACCGCAGCGAAAGCCGCACGTCAGGATGCAGTGCCGCCGACCGTTCGATGAGCGTCACCCAGCGCCGGTCCCGGTCGATCGGCGTGTTGTACGGCGGGTGAATGACGACCACGGTTTTGGCGCTCGCAGCGTGTGCTTGTTCGACGATTCTCAGCACTTGGCCGTCACTCGCCTGCTCTCCCGGCGAGAGAACCAGCGCATGCTCCACTCCAGCATCCGCGGCCGCCTTCAGCGACAGCATGCCGCGCTCCGCGGGTGGCTCCATTGTGGCGCCTTCGAGTGTGACCTGGAGCAGCGTAATGTATTTCGCCAACGGCCCGATATTTTCCGGCCGCTGTCCGTCGGTGTCCAGCAGCACGGGAAGCGGGGGCTTGCTGGCCGCGAACGCGGCTTCGAGAAACTCCGCGTTTGCCAGCGGGTCGCGGCCGCCGATCGAGATCGAGTGGAACGCCGAGCGCGTTGCGGCGCGCTTCAATTCCTGGGCGATGGCCTGGGCGGTGTACATCGTCGCCGTTTCCGCTTCCGCGGCGAAGCGCACGAACAGCTGGCGACGCCCCACCCAGACGCCCTGCGCCTGGAGGCCCGTCGGAACGCCGGCAAGAGCGGCGGTGGGGCCCGCGGTCTGGGCCATTAGCGCACGTCCTCGATGGCGAGCAGCGCGATGCGCTCGCACAGCTCGGGGAACGTGATACCTGCCGCCGCGGCCGCCTGCGGGATGAGACTCGTTTGGGTCATTCCGGGAAGGGTGTTCGCCTCGAGACAGAAAAAACTGCCATCCTCCGTCATCCGAAAATCGATGCGCGCGCAGCCACGGAGCTTGAGCGCCTGGAATGCACGATGCGCCAGATCCTGTGCTTCACGTACCCGATCCGAGGGAATCTGCGCCGGAAACACCTCCTCTGCCATCCCCGGCGTGTACTTGCATTCGTAGTCGTAAATCTCGTGCTTCGGGATGATCTCGCCCACCGGCAGGGCGTCATTTCCGAGAATCCCGACCGTGAATTCGCGGCCCGCCACGAACTGTTCGATCATTACTTCGTCGTCGTACAGGAACGCTTCGGCGATCGCCGCGCTCAGCTCTTCGCGCCGCTTCACCACAGACAGTCCCACGGTGGACCCCTGCTTCGACGGCTTCACCACGACCGGAAGACCGAGTTTTCCCAGTTGCTCCTCGCTGGCTTCGTCGCGTTTCGCCATCGTCCAGTTGGCCGTCGCCACGCCGGCGCGACGGAACAGGTGCTTGGAAAGATCTTTGTCCATCGCCAGCGCGCTGGCCATGTGGCCGCTCCCGGTGTACTTGATGCCGGCCATATCCAGCAGCGCCTGAATGGATCCGTCTTCACCGAACCCGCCGTGGAGGCCCAGGAAAACAACGTCAGCCTCCTTGAGCGATGGAAGCGCCCGCAACATCTGTGGTAGCGTCTCCGACGCCATCGTCGCCAGCTCGTCGCGCGAGGGTGGCGTGGCCTTCACCACATTCCCCTTCGCGAGCAGCGCCTTCTCGTCTTTCGGCGTGAGCGGTCCTCGCGCCGTGTCCAGCGTGACGATGTCGTGATTGCGCGAGCGCAGCGCTTCCGCCACGCGTAGGGAACTGGCGATCGAAACATCGCGTTCAGCCGATGTCCCGCCCATCAAGACCGTGATCTTCATTAGTGTGGTTATCGGGACATCAAATAGGACAGCAGATCAGAACGAGTCACGATACCCGTGACCTTGCCATTGGTGCGCACCAGCACCGCCGGATTCGATTTGGAGAGCAGCTTGGCCACGCTGTCCGCCGTTTGCTGTTCGTCCACCGTCGGAAAGGGCGGATCCATGACCTGCGAAACGGTGACGTCCAGCATCTTCGTGTCCTCGAGGCTCTTCGTCGACAGCAGCCAGTCACTCACCGAGCCGACGCAGTTCGCGCCGTCCATGATGGGAAGCTGGGAAACGTCGTGCAGGTGCATGAGCCTGATGGCTTGTCGTACGGTTTGCCCGCCGGTGACGGAGACGATGTCACCCTTGTGGTCCGGCTTGCTCCGCAAGACGTGGCCCAGCGATGTGCGGTCGGCGTCCAGCATCTGGTTCTCGCGCATCCATTCGTCGCTATAGAGCTTGGACAGATAGCGCTCGCCCGTGTCCGGAAGGATCGCCACGACCAGGGCCGTGGGATCATCCAGGCGCCGTGCGAGCTGCACGGCCGCGTGCACGATCAGTCCGCTCGATCCACCGACGAACAGCCCCTCCTCGCGCGTCAGCCGGCGCGCCATCGCGAACGATTCCTTGTCCGTGACCGTGACGAAGTCGTCGATCACCGACATGTCCAACGTTCCAGGAATCTTGTCCTGGCCTATGCCTTCCACCTTGTACGGTACGCCTTCCACTTTCGCCTTCCCCTTCGTTCTCCACATTTCAGCCAGGATCGAGCCCACCGGATCGCCAGCGATCACCTGAACTTTCTTGTTCTTCTCTTTCAGGTAGCGCCCCACACCTGTCACCGTTCCCCCGGTTCCAGCCGCGTAGACAAAGTGCGTGACGCGTCCCTCGGTCTGCTCCCAGATTTCGGGCCCCGTGGTGTTGTAGTGCGCGTCGGAGTTTGCGTCGTTGTAGAACTGGTTCGCGAAGATCGCGCCCGGCGTCTCCTTGGTGATCCGCTTCGCGGTCATCAGATAGTTGTCCGGGTGGTCCGGCGGCACCGCCGTAGGCGTAATGATCACTTCGGCGCCGAAGGCGCGCAGGAGTCGCACTTTTTCCTGCGACATCTTGTCGGGCATGGTGAAAATGCACCGGTAGCCGCGCAGCGCGGCCGCGATCGCCAGGCCGATACCGGTATTGCCGCTCGTCGCCTCCACGATCGTCCCGCCCGGCTTCAGCGATCCGTCCCTTTCAGCTTGCTCGATGATGGGCAACCCGATGCGGTCCTTGATGGACCCGCCCGGGTTGAAAAACTCGGCCTTGGCGAACACGGGTGTCTTGATCCCGCGTGTCACCCGGGACAGACGAATGAGCGGTGTCCACCCGATGGTGTCGAGTACACTGTCGTAGGGCTGCTGATGCCGCTGGCTCATGGATTTCGCGTGGGAGACTTTCGCGCTGCTGCCGGCGCGGGCGCCTTTTTTGTGACCTCTTCTTCCCGCCTGCCGAGCACCGTGTCGCCCGGCAGCGGCGCCGCTTCGGGGTGGCGGAAATACACGGGGAAGAGCACGGACACCGCCATTGGCTCTCCGTGCAGTTTCGCGGGAACGAAGTACAGCTCCTGCGATCCCACGACGGCCGCTGAATCCAGCGAGGCATAGCCGCTGGACTCCTCAACGCGCGTCGAGTCCGGAAGAATCCCGCCGTCGCGATCGACGAAGAGGCGCAGCATCACGTTCCCCTGGACTCGCCTGGCGTACAGGGGCGCGGGATAGCGAAAGGGCAGCTCCGTGTTGACCATGACCGGCGGCTCGTCCGGCCGCTCGGCGCCGCCGATCGCGACACGGGGGGCGTCCTTACACGCCACCACTCCAACAAGGGCCGCGCAGGCCGCGATTCGGACGTGCATGAACAAAAATCTACCCGACCGACGGTAACGCGTCATTCGGCCACGGTGAGGTGCGCACCAAACCGTCGACGGGCGGGGCAGTTACGTTTTTCGGGCCGACTGAATGAGTTCGTCCAGCAGCGACAGTGCCTGAACTGGCGTCAGGGCATTCACGTCCAGAAGCTTGAGCCGCTCCACCATCGGGTTGGGGGCAGCGAAAAGAGCCAGCTGATCCGCCGTCTCCATGGATGCCTTGCCGGGCCGCGCCAGTTGTTCGCTCTCCAATAGTCGCAGGAGTTGTCGGGCGCGTGCCAGCACCGCGTCCGGAAGGCCGGCCAGCCGTCCTACTTCGATACCGTACGAGCGATCCGCGCCCCCGGGCTCGAGACGGTGCACGAACAGGATGCGATCGCCCACCTCGCGCACCGCGACGTTGTAGTTGCGCACCGCACTCAGTTCATCGGCCAGCTGAGTCAACTCGTGATAGTGCGTCGCAAAAATTGTCTTGCAGCCGGTGATGGTGTGCAGGTGTTCCGTCACCGCCCACGCGATCGATACGCCGTCATACGTGGATGTTCCGCGACCGATCTCGTCCAGCAGGATGAGACTCCGGGCCGTGGCCGTATGCAGAATCGCGCTCGTCTCCGCCATCTCGACCATGAACGTCGACTGCCCGCGCGCCAGGTTGTCGCTCGCACCTACGCGCGTGAAGAGTCGGTCCACCACTCCGATCTCGGCGTCGGTCGCGGGGACAAAGCTGCCGATGTGCGCCATCAGAACGATGAGCCCCACCTGCCGCAGGATCGTGGACTTACCCGCCATGTTCGGCCCGGTGAGCACGATGACGCGCGCGTCGTCCGTGAGCGCGACGTCGTTGGGAACGAACTTGTCGCGCGGCATCATGCGCTCTACCACGGGATGCCGCCCCGCCGAGAT
This sequence comes from Gemmatimonadota bacterium, assembly GCA_031395945.1. GTDB lineage: Bacteria > Gemmatimonadota > Gemmatimonadetes > Gemmatimonadales > Gemmatimonadaceae > DASPMP01. The sequence goes on along the minus strand of JANNJV010000551.1, from coordinate 2,054 downwards.
GCGCAGCGTAAAGTCGTTCGTGATGCGGGGGCGAGCGTACCCCTCCCGCATGGCCACTTCGGCCAGCGCGGCAAGCACGTCCACCACCGCGGTCGCCCGCGCGATGGCGTGCAGGCGGGTGACCTGGGCTCCCACTCGCATCCGCAGCGCGTCGAACAGCGCGCGCTCCCGCTGCTCGATGCGTTCGCTTGCGGTGAGCACGCGCTCTTCAAATTCCTTCAGGGCGGGCGTGACGAAGCGCTCGCCGTTGGTGATGGTCTGGCGGCGCTGGTAGTCCGATGGAACCAGTTGCAGGTTCGATTTCGTGACTTCGATGTAGTACCCGAAGACCTTGTTGAAGCCCACCTTCAGCGAATGGATGCCGGTCCGCTCGCGTTCGTCCGCCTGGATGCGGGCAATGGAATCCCGCCCACCGTCGCGCAGCGCGCGCAGCTCGTCCAGTTCCGCGTCGACACCAACCGCGATCGTGGGATCATCGCCAATGGCGATTGGCGCATCCGGCACCAGGGCCCGCGTCACATCGGACGCGATGTCCTCACACGTGTCCCAGCCCGTGAGCAGCCCGCGCAATATCTCGCCACCATCCTGCAACGCCACCGCGTCCTCCAGCGACGCGCGCACCGCGGGCAAGCGCGACATCGACGCGCCCAGCGATCCCAGTTCGCGCGGCGTGCTCCGGTTGAGTGCGGCCTTGGTGGCCAGCCGCTCGAGATCGCGCACACCGGCCAGCGCGGTTCGCAACGTCTCGCGCGCCAGCGGCGCCCGACAGAAGCACTGCACGGCGTCGAGACGCGCGTCGATCGGGCCTTTCGAGGCCAGCGGCGCCAGCAGCCACTGGCGCAGCAATCGCGCGCCCATGGGTGTCGTGGTGCGATCGAGCACGTCGATGAGCGTACCGGCCGTGCCTTGGGCAGGTCCGCCGCGCAGCGATTCCACCAGCTCCAGGTTGCGGCGCGTCATCTCGTCCAGCGGCAACACACCGGCCGCGCGCTCCACAATCGGACGCGCCAGTAGAACACCGGCTGGCTGGAGCTCCTTCAGATATCGCAGGAGTGCGGCCGCCGCGCCCACCGCCAGCGCGTCGTCGCTCTCGATGCCGAGGCCGTCGAGACTCAGCACGCCGAAGTGCCGTGTCAGATCGTCGCGCCCCAGCTCCGCGTCGAATTCCCAATCCTCGCGTTGTGTGATCAGGGACGCGGGGAGTGGGAGGTCGGGAGTGGCACGTTCACTCGATGCGACCACGATCTCTCGCGGCGACAGGCGCGCCAACAGTGGCTCGAGGTCGGCGACGCTGATCACGGCGAGGCGGAATTCGCCGGTGGAGATGTCCGCAGCCGCTACGCCAACACGTGCACTTCCCACTCCCAACTTGCCACTTCCCACTCCTGCCTTCCCGCTCCCTACCATCGCGCACACGTAGTTGTTGCGCGAACCGTCCAGCAGATCGTCGGCGAGCGCGACGCCTGGCGTTACGGTCTCCACCACTTCCCGCCGAACGATGCCCTTGGCGAGCTTCGGGTCTTCCATCTGCTCGCAGATGGCCACGCGATAGCCCTGCTGCACCAGCCGCCGGACATAATCGGCGGCGGCCTTCACGGGCACGCCGGCCAGCGGGACTTCTGCGGCGGCGCCGTTGTTCCTGGCCGTGAGTGTCAGCCCCAGTGTTCGGGACGCCGTTTCGGCATCGTCGTAAAACATCTCGTAGAACTCGCCCATGCGAAAAAACAGGATCGCGTCCTGGTGGCGCGACTTGATCTCGCGATACTGCTGCATGAGCGGCGTAGCGGTCATCGATGACGGCGCGAACTAAAAATTGCGCACCAGTGTCACGAAACCCGGATGCCCTTGCGACTTCAACACCGCGGCGGCCTTCACAGCATCGGCCCGTGTGGTGTACTTGCCGATGCGAACCCGGAACGGGCGGGCGGCGCCATCCACGCGCGCCTCGAGTCCGCGTTCGACGAGCACACTGGCCAGGCGATCCGCTGCTTCGCGTGCGTCATATGCCGCCACCTGGACGCTATAGAAGGAAGCGCGCGATACGGCGCGCGCAC
>JANNJV010000526.1:0-3187 GCA_031395945.1 Gemmatimonadota bacterium | reverse complement strand
CATGAACGTAGCCACCCGGCCTGCTCGATCATTTCGAACCAGATCTGCGCCATCAACTGTTCTCCTTTCACCGTGAAATGGCACCAGTCGGTGAAGTACTCGGGCGTGCCAGGCACCCGCCGCGCCGGTTCCGCCAGCGGGATACGCTCGGCAGTCGCGAGCTGCCTCACCATCTCGTTGTAGACCGGGAAGCTACGTCGCGCGCCCTGGGGCCCGAGATTCTCGAACCAACGACCCACGGCGGGCACGCCAAGCGCCTTCTCGGCGTCGCTGTACTGACCGGGTGCTCCCGCCTCGTTCAGCCCATGCGCGAACGTTCCAATGGCGACCCTGGCGCCCACCCGGCGGGCGTCCCCGACTAGGCCAGCGAGATTGTCCCTCAGCACGCGGATCGCGGTAGTATCGGGCAGGTCGTGTTTTTGGTTGGTCGATCGCGAGAACAGGTCCATTCGCGATCGCAGCTCCATGAGGACGTAGGAGTAGTCAACTACGCGGGCGACCCGGCTGGGCGGACCGATGCTCTCTCCCCGTCCGTACACGAGGTTCGTTTCGATATTTGGCACCCAAGACCATGTCAGGTCGTTGTTGCCGTGATAGATCACGATGGCATCCGGTTGCAAATGAGAAATTCGCAGCAGGAAGTTGATCCGCTGCTCAATCGACGTGTATCCGGGGACGCCGGCGTTGACCACCTCGATGGCCCGGCCGGGGTGCGCGGCGCGGAGCTTCGCCTCGAGCACGGCCGGCCACGCCTCGCTGTGCGAGCGCACGCCCTTCCAGCCAAACGTTGAAGACTCGCCGATCGCGAAGATCCGAAAGGTGCCTGGCGCCTTCGGCGATTGCATCTCCGGTCCGCGAAACCCGAGTGAATTGACGTCCACGTGGAAGGGCCCCGACTCGAACCGCTTGCCCGGAATCAGTGCGGTGCGCAAATAGGGATTCCCTTCGGCATAACTCGCTGCGCGCCGTGGGAAATAGCCGGCGTAGCGCTCCAGCAGCCGCCCAGCCAACTCGCCGAGCAGAAAGAGGAGCAGCAACGGCAGCGACAACACGAGAAACCGCGTGGAGCGCGACCAAGATGCCCCCGGCGCGGCTTGGGTAGGGTTCTTCATCGCGTGTCAGAGACGCGCCGGGCGTGCGAACTGCAACGTGGCGCCGCTATTCGAGGGGTTGGCCTTACTGGTGGAGTCACAATCGTACCGAGTTGGCTCTCCGCGCACTATCTTGCTGGCGAGTTCGTCAGCCGCTTGGCGCGATCACCAGTTTGGGAGACTATCCTATGACACTTCCACCCTCCTCGACAGACGCCATGCCGCAGCGGGTGAAACTCGCGTTCGCTCCACTCCATAAACGCGCCTTCGGCACAGCGGCGGGAATAGCGGCCGGTCTGGGCTTGTTCGTGGTCACCATCGTCGAGCTGATTCGCAGCCCGGTCGAACCGTCTCCGCTCAGTCTGCTCAATCAGTACTTCGCCGGCTACAGCGTTTCGCTGAAGGGTGCGTTCATCGGTTTTTTCTGGGGCCTCGCCACGGGATTCGTGATGGGATGGTTTCTGGCGTTCAGCAGAAACTTCGTCGTTGCCGCTTCGATCTTCTGGATTCGGACGCGGGCCGACCTGAGGGCGAATCGCGACTTTCTCGATCACATTTGATTCACACCACCAATTGGCAGGGAGAGATGCTCAAGCAATCCGAGGAAATCGCGCTCCACGACGCGCTGCTGCGGTTGAATGGACGCGCGTGGGGAATCGCGGTAGGTCTACTGTTCGGCGGCGGCCTCTTTTTAGCCACGAATATTCTCGTGATGAAGGGCGGGCCGAACATCGGGGCACACCTCGGTCTGCTGAGTGTCTATCTGCCTGGTTACAGTGTGTCGTTCGTTGGAAGCCTGATCGGTTTCGTCTACATGTTCGTGGTTGGCTACGCCGTTGGGCGGTTGATTGGAATCGTCTACAACCGGATGATTGGCGTGCCGACCTGACCAGCGTTCTGCCATGTACATGGTCGTCGGTGCGCGCCGGCCATCGAGATCATGTGCCGCGTTTTGGCAGGACGTGGTAGACGTCTCTGATAAGCCGTACCGACAGTTGTTGGGCGGTGGCGTCAGCGGAGCGCAGGGACTCAATAGACCCAGTCGTTCCGGGCGCTTGCGCGACTGGCACCACCACGCGCACGAGAGCCTCCTCGGAGCGGCCCAGGAGCGCTGCATCGCGAAGCAAATTCCATTTGACCGTGTACTCGCTCGCCGTGACGCGGCCGCGGCCCTGATACCAGTAATAAGCGAGCGCCGTCATCGCACCGTTCTTGAGGGTGTAGCGGTTCACCATCCGCGACGCCCCATCGACCACGAGCACGCGCGTTCCCGCGTCGACGATCTCCCAACCTGCTCCGGGCAAGCAGTTCCGCGGCGAGTGAATCGACTTCCCTCGCGTCTGTCTATCGTAGTACGACACGAGGGTCGAAAACGCCATGGCGCCGTCACGCACGTAGGCCCGAGCCACGTAATTGGACATCCCCGCCACACGCTGTTCCTCCTCGCCGATCCGCTGCTCCGTGACTACATACCCCGGCACTTCGGCGAGGACATCCGAGAGAGGTCGCGCGAGTGGTATTGCGTCTTGTGTACGCACGCGCCAGATAAACGCGCAGCCGGCAATTAGAATTGCGCCAGGGATGTAGGATCGCAGCCTATGCACGTGCGCGACCCACGAAACGACGTTCGGCGAGCACGCCCAATCCTGCGACGGCGGCGAGCGCCGCCAGCGAGACGAGAAACAGAAGCCAGCCCTCAGTGGCATGCATGAATCCTTTCCCCATTGCCGGACTTACGAAATACACCAGGAAGCCTGTGAGGAACACCCGTACGCCATTGATGACGATGGCGATCGGAATGGCCAGCAACAGAAGCGCAATACGCGTTGCTGGCAGTCGTAGGAACACTGCTCCGACAAGGATCGCCATGCTCACCAGCGCGGTCAGAGAACGCAGGCCGCTGCAGGCTTCGGTGACGAATAGCTCGTTCCCCGGTATCCGGATGATGTTGCCGCTCAGGCGAACAGGCACCTGACGGAACTCGAGCAGCGCCGCCCCCATCTGTGAAGCCTTGAATTGCAGCGGCAGTGCCAGTGCCTGCGTCACCAGCTCCGGAAGGGGGATCGAAAGGAACGCGAGCGTGAACGGTAGCCACC
>JANNJV010000524.1:0-4411 GCA_031395945.1 Gemmatimonadota bacterium | reverse complement strand
ACCAGCGTCAAGGATATAGACCGCCTCGTATTGCCGAAGCATGTGGGCAAACCTCCCTTTGGACGTTCCGCCCCCCGAGTTTGCCGATCGGGAGGAGGGCAGATGTGAACCGCTAAGTATAGTCGGGCGATTGGCTTACCGCAAACGAGCCTTACAACGGAACTGCGTGCGAGGTTTGACGCTCGAAGTTGGAAGTTTGACGTCACACCTCAGACATCAAGCATCGAACGTCCAACGCACTCCTTCTTGAAGCATCAAACGTCAAACGCGCCTCTTCACGGCCGGTGCGACTCTCGAACTCGGCGAATCAGGTTGATCAGCATTCTGCGGACAAGATCGGCTCTGCGAACCAGGCTGTTGTAGTCGCCGGTGGCCAACAGTTCCGCGGCATGGGCGAATGTCAGGTGATTCTCCAACTCGTTGGAAGCCCCAAGAGACATCTCGAGATAGCGCGCGAATTCAACGCCCTCCTTGGCAGCGCCCTCGGAGATATTTGCAGCCACGGAATTGGCGGTTCGAAGGGTCTGGGACCGCAGGCCAGGATGACGCGCAAAGAGTTTCCGATCGCAGCGGTGAAATACGTCGAGCGCCAAGGCATGCGCGGCATGCCAAACGCGGATCTTTTTGAAGTCCTGCATCGATCGAACGTGCGTCGGCCTCACCAAGCGTGAGCAACCGAATTCACGCCGCCGTTAGCTTTCCCCGATGCTCAAGCTTGGTATTGTCGGACTTCCCAACGTCGGAAAGTCTTCGCTGTTCAATGCGCTCACCGCGGCCGGCGCCGCTGCTGAGAACTATCCGTTCTGCACGGTCGAGCCGAATGTCGGCATGGTGGAGGTGCCCGACTCGCGACTGAATCGCATCTCGGAGATCGTGCAGCCCAAAAAGATCGTGCCCGCCGTGGTTCAGTTTGTGGACATCGCCGGACTGGTCAAGGGCGCGGCCGAGGGTGAGGGACTGGGCAACAAGTTTCTCGCGAACATCCGTGAGACCGATGCCATCGTGCACGTCGTCCGGTGTTTCGAGGATCCGGACGTCACGCACGTCATGGGCAACGTGGATCCAGTGCGCGATCGTGAGGTGATCGAATTCGAGCTGGCGCTGTCGGATCTCGCGACGGTGGAGAAGCGCCTGGACAAGACGCAGCGCGCCGCGCGCATCGGCGACAAGGAAGCGCAGCTCGAGTTACCGGTGGTGCAGCGCGCCTACGACTTTCTCAAGGAAGGACGCGGGCTCTGGGAGGCGGGCTTCACGCCCGTGCAACTGGAGCTGCTGCGGCCGCTCGCGCTGCTCACCGTGAAACCGATTCTGTACGCCGCCAATGTCACGGAAGCCGAGTTGTCGGGCCAGGAGGGCAAGCATGTGCGGGCCCTGCGCGAAGCGATCGGCACGAGTCACGAACAGGCGGAGGTCGTCCCGTTCTCAGCCAAGATCGAAGCTGAATTGTCCGAGCTGGAAGGGGAGGAGCGCGCCGAGTTCCTGGAGCATCTGGGGATCGAGTCCGCGGGCCTCGACCGGCTGATTCGCGCCGGTTACCACCTGCTGGGTTTGCAGACGTTCTTCACCGCGGGCGAGGTGGAGGTGCGTGCCTGGACCATCCATCAGGGCGACACTGCCCCGCAGGCCGCCGGAACCATTCACACCGACTTCGAACGCGGATTCATTCGTGCTGAGACCGTGAGCTACGAGGAGTTCGGCGCGAACCAGGGGTGGAAGGGAGCGCGGGAGAAGGGCGTGGTGCGCGCAGAAGGGAAGGAGTACGTGGTCAAGGACGGCGACGTGATGCTGTTCCGATTCAACGTCTAGGGACGGCGACGTGATGCTGTTCCGATTCAACGTCTAGGAACGGCAACTGCGTCTCAGGTGTGATGTTGGAGGTTTGAAGTGCGACGTTGACGTCGAACTTCAAACGCCGTTGCTCTTGCCGGCGCGATTGAACTTGTTCATCGCCCCCTCCGCCCCCTCCTTCATCCACGTCTCGATCACCTCGGTGAGCGTGGGAACGAGCTCGCGCACCAGCTGCTCCTCGCGCTTCCCGAAGTCGGACAGCACATAGTCCGCCAGGTCGCCCCGCCGCCGCGATGGATCTTCCGGTCCGACGCCGATCCGAAGCCGCGCGTACTCCTGCGTTTTCAGCGCCCCTTCGACGCTCTTGAGGCCGTTGTGTCCACCGGCCGAGCCGCGAGCACGGATGCGGTAGGTGCCCACGGGCAGTGCCACCTCGTCCACCACCACCAGCAGGTCCCGCGACTTGTCCCAGTGCTCGCGGCGCAGATACGGCCGCAGCACGGCACCGCTGAGATTCATGTAGGTGAGCGGCTTCACCAGGCGGACGCGCGTGCCGTTCACCACTCCTGACGCGACGCGCGACTCGCCGTCCTTTTTCCATCCCTCGAAACGCCAAACGTCGGCCAGGTGGTCAACCGCCCACCAGCCGACGTTGTGTCGCGTACGCTCGTATTCGGGGCCGGGGTTTCCCAGCCCCAAAACGATCTTCATTGGCCCGGTATCGCTGGAAGCGGTGCCGCCAAAGAGCGCAGAGAGAAGCTTTCGGATCAGCTCTCGGATTCCTCTCCCTCTTCGTCGCCGGCCTTCGGCTTCCGAATGAGCTCGGGCTCGGCCGCGGCCTCCGCCGCAACCACCGCGCCTTCCACGGGCGTGGCTTCCACTTCGGCCGCGGGAATCTGTACGGTCGCCACGGTCTGATTCGCGTCGTCGAGTACTTCGACGCCTTCGGGCAGCGTCAGGTCGCGGACGTGCAAGCCGTGTCCGACGGTCAGGCCGCTGACATCCACGTCCAGGTGATCCGGAATGTTCGACGGATCGCACCGTACTTCGATCTGGTGCATGACTTCTTCGAGAATGCCGCCGCCCGTTTTCACGCCTTCTGGCGTGCCGACGAACCGGAGCGGAACGCTCACGTCCACCTTTTCACCAGCGACGAGCTCCTGAAATCGATGTGAAGCACGGTGCGGCGGATGGGGTCACGCTGCAGCTCGCGGATGAGCGTCCGCGCGCTCTTGCCTTCGAGCGCGAGCTCGATGACGGTGCTGGTGATGCGGACGCGCTCGGCCAAACGGCCGAACTCACGGGCGTTCACCGTGAGGGACTGCGGCTCGCGGCCATGTCCGTAAATGACGCCGGGGATCTCACCGGCCGCGCGGAGCTTGCGAGCGACGCCCTTGCCGCGGTCGCTGCGGGCCTTCGCGCTGAGTGATGCGGTTGCCATGTTCGTACGTCCTGTGTTCCAACGTGATCAGACTTCGCAGCTGACGTTCGCGACGCGTTTTCTACTCTCAGGAGGCTGCGTCCTCCCTACCATACGCGAAGCAACGGTCCCACAAATCTACACTGTCGCGGGCACCTGCTCCTCGAACAGGGAGCTCACAGACTGCTCGGCGTGCGTCAAACGCACGGCCTTCGCCAACAGCTCGCCCACGGACAATACCGCGAGCTTGTCGAACATTCGGGCTTCCGGAATGGCGATCGTGTTCGTCACCGCTACTTCCTTGATTGGCGAATCCATCAGCCGGACGCGCGCGGGTCCCGAGAGCAGCGCATGCGTGGCGCACACGTAAATGTCCTTGGCGCCCATCTTCTTCAGTGCGTAGGACGCTTCCGACACCGTCCCCGCGGTATCGATCATGTCGTCCACCAGAATGCAATCCATGCCTTCGACTTCACCGACGACGTTCATCACCTCGGACACGTTATGCTGCGTGCGGCGCTTGTCGATGATCGCGAGCGAGGCGTCCAGTCGCTTGGCGAATCCGCGCGCCATCTTTGCCGAGCCGACGTCGGGAGCCACGACCGCCACTTCGCCCAGCTGCTTTTTGCGATAGTGCGCTGTGAAGACGGGCATGGCGTACAGGTGATCGACGGGGATGTCGAAGAATCCCTGCAGCTGGTGCTGATGGAAATCGATGCCGAGCACTCGGTGTGCACCGGCGGTGACGATCATGTTCGCCATCACCTTGGCGCCGATGGAAACGCGCGGCTGGTCCTTGCGGTCCTGTCTGGAGTAGCCGTAGTACGGCATCACCACCGTGATGCGAGCGGCGCTGGCGCGCTTGGCCGCGTCGATCAGCAGCAGCATCTCGAGAATGTTCTCAGCCGGCGGATTCGTGGGCTGGATGATGAACACGTCGTTGCCGCGCACGTTTTCGTCTATGCGCACGAAGATCTCGCCATCGGCGAACCGATTCACCGTGAGCCGCGCCAGATCGACACCGATGTGACGGGCCATCTCCTCCGCGAGCGGACGATTCGCCGTGCCGCAGAGCAGCTTGAAGCCGTGACTGGGTACTGAGAGGCCGTCCATGATCTGGGCTTTGGGCTGTGGGCTGTGGGCTATAAGCGTGCGATGACTCAGGCAAGGCAGCAGCTACGGGTGGTCAAACCACCCCTTCTT
>JANNJV010000508.1:0-1550 GCA_031395945.1 Gemmatimonadota bacterium | reverse complement strand
GATGAACTCGCCCCCGACCGTCAGGAAATGCCGGGTGAACATCGGGCGGCTGGCATGGACGTCGATGCCCCACCATTCGCCCAAGTTGTCGTCGAGGTTCGGCGCGGTGGTCGCGCCATATGCGTACGCTCCGTCGTAGGTGGTTCGCGCCGCGTGCACGCGTGAGGAGACCGAGGTGCTGTCGGCGAACGAGCGATCGTAGCTGAGGCTCGCGAACGTGGCGGCGTCCACGGTGCGCGAGCGCCGGTCGTTGAAGAGCGTTGCGTAGCTGGCCGTGGGGATTGCCTTCTCGCGCGAGAAATTGCTGGCCTGGAATGAGAAACTGCCGCGCGCCACGCTGGCGAACAGCTTGTGCGAGCTTTCGGTGTCCACGCCGTCGGCGAAGCCATTGTTCGTGGAGGGATCGTCGAACTCCGGGAAGTACAGGCGCTGCCCCTTGCTGTCCGACATGGACGCCGAGACCAGCAGGTCCACGTCATTGTCGAAGGCGCGGCCATAGCTGGCGCGCGACGCATACGAGTCGAAGCTGGCTGCGCTTGCGGCGACCTCGCCCCCATCCAGGCTGCTGCCCGTTTTGGTGACCACGTTGATGACGGCGAAGAACGCATTGCTGCCGTACATCGCGGCGCTGGGGCCGCGAATCACTTCGATGCGCTCCACCAGGTCCATGTCGACGATGAACTCCTCGCCGATGTAGGCCTGGTTGTAGATGTTGTCGTTGGTGCGGAGACCGTTCAGCAGCAGCAATACGCGCGAGCTGTAGTCGCCCGGCTGCGAGAATCCCCGAACGCCGGCGAAGGCGTAGTTGCGGTCGTTGGAGACGTAGAAGCTGGGGAGCGTCTTGAGCACGTCTCCAAGAGTGCGATACCCGTGGCGCTTGATCTCATCGGCGGTGACGACGCTGACGAAGGAGGGCACGTCGCGCGTGGACTGCGCGCGCCTGGACGCCGCGACCACCACCTCGAGCTTCATGAGTTGTTCGAGATCGAGCGTGGAGAGATCTTTCGGTGCCGCCTTGGGAGGAACCGACTGCGCCTGCGATTGCGTGGCGCAGAACACCAGCAGCACAGCTAGCGCTGTGGCGGTGCGGCAGGAAAGCGCGCGGATGGTGCGCCTGATTGGCATTGGGTTCGACTCGGACTCCGTGACGCGAACGACGCGAGCCAAACGCGACAACGGCAAGCTGGGGCATGCAGCCGCCCAGCCGCCTCGAAGAGGCGGTGCAGTAGCGGTCCCCTTCAGTATCGGCTGGCCAGGCGCCGAGTTTAGGGCTTGCTTGAGCACGCTCGCCGGCGTGCCCCTTCCAGCGCTACCGCTTGCGGCGCTCGGTCGCGCGTCGCTCTGCCAAGTTCGGGGCTTTCCGGCCGGTCGATTTCTTGTCCTCTTCCATCATGGACCACACCATCTCCACGTCCGATGGCGACACGTGCACCGGCGTGCCCGCCAGGATTCCGGTGACGTTGCGGAACTTGCGTCCCAGGTGCATCCCCTTGCCGTCGATGGTGAATTCGCGGATGCCCTTGTCGTGGATGCTGCCGCGCATCTTGAGA
>JANNJV010000457.1:0-5605 GCA_031395945.1 Gemmatimonadota bacterium | reverse complement strand
CGGCGACGGCGGTGTTCAGGTAGTCGTTGAACATGAGGCGGCGCGCCACCTCCACGGACTTCACGGCCGCGGGCAGCGTTCCCGCCGCGATGTCCGCAGCCAGGCCGCTAGCGTGCGAGAGAAAGCCAAGCTTCGGATCGCTCGAGAAAATCTTCTGATAACCGGCAGTCATGGTGACGGCCACGAGCCAGATCAGGGGGATGACGGTGAGGAACGTATACCGTGCCTTCCCCATCTTGATGATGACTGTCGTGCCGACACAGAGGGCGACCGTCGCCAGCAATTGGTTCGAAATCCCGAACAGCGGCCAGAGAGAATTGATGCCGCCCAGGGGATCCACCACGCCCTGATACAGAAAGTATCCCCACGCAGCCACGATCATCGCGCTGGAGAGGACCACGGCCGGATACCACGAGACACGGCCGATCGGTGCCCAGATATGCTTGCCGAGATCCTGGATCATGAATCGGCCGACGCGCGTTCCGGCGTCCACCGTCGTCAGAATGAACAACGCCTCGAACATGATGGCGAAATGGTACCAGAGGGCCATCGCGCCCCCGCCGAACACGTTCGAAAAGATGAGCGCCATGCCGATGGCCAGGCTCGGCGCGCCGCCAGTGCGCGACAACACCGATGACTCCCCGATGCTGGTGGCCAGCGCGGACAGCTCGCCCGGAGTGACGACGAATCCCCAGGATTGAATGGTCTGCGCCGCGGCGTCCACCGTGGTGCCGATCACGCCCGCGGGCGCGTTGATGGCGAAGTACACGCCAGGGGTCAGCACGCACGCGGCGATGAGCGCCATGATCGCCACCAGCGATTCCATGAGCATGCCGCCGTACCCGACCAACCGCGCATCCGTCTCGTTCTCCAGCAGCTTGGGCGTGGTGCCGCTGGCGATCAATGCGTGAAACCCGCTGATCGCGCCGCACGCGATGGTGATAAAGGCGAATGGAAATACCTTCCCGGCGAAGACGGGGCCGGTGCCGTCCATGAACCGCGTGAACGCCGGCATCTGCAGCGGTGGGAGCACGACGATGATCCCAATGGCGAGCGCGAACACCACGCCAATTTTCACGAACGCGGAGAGGTAATCGCGCGGCGCCAGCAGCAGCCACACCGGCAGCACCGACGCGGCAAAGCCGTAGATCATGATGCTCCACGCGAGCGTCGTTCCGCTGAGCGTGAACATCGGCCCCAGTGTCGGGCTCGCGGCAACCCATTTGCCCGCGTAGAGGGCGAGCACCAGCAACACGATGCCGATGGCGCTGGCTTCCAGCACGCGCCCCGGACGCAGAAAGCGCAGGTACACCCCCATCAGCATCGCGATCGGTATCGTGAGCGCGATGGTGAACGTCCCCCAGGGACTTCCGCGAAGCGCGTTCACCACGACGAGCGCGAGCACCGCGATGAGCACGATCATGATGCCCAGCACGGCGACCAGGGCTGTGTATCCCGCGATCGGCCCAATCTCCTCCTTCGCCATCTGTCCCAGGGACTTGCCGTTGCGGCGTATGGAAGCGGCGAGGATGACGAAGTCCTGCACGGCGCCACCGATGGCGACGCCTACCAGAATCCACAGCATTCCCGGGAGAAAGCCGAACTGTGCGGCCAGCGTAGGCCCGACCAGCGGCCCAGGGCCGGCGATCGCTGCGAAATGGTGCCCGAAGACGATCCAGCGATTCGTGGGCACGTAGTCATGTCCGTCGTTCAGCCGAACCGCAGGAGTGGCACGCGCGGCGTGCAGCGCGAACACGTTCGCCGCGATGATCTTGCTGTAGAAGCGATACGCGATGGCGTAGGTACAGAGGGCGGCCGTGATGAGCCATGCCGCGCTGATCGCCTCGCCTCGCGTCAGGGCGATGTACGCGATGGCTCCCGCACCAGCAACAGCGACGAGCGCCCAACCAGCGGCAGACAGCAGCTTCGACATCGCGGCGTAGGCTCCAGAGGCAAGTGTGATCGGGCGCGTGCAATACTGCGACGACGCTGGCGGATGGTCAATCGCTGTCGACGCGTCTGCGCCGGCAGCGACGACACAGCAGACGATGCACCGCTCCGTTAATTTTCCGCCGTGCTGCGAATCTCAACGGTCTTCCCGATGGGTGTGCTCCTCGCGCTTGCGTCGTGCAAGCGCGGCCCACAGCTCGAAACACCGGCGCCGGGTGAGCGACCCCTGGCTGGGTACGTGGCCCAGCGCCTGGCCGTTGCCCCAACGGGGATTGTTCGCGGCGCCGACTCGCTCGGATGGGTTCAGCAGTTGGGCGGACCGTTGAGCGTCGCGCGAAAGCTCGATACGAGCCTCGTGGCTGCGCTCAACGACCGCGGCATGGCGGGCCGCTGGATTCTGCCGGCCGATCTCGCGCGCAGCTACGATCGCAATCGCAGCTATGCCGCGGATCCGTATCGCCTGGCGCTCGAGGAGGTGCGTGGCGCGCGCTTCGTCACGGCCAGCCAATATGGCGAGCCGCTCTCGTCGCAACTGCGCACGATGGTCGCCTTGCTGGAAGATGCCCGCTTCGTGATGCTGCCGGTCGAGCTGCGCTTCGAACGCGACGCATCGGCCGGACGCGCTGTCTTGCGCCTCGCGATTCTCGACCCGCGCCTCGCCGAGGCGAGGTGGGTCGGTGAGGTCAAAGGCGAGACGTCCAGCACCGCCACGCAGGCGCTCGCGAGCCTCGCCGCGCGTCTCATGGACCTGTTTCTCCCGCCATAACCCCGGCCTCACGATGGGTGTACCTGTCACGCTGATTCCTGGCGACGGCATCGGACCGTCGATCACCGCCGCCACCGTTCGGATACTCGAGGCCACCGGCGTCAGCATCGATTGGGATGTGCAGGTCGCGGGGATGGCCGCCGTCGCCCGGCACGGGGACCCGATTCCCGATGCCACCCTCGATTCCATCAAGCGCACTCGCGTGGCGTTGAAGGGGCCGCTCGAGACGCCCGTCGGCGAGGGTTTCCGCTCTATCAACGTGGCGCTGCGAAAGACGTTTGATCTGTACGCCAATGTGCGCCCGGCCTACTCCATCGTGCCTGGCGGGCGATATCAGAATCTCGACATCGTGATGATTCGAGAGAACACCGAGGGGCTCTACGTCGGCATCGAGCACTACATCAAGATCGGCGACGACCCCCGCGCTGCCGCCGAGTCGGTGGCGTTGATCACCCGCGCGGGCTCGGAGCGCATTGCCAGGTATGCCTTCGAGTACGCCGTGAAGCACAAGCGCAAGAAGGTGACGCTGGTGCACAAGGCAAACATCCTGAAATTCTCGCAGGGTCTGTTTCTCGACACAGGTCGCCTGGTGGCGCGCGAGTACGCCGGTCGCATCGAGTTCGAGGAGCGCATCGTGGACGCGATGGCCATGAACCTGGTGCTCAACCCCGAGCGCTTCGACGTCATCGTGACCACGAATCTGTTCGGCGACATCCTGTCCGATCAGATTTCAGGGCTGGTGGGCGGCCTCGGGCTGGCCCCCGGCGCGAACATCGGCCTCCATGGCGCGATCTTCGAGGCCGTGCACGGCACCGCGCCGGACATCGCGGGAAAGAACGTCGCGAACCCCGGTGCGCTGGTGCTTGCAGGCTGCATGCTGCTGGAGCATCTGGGCCATGGCGACCAGGGCGTGCGCGTCAGACGCGCGCTGGAAAACGTCATCCGGCAAGGGAAAACCGTGACGCGCGATCTCGGCGGCACGGCATCCACCGACGAATTCACCGACGCGATCATCGCCGCGCTGTGACGCAGATCAGTCTCTTTCACTGTTCGGATGTCCACTTCGGGCATCCCGCGGTGCCGGAACAATATGAGGCGATCGAAGCGTTCATTCAGGAACGCCGCTTCGACGTTGTGGTGATTTCGGGCGATCTCACGCAGCGATCGCGCGCGGGCGAGTTCCAGCGCGCGAGCGCGTTCATCAAGCACGCTGAACGCGTGAGCAAAGTCGTGGTCGTGCCGGGGAACCACGATGTGGCGTGGTGGCTGTCGCCGTTGGGACTTGGCGACGACCGAAAGCTGCTTCGCAAATACCGGCACTACATCAACAACGATATCGAGCCCGTGCTGCGCGTGCCGGGAGCGACCATTGTGGGTCTCAACACCTGCCACGGTATCATCCGGCACACGCTCACCTGGAACCTGCGTGACCTGTCCATCATCGGCTATCTGCGTGAGGATCAGCTGGCGCGCGCCGCGGACGAGTTCGCGAAATCTCCGGAGGGCGATGCCCGGGTGATTGTCATGCATCACAACCCCGTGAAGGGTGAGCTCTCACGGCGCCACGGGTTGCGCAACACTGGTCGAATCCTGGGTGCGTTCGCGGACCTCGCGGTGGACCTGGTGTGCTGCGGACACGACCATCAGGAAGCCGTGCATTACATCGAGCACACCAAGAAGGGAACCATCATCTCCACCGCGGGCACGATCTCCAACCGCGGCCGCGGCGGTCGCCCGTCGTCCATCAACAGCATCCGCATCACGCGGGCGGACATCGACGTGCAGACGATGATCTGGTCGACCGAGAGCCGGACCTTCAGCCCGGGTCCGCAGCGATGCTTCAACCGCTGATTCGGGGGGAGCTGCGGCGGGAGAGCGTGTCGCAGCTCACCCTGCTGCTGCACCACACGCCGAGCACCGCCGAGGAGTTGTTGGTGCGCCTGCGCCAGCTGGGCATGCGCCGCATCGAGCAGTGCCGATTGACGCGCAACCGTAATGTGATGGTGAGCTTCGGCCTCAACGAGCTGCGAGTCCACGAAGGCTACTTGGCTGCGCCGGACGATGTGCTGGAAGCCATCGTCCGCTTCGTGGAAGGCTCAACGCGGCGAGAGCGTCTTGGCGCCCGCCGCAGGCTGCTCGAGTTTCCCATCGCGACCGCGGCACCCCGACGGCGCCGTAATGGCACACACCCCGACGACCAGCGTTGTGCCGAACGGCTCACCGACGTTCACGCCCGGTTCAATCGAGACTTCTTCGGTGGCGCGCTCAGGACGCTCGAAGTACGCGTGTCGCGAAAGATGCGGTCCCGGCTCGGGCACTACACGGCCGCCACCGCGGCCGACGACCCGCCCGAGATCGCGATCAGCCGGCGGCACCTACGTCGCCATGGTTGGGACGAGGCGCTGCACACGCTGTTGCACGAGATGGTGCATCAATGGCAGGACGAGCAGGGCCTCGAGATCGATCACGGAAGGACTTTCCGAGCCAAGGCCCGTGAGGTCGGGGTCTCGCCAAACGCGAGGAGGACCGTAGCTGCCTAGATGGCTGGGCTCCCCCGTCCCGGTTCCAGAGGTTACTACCTTCCACTATGCAAGATTTTTTCGCCATCGACGCGCAGCTCTCGGAAGAAGAGCGCGCGGTTCGTGACAGCGTTCGCCGATTCGTGGATGAACGCGTGCTGCCCATCATCGGAGATCGGTACGTCGAAGGAAAGTTTCCGATGGAGCTGGTGCCCGAGATGGCCTCGCTGGGCGTCTTGGGCGCAAACCTGCCCGAGGAGTACGGCTGCGCGGGGCTGAACAACGTCTCGTATGGACTCATCATGCAGGAGCTGGAGCGAGGCGACTCCGGCGTGCGTTCGTTCGCGTCGGTGCAGGGCGCCCTCTGCAT
>JANNJV010000569.1:0-10696 GCA_031395945.1 Gemmatimonadota bacterium | reverse complement strand
CGCCGCGGTATCGGTTCCCTCGAACATTGCTGAAGGAAAAGGGCGCGCGGGCCGCCGCGAGTACCACCGGTTCCTGACGGTGGCGATGGGCTCGCTACGAGAAGTTGAAACGCTAGTACAGATCGCTGATCGATTGCGCATCGCGAAGAGCGAGACGGTCCTCGCTATCATGGAGCTCTGTGATCAGGTAGGAAGGCCGCTTTATGGGCTCCAGCGCTCGCTTGGAGATTCGGAGTAGACACCCGTCGGCCGATACCGTCGGCCGCTGGCTAGAGTGTGCGTTGACATAGAGTTAGCTATTAACTAGGTTCCGAAGCTCAATGCCAAAGTCTCAATCGCCTTCTCCGATGTCTTACGCCATCATTCGCACCGGCGGCCGCCAGTTCAAGGTCGAACCGGGCAAGAAATACCGGCTGCCCACTCTGTCGGGTGAGCCCGGCGGAAAGATCGAGTTCACCGACGTCCTCCTCGGCAACGACGGCAAGGATGTAAAGGGCGTCGAGAAGAAGCTCGCGAAGGCAAAGGTCATCGGCGAGATCGTGCGCCACGGCAAGGGCGACAAGATCGTTGTCTTCAAGATGAAGCGCCGGAAGAACTACGCGAAAAAGCAGGGACACCGGCAGGGCTTCACCGAAGTCAAGATCAACGACATCAATCTCGGCTAAGCGGGGACGGCATGGCTCATAAAAAAGGCGTCGGCTCGTCTCGCAACGGCCGCGACTCGAATCCGAAATACCAGGGCGTGAAGAAGTACGGCGGCGAGAAGGTCATCGCGGGGAACATCATTGTCCGCCAGGACGGCACCAAGTGGCATCCGGGCCGCAATGTGGGCATGGGCACGGACTACACCATCTATTCGCTCATCGACGGCGTCGTGAAGTTCGAGCACCATAACAAGCGTCGCTACAAGGTGAGCGTCGAGCCGAAGCAGAAGGCGGCAGCTCGGGCGACGTCGGCGGCGTAATTCCGGTCGGCTAATTCGCGGCGTCCTGCTTCTGCGGGACGCCGTTTTGCTTTGAGTTCGTAACTCGTCGGGCAGTGGCCTCGTAGGGACGCATGAACCCGGAGGAACGCACATGGCTTTGTGGAACAAGCTCAAGGATGAGCTGAATCGCGCCGGACGCGCTGCGCAGGACGCCATCGACGAAGGCAAGCTTCGGCTCGACATGATGCGCAGCCGCCAGGCAATGGATCGCGCCGCGCAGAAGCTGGGATATGCTGTGTACCGCGCCCGCAAACTCGGCGGCGACGTCCCCAGCGACGAGTACGCCAGACTTTCCGGCGAGGTCGCGAACGCGGAGGGCGAGGTGGAGCGGTACGAGACCCTGCTGCGCGAGGCGTCGACCCGGCGCAAGAGCACAGGAGATGATGCTACCGCTCCCCCGGCGTCGGCCCCGGAATAGCAGGCGAACATCAAACGTCGAACCTCAAGCTTCAGACCTCGAACGCCGTTCCAAAATGCGTTCGACGTTTGAGGTTTGAAGTCTGAGGTTTGAAGCTGCTTACGGCTTGCGGTAGTCGGGTGGAAGGGTCTTGTACCGCTGCTCGAGCATATCCTGCCGGCTGGCGGTGGCGATCTCCCTGCCGCGCACCAACACATGCTCCACGCGAGTGCCGAACTCGAATGGATCTCCGCTCCACACGACGACGTTCGCCACCTTGCCGGCTTCCAACGACCCATATCGGTCCGCGATGCCGAGGACGCGCGCCGGCGCCATCGTGACGGCACGAAGCGCGTCATCCCAGCTCATTCCGTACGCCACGGCGTTCCCGGCTTCCTGCTTCACGTTCCGAACGTTGAACCCCTCAGCGTCGCTCACGCCGTTGTCACCGATGATCACGACGTCCACGCCCGCACGTCGCAGTATGGCCGCCGATTCCTGATAGGCGCCTAGCGTGGAGAAGCTGCCAGGGATGTTGTTCATCGCGCCCGTGAGTACCGGAACGCGCGCAGCGGCGATCATGTCCGCAACGAGCCACGCTTCCGTCGCGCTGGCCAGGATGAGCCGAAGGCCATAGTCACGCGCGAGCTTCAGCGCGGCTTCGATGTCGCTGGCTTTGTCGGCCACCACCACCAGCGGCAGCCGCCCCTCGACCACCGGGATCATGGCCTCGAGGTCCAGCCGACTGGCGGCAAAATCCCTGGTGGCCGCGCGCTCGAAATCCGCTTTGCGGCGGGAGTACGCGCGCGTGTCCTCCAGTAACTCGCGCAATTTTATCAGCAACTCACCGCGCGCACCGACGCCCGCTTGGCCGGTACTCCCGATCTGGGCGACCATGCTCACGGGCGCGCGGACCATCATGTCGGAAAACGAGCCCTCCACGAGATCGATGACCGCGGCCTGTCCTGCCACCAATCCTCCCTGTGGCGCCACCAGAACCGTGGTAATGCCTTCGCGGCGCGCTGGGGCCAACAGCACGGACGCGGGGTTGAAGCCGTCCCATACCGTGAATGCCGCGGCGATCGCGTCTTTCCCGCGGGCCGACGCGTCGCGCGTCGTTCCCTCGGCCGCGACTTCGACCAGACCGAGCTGGGTAGCCGCGTTAATAAGCCCTGGCGTCACCCACTTGCCCGACGCATCGATGCGGCGAGCGTCGGCCGGGATACTGACACTCGCGCCAACCTGCATGATCCGGCCGTCGCGAATGAGCACCGTGCCGTTCTCGATCGGTGCGCCCGCTGCCGTGTACACACGTCCGCCCGTGATCGCGATCGTCTGTGCGCCGAGCGAGCCCGCGGCCGCCAACAGCAACGCGAGCGACCAGGCAGAACGAATCAATGCTGCGCCCATCAGCGGGTTCCTCCAGGCAGACGAATCTGTGGCACAAACCCGAGCTCGAAATCAGTGCGCCACAACTGTGAGACATCGAGCCGGTCATACAGCAGTGCGCCGTCGACCCAGACTTTTTCTGCTCGCGAGTACACACTGAACGGGTTGCCCGACCACAGCACCACGTCCGCATTCTTGCCCACTTCGAGCGACCCAATGCGATCCTGCAGGCCCAAGGCCCATGCCGGATTGATCGTGATCCACCGGAGCGCCTGCTCAGGCGTCACGGTAATTCCAACGTCGCGACCGGCGTACATGGCCTTGGCAGCTTCCTGATTCAGCCGCTGCGATCCGGACGGATCATCGGAATGGATGACCGCTCGACCACCCGCCGCGTGCACGATGGCGGCGTTCGCCGTCACCGCGTCCAGCGCTTCCATCTTGAACGCGCCCCAGTCTGCCCACACCGACGCCGCGATACTGTCGCGCGCCAGAAGATCCGCCACCTTGTACGCCTCGACCCCGTGGTGGAACGAGCGGATGGAATACCCGAACTCCCTGGCGATGTCCATCATCTGCGCCATTTCATCGGCGCGATAGCAGTGATTGTGGACGTAGATGTTGCCGCGAAGCACGTCGGCGAGCGTTTCATTCCCAAGGTCGCGCGATGGCGGATCGCCTTGCTTGTCGGCGATCCATTTGTCCCAGCGGCGACGATAGCCCTCGGCGCCGATCCACGCGGCGCGGTATCCGGCGACGTTGCCCATTCGCGTCGAAGGACCTCGGCTGGCATAGACGCGCTTGGGGTTCTCACCGCAGGCCATCTTCAGACCGTATTTCGCGCCGGGAAACTTCATGCCCTGTACCGTGCGCGAAGGCACCACCTTGAGCACGGCGCTGCGCCCACCAATCAGGTTCGCGGATCCCGGCAGCACCTGCAGTGTGGTCACGGCTCCGGCCAGGTTCCTCGGAAACTGCGGGTCCTGCGGCCAAACCGAGTGCTCAGCCCAAACGTGCGCGGTCACCGGGCTGGTCGCTTCGTTCCCGTCGCTGTTCGCCGCCACGCCGGGAGCCGCGTACACCCCCAAGTGCGAATGGGTGTCGATCAGTCCCGGCGTGACGTACTTGCCAGTGCCGTCAACGACCAGCGCATCGCTGGGCGCGGCCAGGTTGGCGCCCATCGCCACGATCTTGCCGTCGCGTAGCAGGACGCTGCCGCCCGCGATGCTCGGCCCTGCTGCCGTCATCACGGTCGCGTTGCGAATCAGCGTGGGGCGCGACGGAAAGGGAGTGTACGTGCTTGGGAATGGGTCCGCGTTGGGCGTGGACAACGCACCCGGGCCGGGACTCGCCTTGCTTGCCGGCGTTTCCTGTCGTGCGGGAGCCGCACCTGGCACAGGCGCCTGCGTGGGCCGCGCGGCAGGCGCGCACGCGACGACCGCGAGGAGGACCGCCGGAACGATGTTCGGTATACGCATCGAGGAGAGGTGGAGTGATTGGGAAGAGGAATCTGACGCTAACGAACCGCACAACGCAAAGCGGACCGTTGCGAGAGGCGAGCGACAGTGGAAGTCTGCTAAACGTGGTCGAGCAATCGGACATCGTCGGTGCACAGACCGTCGACGCCGAATTCGAGCAAGGCTCTCGCGATCTCGTCGGAGTTGACGGTCCACGTCACGACACGGGTGCCGAGTTCCCGCGCCAGCTGCATGAAGGTTCGGTCGATCAGCGTCCAATGCGGCCAAACGTCCCTGGGCCGGATTCTGTCCACGCTCTCGCGAAGCTGCTCGAGGGGCTGGGCGATGCCCCGATCCAGTAGAATGCCGCGTGGAACGTCCGGTGCGAGCTCGGCGACGCGCGCGATCGCGTCGTGATCAAAAGAATGCAAGGCGAAGCGGCGTCCGTGCGCTCGCGCTTCCTTGAGTACGAGCTGCTCGATCCCGAAGCCCTTGAGCTCGATGTAGACGCCGGCACGGTCGCCGATGGCCTGCAATACGGCATCGAGCCGGGGGATGGTCGCGCCGCCGCCAACGTCGAGGCGAGCGACCACGTCCCACGACGACTTGGCGATGAGATGCCCACTGACTTCGTCGTCGTGATGTACTACCACGACGCCATCCGCTGTGGCGTGCACATCGAGTTCGACCGCGTCTGCACCGTGCTCGAGCGCGCGAAGGAAGCCGGGGAGGGTGTTTTCGACGCGTTCGCGCGGCGCCCCGCGGTGCGCAATGCGCTCGAAACGCGCGGTGGGCTGGGAGGGGGCTTTCGGCATACGGTGGTATTATTCCGCAACCCGCCCCACGGCAAGCGCTTAACACTCCGGGCCACACAACGTCTACTCTACGGGCGAATGACTGAACCGGTCCGCAGCGTCGACGAACCGCAAGACGCGGAGCTCATCGCGCGTTGGAAAGCCGGTGATCAGCGCGCCGCTCGGAAGCTCGTCGAGCGACATGCATCGGCGCTGGCCCGGTTTGCCGTCAGTTGCGGGGCGCGCGACGAGATCGATGAGCTGGTGCAGGATACATTCGTGCGAGCCTTTGGTTCGCTCGACGGTTTTCGGGGGGAGAGTTCCTTCCGAACCTGGTTGTTTACCATCGAACGACGGTTGTTGATGGACCGACGACGCTCGGAAGGTCGCCGACCCATCAGTCTGGAGATCGTAGAAGAGGATGTTTCCACGGAGTACGATGCGTTGGATGAGATGGTGGCTGATGAGGCGCAGGCGCATGTTCGTCGCGCCATCGAGCGGCTCACGCCAATGCAACGCGAGGTATTCGTGCTTCGTGTAAGCGAAGGACTGTCATACAAGGAGATCGCGGAAGCGGTCGGGTCGACCGAAGGTGCCGCGCGCGTGCACTATCACAACGCGATGCGAGCCGTCAAGGAGTTTCTCGATGCGTGATTGCCCAAATGCCACAATGCGGGAGCTGCTTCCCGACCTGATGCACGATCGGATCGGGGCGGCGCAGCGCGCCGAATTGCGCGGGCACCTCGCCGGCTGCGCCGACTGTCGCGCCGAGCTCCTGCTGCTGGAGCAGGTACGCAGCAGCGTGCCCGCGCCGGATGTGGACATCGAGCGCATCGTCGGAGCGTTGCCGGCGTACTCGGCACGATCCGTCTGGAGGCGCCCGCCGTCGTCGCTGATGCAGATCGCGGCGGCTGTCCTGCTACTCGCCGGCGGCGCGGCCATCACACTGAAGGCGCGCCCGACCCAAGTCGCTGTGCCACGGCCGGACACGGTCCAGCAGGTGGCTGCCGTCGCGCCCCAGGCTGAGCTTGCGGTCGGTGAGACTTTGCAGGACTTGAGCGACAGCGATCTGCGAGTGCTGCTCGACGAACTGGCGACGTTCGAGGCCGTCACGCCGTCGGAGACCGAAGTCGTGGTGATGCCCGCCATACCTGCGAGAGGATCGTGACGACCCGCTTGCTCCTGGTGGCGGCGCTTTGCGCTGCCTTCGCCGTCTCCGCGGACGCACAGCGTCCCCGACAGATCGCTCCACGAGCCAACGCGCGCGTACCGGTTGCCCAGGATTCGGTCAATCGCGCGCAGCTCGAAGGCGCCGTGCGGCTCGGTTTCGGCCGCGCAGTGCGCCAGCGAGTGGGCTTGTCCGACGCCCAGATCGCCCGGCTGGTGCCGCTTTCACGTGACTACGAGCAGCGCCGCCGCGGTCTTCAGGTCGAGGAGCGAGAAACACGGCTGAGCCTTCGCGAGGCGCTCCGGAACGAGTCTACCGCCGACCAAACGCGGGTGGATCAGTTGCTTCAACGGCTGCTCGTGGTCCAGAAGCGGCGGGTCGAATTGCTCGAGGCCGAGTATCGTGATCTGGCGACGATCATGACGCCAATCCAGCGCGCCAAGTACCTGGCGCTCCAGGAGCAGATTCGCCGCCGGCTGGACCAGCTGCGCCAGCAGCAGCCTGCCAATGGCGGTCGCCCACCGGGTACCGGCGCGAGGCAGCGTCCGCTGCGCTAGCGGCGACCGGAAGCGGTGGCCGGGCTGCGCGCCGAGCGACTAGATTTGGTGCTCGTCGCCCGGGTGGTGGAATTGGTAGACGCAGAGGACTCAAAATCCTCCGGCCTCACGGCCTTGCGAGTTCGAGTCTCGCCCCGGGCACCTACCACAGGCTGACGTGGGACGAACGGCGCACGAGCCGCTCGCCATGCGCCAGCCGCGACCGCACGCAATGCCGACTTACAAGCTTTCGAAAGTACCAGCCGACGGAGAGCGCATTGGCTACGAGAAGGGCGCGCTTCGCGTTCCGGGCAACCCGATCATTCCGTTCATCGAGGGCGACGGAACAGGCGCGGACATCTGGCGCGCATCGGTCAGGGTGTTCGACGCCGCAGTCGAGAAGTGTTACAAGGGCGAGCGCCGTGTGCACTGGATGGAGGTCTTCGCGGGCGAGAAGGCCTTCAAGGCACATGGGGATTGGCTACCTCAGGAGACTGTGGACGCGATGCAGGATTTCCGCGTCTCCATCAAGGGCCCGCTCACCACGCCCGTAGGCGGCGGCATTCGATCTCTGAACGTGACTCTGCGGCAGGTGTTGGATCTCTACGCCTGCGTGCGTCCGGTTCGCTACTTCCAGGGTGTCGGGAATCCGATGAAGGAGCCCGAAAAGCTGAACGTCGTCATCTTCCGCGAGAACATCGAGGACGTTTACGCCGGCATCGAATGGGCAGCTGACTCCGCAGAGGCCAACAAACTGCGCGCGTTCATCAAGCAGGAGCTCGGCAAGGACATCCGCGAACACTCGGCCATCGGCATCAAGCCCATGTCGGCGTTCGGGTCCAAGCGGCTCGTCGAGATGGCAATCCGCTACGCCCTCAAGAACAACCTGCCCTCGGTGACACTCGTCCATAAGGGCAACATCATGAAGTTCACCGAGGGCGGATTTCGGGATTGGGGCTACGAGGTGGCGCGCGAGAAGTTTTCAGACACCACGTGCACGGAGGGCGACCTCGGCAAAGCGGGCAGCCAGGCGCGCGCAGATGCCCTAGTGATCAAGGACCGCATCGCGGATGCCATGTTCCAGCAACTGCTGCTCCGGCCGGACGAATACTCCGTCATCGCGTGTCCGAACCTCAATGGGGATTACATCTCGGATGCAGCCGCAGCGCAGGTGGGCGGCCTGGGCATCGCGCCTGGCGGGAACATCGGCGACGGCATGGCCGTTTTTGAGGCGACCCACGGTACCGCCCCGAAATACGCCAATCAGGACCGCATCAATCCGGGAAGCGTGATCCTGTCGGGCGTTATGATGTTCGAATATATGGGCTGGGACGACGTCGGCCGACTGATCGTACACGGCCTTGAAAACGCCCTCAAGTCCAAGCGCGTGACCTATGATCTGGCGCGTCAGATGGCTGGCGCCACCGAAGTGACTACCTCAGCTTTCGCCGACCAGATCATCAAGGGAATGTCGGCGTAAGCCGCTACAATAAGAAATGCTGAAGATTTCAGCAGGATCGTTGGATCTTGGGACCCTGCGGGCGCCCGCGCTCGCGGTGTTGTTGGAGCAGGGAGTGGGCGTCCCAGATACTGGAGCGCTCGATACCGCCACCGCGACGTCGATCCGACGCGTCGTGTCAGCGCGGGATTTTCGCGGCGCGCGTGACGAGACCCTCCACCTGCTGGGCGCAGAGCAGGGCGTCGAACGCGTGCTCCTCGTGGGCTTGGGGAAGGTGGCCGATCGCCTGGCGGCGCTGAAGCGCGGAGCAGCCATCGCCGCGCGACGCGCCAACCAGGCTGGGTTCGGCCGGATCGCCATTTTCGCGGGATCGATAGGTGGCGACGATGCGGAGGCCATTGCGCTGGGCGCAATCGCCGGTGCGTGGGAATTGAAGGAATTCCAGAACGCGCCGCCGGAAGACGAGCGCCGCGTTCCACTCGCCGAAGTGATCGTCCTCGGCGCCGATCGCGCTGCCCTGGACGCCGGCATCGCCCGCGGACGCGCCGTAGGCGAGGGTCACTCGCTCGCACGGCGTCTGGCGATGCTGCCCGGCAACGTCTGCACGCCTGACTATCTCGCCGACACGGGCCGCGAGATCGCGAAGCGATACGGCATGAAGATCACGGTGCTCGGGCGCGCCGAGATGGAGCAGGAGCGAATGGGCGCGTTCCTCAGCGTCGCTCAAGGCACGCCACAGGAGCCGAGGCTCATCGCGCTGGAGCATCGGAAGGGCGGCGAAAAACCCCCGATCGTGCTGGTCGGCAAGGGACTGTGCTTCGATTCCGGCGGTATCTCCATCAAGCCGGCCCAGGGTATGGAGTGGATGAAGTTCGACATGTGCGGCGCGGCGGGAGTGTTGGGCGCCATGGAAGCCATCGGCGCGCTGGAGCTTCCAGTGAATGTCGTCGGACTCGTGGGCTCCACGACAAACATGCCGTCGGGGACCGCGGTCAAACCGGGTGATGTGGTTCGAGCGAGCAACGGCAAGTTCATCGAAATCATCAACACAGACGCCGAAGGACGGCTGGTGCTCGCCGACGTACTGACCTACGCCAAGCGGTTTTCTCCCGCGGTCGTCATCGACGCCGCTACACTCACGGGCGCATGCGTCATTGCCCTTGGCCATACCGCCACCGGCGTGATGGGGACCGACGATGACGTGGTCCAGGAAGTGCTCGCCGCAGGGAAGCGTGCATCGGAGCCCGGCTGGCCATTGCCGCTCTGGGATGATTTCATGCCGCTCATCAAGTCGGACGTGGCCGACATCAAGAACTCCGGAGGCCGTCCCGCGGGTACAATTACCGCAGCGCTTTTCCTGAAAGAGTTCGTCGACGGGTATCCATGGGTTCACCTCGACATCGCAGGCACGGCTTACAGCGAGAGCGATCTCGCCACGATTCCGGCCGGCCCAACGGGCGTTCCGGTTGGAACGTTCGTCGAATTCGTGCGCGGACGGGCGGGGCGGTCCGGCTGACGCGCCGCGTCTGGTGCGTCGTCAGGCGGCTCGGCCTCGGCCTGATGGTCGGGGCCGTTTTGCACGGCGACGCCCACGCCCAGGCGCGCGACACGACCCGCACAGGGCGTGATACTCTGCGCGGCAGGGGGGATACGACCACTGTCCGCCGCGACACGACCGCCAAACGGGACACCACGCGCGACGTGCGCGTGCCGCTACCGGCCCGCGAAGATTCCTTGCTTCAGCGCGACACGCTGACGCGCCGCGATTCTCTGCGCGCCGCGCGGCCGCCGCGGGATTCCATAAAGGCTCCACTGTCGGCGGCGGAGGCCCCCGTGTTGGCCGATCCCAACGGCAGCCTCGTCTGGGATCGACGCGGAAACGCGCAAACGCATCGACGCCCGTGACGGCCCTTATCCGCCGCACTCCGGAGGCAATCGATTCGTCACTCGTGATCTTGAATAAGCCGATGTCCCCGGTCGCACGAACGTGCGTGCCACCGCATAACTCTTTGGAGAAAATGTCCTCAGCGCCTCCCGCCCCTTTGATTGAAAGCACGCGCACCTTCTCGCCATACTTCTCACCAAACAGGGCCATCGCGCCTGAACGCATGGCTTCTTCGACAGCCATCTCATTGGTTTGCACCGGTTCGTTGCGCAGAATGTGATAATTCACCAGGCGTTCTATTTCTTCGATCTCGTCGGTGGTCAATGGCTGATAGTGGGTGAAATCGAACCGCAGGTACGTTGGCGCCACTACTGAACCGGCCTGCTTGACGTGAGTTCCCAGAACTTCACGCAACGCGGCGTGCATCAGGTGAGTCGCCGTATGATTACGCCGTGTCGCATCCCGTTTCTCAACATCTACCTCAGCCGAAACCGTATCGCCTACTTTCAGGATTCCTTTTTCAACCTTGACCTTGTGAACAATCAAACCCTGCGCCGGCGAATAAGTGTCTACTACGGCGGCAGCGAAATCATTGCGAGTCGTCGCAGTGAGGTCTGTAGCACCTG
>JANNJV010000431.1:0-8729 GCA_031395945.1 Gemmatimonadota bacterium | reverse complement strand
GCGCCGGCGCGGGTGGCACGCGTCTTCAGCGATCCGAACACCAAGACCATCCAGGCGGTCGTGGACGAAGACCAGCTGTCGCTGGCCATCGGACGCAACGGCCAGAACGTGCGCCTCGCCTCCGAGCTCACGGCGTGGAAGATCGATCTCTACTCAAGTCGCGAGTGGCTGGAGCGCGGGGCCGAGGGTGGCATTTTCGCGCCGCTGCCTGGCGACGAGGCGGCCGACGTCCGCCTGTCCGAGATTCAGGGCATGGCGCCGGCGACCGTCGCAATCCTGGAGGAAGGCGGCTACAAGACGCTGAACGACATCATCGATCTCGAGAAGGAAGACTTCGTCAAACTGCCGGGCATCACGGCGGATGACGCCGAGCGGCTCATGACGATCATCGACGAGTTGACGGAAGAAGGCAGTGAAGAAGCCGCGGCGGGACAAGAAGGTGAAACCGCCTCGGTCGAGGGTACCCCCAAACAGGGCGATTAGTTGAACGAGCAGGTCGCGCAACGCGTGCTGCGTCTGGTGGGTCTCGGTGTCCGCTCTCGCGGCGCCGTGGTGGGTGTGGAACGCGTGCGCGACGCGGCGAAGAGTGGGAAATTGGCACTGGCGGTGGTGGCGCAGGACGCATCGAAAAACAGTTTGGCCAAGGTGGTACCGCTGCTCGAAGCGCGTAACGTCCGCATTGTGTACGCGCCGTCGGCCATCGGGCTCGGTCAGGTCGCCGGTCGCGAGCAGACGGCGGCGGTAGGCATCGTAGATCGGCAGCTTGCGCGTGGAATTCGCGAGCTGATGGATTCAGCTCCGCATCGGGGCTAGAAGGAGGATGGATTGAGTAAGCGCGTTTCTGACATGGCTGTTGAATTCGGGATCTCCGCTGACGAAGTGATGGGACTGCTTCGGCAGATGGACGTGCCTGCCCGTGGAGCGACCAGCTTGCTGAGCGACGACCAGGTGTCGCGCATTCGCGCGCGATGGGAGCGCGAAAAGCGGCAGCGCGCGGACAAGCAGAACGCGCCGTCCGCGCCAGCGCGCAGACGACGCGCGCCCGCGGAAGTCGCTGCTGCGACGGCGACACCCGCCAAGCCGCCCAAAGTGACGAAGACCGTGAAGGCGGCGAAGGCCACCAAGGTCGCCGCACCGGCCGCGCCGGCCGTAGAAGAAACCGCGCCCACCGTCCGCCGGCGTCGCCGAGCTGACGTCGCCGCTGCCGCCGAAGAAGCGGCTGCGGTCGAAGCTGCAGCCGTAGAAGCTGCCGCCGCCGCCGCGGAAGCCGAGGCGTACGTGGAGCCGACTGTCGTCGACGCGCCGTCGCCTGAGTCGTATTCCACCGCGGATCTGGACGAGGAAACCGCGATGGAATCGCCGTCAGCACCGGCCGTACCGCGAGAGTCGACGAGAGAGCATCAGCACACGCCAATGGGCACGGCGTCCGCCGGCGGTGGAACGTCAGCACCGGGGCGTCCACGCCCGCGTCCCATCACGCCTGGTGCGCCGCGCCCGCGTCCCATGACCGGCGGTAGCTTCGGCCCGCCACGTCCAGTGGCGTCGGCCACGCCCGGTGGCGCGAACGCCACGCGCCGTGATGA
This sequence comes from Gemmatimonadota bacterium, assembly GCA_031395945.1. Classification (GTDB taxonomy): domain Bacteria; phylum Gemmatimonadota; class Gemmatimonadetes; order Gemmatimonadales; family Gemmatimonadaceae; genus DASPMP01. The sequence goes on along the minus strand of JANNJV010000431.1, from coordinate 7,146 downwards.
GCGCAGACCGACGGGCCAGGGCGGACCGCCGAGTGGTGGCGGAGGCGGCGGAGGTGGAGGTGGGGGTGGTGGTGGGGGCGGTGGTGGTGGCGTTGGTACTGCGCCGCCGGACCGCGGGCGCCGTCGCAAGGGCAAGCGTGGGGCAGCGGACCAGGAAGCGATCGACGCGAACGTTTCCAAGACGCTCGCCGCCATGCGCGGCGCGCCGTCGCGCCGTTCCGCCAGCGACATGCGTGGCGAAGTGCGCGAGCGTCGCGAGGCTGGACTGGCGGAAGCGGCCGAGCGCGAGAAGAAAATCATTCGCGTCAACGAGTTCATCACGGTCAACGAGCTGGCGCAGATCCTCAAGCTGCCCGCCACCGAGATCGTGGGTTTCGCGTTCAAGAACATGGGGCTGATGATCACGATCAATCAGCGCCTCGACTTCGACCAGATCGAGCTGATCGCCGGCGAGTTCGGCTTCCAGGCCGTTCGCGAAGACGAGTATCAGGCCGAAGATGCGCTGACGGTCGTCGCGGACACGGCCGAGGAGCTCGTGTCGCGTCCTCCGGTCGTGACCATCATGGGTCACGTTGACCATGGTAAGACTTCGCTCCTGGACTACATCCGAAAGGCCAACGTCGTCGCTGGCGAAGCCGGCGGCATTACGCAGCACATCGGCGCGTACCACGTGACCGTGGGGAATGGAAAGAAGATCACGTTCCTCGACACACCAGGCCACCAGGCCTTTACAGCGATGCGCGCGCGCGGCGCACAGGTCACCGACATCGTGGTGCTCGTCGTGGCAGCCGACGATTCGGTCATGCCCCAGACCATCGAAGCCATCTCGCACGCCAAGAACGCCGGCGTGCCGATCGTCGTGGCCGTGAACAAGATCGACCTGCCCCAGGCCAATCCGGGCAAGGTGAAGCAGGAACTCCTCGCGCACGGCATCGTCCTGGAGGAGTTCGGTGGCCAGACCCTGTCGGCGGAGATCTCCGCGAAGAAGGGCACCAATATCGACAAGTTGCTGGAAGCCATCCTGCTCCAGTCCGAAATCCTGGACATGAAGGCGAACCCCAATCGGCGCGCGAGCGGCACGGTCATCGAAGCGCAGCTGGACGCGGGGAAGGGTCCGGTCGCGACGGTGCTCGTCCAGAGCGGGACGTTGCGGGTCGGTGACGACTTCATTACCGGCATGTTTGCCGGCCGCGTTCGCGCGCTCATGGACGAACGTGGCAAGAGTCTGAAGGAAGCCGGACCGGCGATTCCGGTGCAGGTGTTGGGCGCCGAAGGAGTTCCCATGGCCGGCGATCAGCTACTGGTGGTCGAGGAAGCGACGTCGTCGCGCGACATCGCACAGCGGCGCCAGCGCTTGGACCGCGAGGCCAAGAGCAGGCGCACCGGCCGCGGCGTGTCGCTCGAGGACTTCATGTCGCAGACCGCGCCCGGACAGAGCCGCAACCTGCGCATCGTCATCAAGGCCGATCAGGGCGGGCCGTCCGAAGCGCTCGCGGACGCGCTCCAGCAACTGTCCAACACCGAAGTCCAGGTGGAGATCATCCACCGCGGCGTTGGCGCCATTAACGAGAGCGACATCGGCCTCGCCAAGGCGTCCGGCGCGATCATCGTCGGCTTCCATGTTCGGCCAGACAACAACGCACGCACCACCGCCGAACGCGAAGGTGTGGAGATCAAGCTGTACCGCATCATCTACGAAGCGGTCAACGACGTGCGCGCCGCGCTCGAAGGCATGCTGCGTCCGGAAAAGCGCGAGGTCGTGCTGGGCGAGGCGATCATCCGCGAGGTGTTCAAGGTGTCGCGCATCGGGTCCATCGCCGGTTGCATGGTGCGCAGCGGTGTGATCAACCGTCAGGGCCGCGTGCGGCTCGTGCGCGATGGCGTGGAAGTGTACGACGGCACCATCTCGTCGCTGCGTCGGTTCAAGGACGACGTGCGCGAGGTGCGTGAAGGCTTCGAATGCGGCATCGGAATCGAGAACTTCAACGACATCAAGGCGGGCGACGTGATCGAGGCATACCGCACCGAAGAAGTGGCGCGCACCCTCGCCGATTCGGCGGCCGCTAGCTGAGGCGCGGCGGCGGGAACCGCTGGCTTCGCAGACGCATGCCGACTCGGGACGAATGACGCATGGCCGATAATCGACGCGCCGATCGCGTGGCCGAGGCCATTCGCGAGGACGTCGCGACCTTTTTGCGCGTAGGCGCGAAGGACCCGCGCCTGATCGGCATGGTCACCATCACTGCGGTGGACGTGCCGCGGGATCTGCGGCAGGCGAAAATCTACGTCAGCATCCTGGGGACCGATACCGAGCGCGCCGCGACGCTCGAGGCGCTCGAGAGTATGAAGGGGCACCTGCGAAGCCGGCTGGCGAAATCCCTCGCGCTGCGCATTGCGCCCGAGTTGAGCTTCAAGCTTGACGAAAGCGTCGCGCACGCGGCGCGCATCGAGTCGCTGTTGGCGCAGGTCCGCGAGCCGAAGACCGGAGATGAGGGAACGCGGGACTGACGGGCTGCTGCTCGTCGACAAGCCCGCCGGGATCACCTCGCATGCCGTGGTCGATCGGGCGCGGCGCGTTCTTGGCATCCGGCGCATCGGCCACGCCGGCACTCTCGATCCGTTCGCCACGGGCCTGCTCCTCCTGCTCGTGAGCCGCGCGACTCGCCTGGTGCCGTTCCTGGACGCCGAGCCCAAAGTGTATCGCGCCCGCATCCGGTTCGGTGCGCGCACCACTACCGATGATCGTGACGGTGAGACCATCGCCGAGGCGCCGCCGCCCGAGCAGGCGGTGGTCGAGCGCGTCATCCCGTCGCTGACGGGACATCTGGTGCAACGGCCGCCCGCATTTTCGGCGAAGCAGGTCGGAGGCGTCCGCGCGTACGCCACGGCACGGCGCGGAGCGCCGATGGCGCTCGAGCCGGTGGGCGTCACGGTGTATGAATGGCGCGTGTTGCGTCGGGAGGGCGCAGACCTCGATGTCGAGATCAGTTGCTCCGGCGGCACCTACGTGCGCGCCCTGGCGCGCGACCTGGGCGAAGCCACGGGTAGCGAAGCCCACCTGGTCGAGCTGCGGCGGTTGCGCAGCGGACGGTTCGACCTGGCCGATGCATATTCGCTCGACGCAGTGGAACGAGGAGAATTCCGACTGCTCGCGCCAACCGCGGCGGTGGGCCAGTTGCCGCGGCAGGCATTGGACGATCTGGACGCCAAGCGGGTGACGCACGGTCAGAACATCGCTGCGCAGACATCGGGAGAGATCGCGGCGCTGTGCCACCACGACGAGCTGCTGGCCGTGGCCGTGCGCGACGGGGAAAACTGGCGCCCCAAGGTGGTGATGCGCGATGCGTGAAGGGTCGGACGCGCTGCCGCATGCGCAAAACGGATCGGTCGTGACGTGCGGCACCTTCGATGGTATGCATCGCGGCCACGCACTGGTGCTGGCCCGAACAGCCGCGCGCGCGCGCGAACGCGGCGTGGCGAGCATCGCGGTCACGTTCGACCCGCATCCGCTCGACATTGTGAATCCGTCGGCCGCTCCGCCGCTACTCACCCGCTGGGACGAAAAACTCGAGGCGCTCGCGCAAACGTCTATCGACTACGTCGCCGTCGTGCCGTTCACGGTGGAGCTGGCGTCGTACTCGGCCGAGGAATTCGTCGAGCGCGTGCTCATCAGCTCGTACGGGATGAAGGAGTTGCTCATTGGCCACGACCACGGATTCGGGCGCGGCAGGGCAGGGGACGTCGAGTCGTTGCGCATGATCGGCCGGAAGCGCGGCTTTCCCGTGGAAGTCGTACCTGCCGTCGTGGGCTCGGACGGAGCACCGATTTCGTCGACGGCCATTCGACGCGCCGTAGCGCATGGCGACCTTGCCCGAGCCTTCGATGGGCTGGGCCGCCGCTATTCGTTCTCGGGCCAGGTGACGCCAGGTGAAGGTCGTGGACGAACGCTTGGGTTCCCCACGCTCAACCTCGCGCTCGGCACGCGACGCAAGTTGCTGCCGCCACACGGCGTCTATGCGGTACGCGTCGAAGGCCGGAATGCCGCCTTTGGCGGCATGATGAACCTGGGACCTCGACCGACGTTTGGGGATGACAACGTGTCGTTGGAGGTCCACGCGTTCGATGCGTCGGGCGATTGGTACGGAACGACGGTCCGTGTGGAGTTCGTCGCGCGCTTGCGGGATACCATGAAGTTCGCCGGCCCAACGGAACTCGTGGCGCAGCTCAAAAAGGATGCGGAAAATGCTCGCGCCGCGTTGACTGCGCTTGTGCCCCCGGCTAACCTAAAAGGTTCCGGGACAAACACTTCCTCCCTCCTGTAGCACATGTTCACCTTGAAGTGGCGGCTGATCATCATCGCCAGCCTCACGGCGCTCGCCGCCTGGACACTTTTCCCGCGTAACCGCACCACGCGCGTGCGCGGCCCCGACGGACTCGTGCGCGAAACCGTCGAGCGGCACGTTCCGCTGCGATACGGCCTCGATCTGCAGGGCGGCATGCACATCGCCCTCGAAGTCGACGACTCCAAGCAGGCAGTGGCGGACAAGTCTGAAGCCATCGATCGGGCACTTAAAACAGTGCGCAATCGCATCGAAGGCTTCGGCGTCTCCGAGCCGGTCATTCAGAAAGCCGGCAACGATCGCATCATCGTCGAGCTGCCCGGTATCGCCGATCAGGAGCGTGCGCTACAGGTGGTTCAGAACCAGGCGTTTCTGGAATTCAAGATCACCGACAAGACGCAGGCGCTCGAGCGCACGCTGCCCCGCCTCGATGCTGTCGTGAAGGAGCGGCGGCTGGCCTCGGCGACTACCAGCGCGACCGGTGCGCCTCCGGCTCCGGCAGGTCAGCGTCCGCTTCAGGGCTTGCTCACCGCCACGGATTCCGGAAAACCGCGCACAGACTCGGCCACGGCCGACACCGCGATCGCCGGCGGGGGCGCGTTCTCGAACCTGATTCAACAGGGCAGAATCCCGGGCGAATACTTCGTGAAGAGCAGCGACGTGGCGACGATAAACAGGTTTCTCGCCGACTCGGCGCTGCGCCGCTCGTTGCCGCCCGCGAAGGAGCTGATTTGGGGCAGCGATTCCAGCGTCATCGCGGGCGCTTGGTACAAGACGCTCTATGTCACCGACGAACGGCCGATCATCACCGGTGAGTTCCTTACGGACGCCCGACCCAATCAGGTTCCAGGGGAAGGCACCATCGTGCAGTTCGAGCTGGATAACGTGGGCGGCCGTCGGTTCCGGAACGAAACCGGCAGGCACGTCGGTGACTACATGGCCATCGTGCTCGACAAGCGCGTGATCGGGATGCCGCCCGTCATCCAGAGTGCCATCGGTACCAGGGGCCAGATCACCATGGCCGGGAAGGACCTGGCGGCCGCGCAGGACCTGGCGCTCGTACTGCGCGCGGGCGCGCTGCCGGTCCCGCTGAAGGTCGCGGAGATTCGCAGCATCGGACCGAGCCTTGGCCGCGACTCCATCAACAAGGGCGTGCGCGCGTCGCTGATCGCTGTGACGCTCGTAATGCTCGTGATGGTGGTGTATTACCGCCTTTCGGGCGTGCTGGCGGTGGCGGCGCTCGGCTTCTACGTGCTGTTTACGTTGGCGACGCTCGCCGGATTCAACGCCGTGCTCACATTGCCCGGTATCGCTGGGTTCGTGCTGTCGATCGGCATCGCGGTAGACGCCAACGTGCTGATTTTCGAACGAATACGTGAGGAAATGGATCGCGGGAAAACCGTGCGAACGGCGATCGACGAAGGATTTCGCCACGCCATGCCCGCGATCATCGATTCGAACGTGTCCACCATTCTGACGGCTGCGGTGCTGTATCAGTACGGCACTGGCGCGGTACGGGGATTTGCGGTGACGCTCATCGCGGGCATCGTGGCCTCCCTCATCAGCGCCATCTTCGTGGTCCGCACCTTTTACCTACTCTGGCTGCAGCGCTCGCGCGGCACCCAGACGCTGAGCATCTGATGCTGCGTCTTCTGCACGGAACCAACTACGATTTCATCAAATGGTGGAAGCACATGGTCGTCTTGACCATCGTGTGGATCGCGATTGGCGTCGGCATTTTGACGCAACGCACCCTGACGGGTGGCCGCGCCGTCAATTATAGCATCGAGTTCACGGGCGGTACGCTGATGCAGCTGCAATTCACGCAGGCACCGCAGATCGATGACATCCGCGCGACCGTGGCGCAGGCAGGCTACGGGCACGCCGAGATTCAGCAGTTCGGCGATGCCACTTCCTACACGGTGCGCGCGCAACCGCAGGGAGGCGAGAACACCGCGGCGGCGGGTGATAGCACTTCAAAACGCATCGGTATCGCGCTCAAGCAGCGATTTGGCGAGACCGGAGTGAACGTGTTGCGCAGCGAATTCGTCGGGCCCAAGGTGGGGGCCGAGCTGCGGCGCAACGCGGTCTTCGCCATTCTGATTTCGTTCGTCATCACCATGATCTATCTCGCCATCCGATTTGAGTGGCGGTTCGGGGTCGCGGCGGTGATCGCGACGGCGCACGACATCTTCACGACGCTCGCGTTCATCATGATGCTGCACCTGGAGGTCTCGCTGACCGTAGTGGCGGCGATCCTCACGGTGATCGGCTATTCGCTGAACGACACGATCATCATCTTTGATCGCGTGCGTGAGAACCTGAAGAAGCAGCGTAAAGAATCGCTGCGCGACGTGATGAACCGCTCCATCAACGAGACGCTGCCGCGTTCGATCATGACGCATGCGACGACGCTCTCCGCGACGATCGCGCTGCTGTTGTTCGCCGGCGAGGTCATTCGCCCATTTGCGTGGGTTATGACGTTCGGAATCTTCACGGGCACATTCAGCTCGATCTATGTGGCGACAGCGTTGCTGCTCTACATCGAACGGCGCTGGCCGCGGTCGGACGGCGAGAAAAAGGGCACGACCCGAGCGCTCGCGGAGGAGCGCAAGCGCGATCGAGCTGACGCACCCGTAGCGACCCGGTAGAAGCGTCGTCGCCATGGCCACGTTCGTGGACAGTCATGTCCACCTCGCAGACGCGGCCTTTGATCAGGACAGGGAAGCAGTAATCGAGCGCGCGCGCCTCACCGGTGCGCGCGCTCTTGTTTGTATCGGCGAGTCCATCGCGGCCGCCGCGCGCG
>JANNJV010000417.1:0-11777 GCA_031395945.1 Gemmatimonadota bacterium | reverse complement strand
GCACAACCTTGCCAAGGTTGGGGTCGCGGGTTCGAGTCCCGTTTCCCGCTCTGACACAACCATTCGAACGGCGGGGGAGCGGCCAGGTCCGTTCCTCCGCCGTTTGCGCTTCTGTGACGGATAGTGCATGGCTTCTGTCGTAATGAGCGGGCCCGTCGGCATGACCCAGCCGGGATGGCGAAAGTGGTAGACGCATGGGACTTAAAATCCCAAGCCCGCAAGGGCGTGACGGTTCGAGTCCGTCTCCCGGCATCTTCCCGCATTCGCGTCGCGACGCTGATGGTATTCATCAACGTCGTGGGTCTGATTGTTTACCTGCAATCGCGGACGGACAAGCTGCTGGGGGCGGTGATGGATCCACTGCACCCGGACTGGGCCGGTATGCAGCGCGCCTTCGCCGGCTTTGCGATTTACGCCGTCTCGTTGCTGGGTGCGTTGATTGTCGGCGCGCTGATCGTCGCGGGCACCGTCGCTCGGAGAACGCGCAAACACGAGCAACGCGCCGTGCGGACGCGATGGTCGCGGGCCATTCCACCCCTGGCGCTCGCCGGCGGGCTGACCGCGCTCATCGTTCTCGCGCTGATCGAGGTGCTGCTGTTTCAGGATTACGGCATCCATCTCTACGAGTTCGACGTCTTTAGCATTCTCGCAGACGCAGCGTTGCGCCGTGATCTCGGCATTCAGCCCGCCGAAGTGCTGCGGGTGACCATCGCTGCACTCACGCTACTGGGCACCGAGTTGTTGCTGTGCGCCGTCGCGGTTCGACTGGTCCGCTGGCGCGACGGCGCGCTGGCGCGGGCGTGTGGGGCGGCAATGTTGGTGGCGGTGCCGGGCGGTTTGATGTTGTTCAGGTCCGGGGAAGAGGAGATCGCGTCGGACCGCGCCGAGTTCATCGGAGCGCTGCCGCTCGGACGACAACTGCTCCTCCGGGCATCGGCGCGCCCCTTCATTCCCGTCGCCGCCAGCGTTGGCGGGGCCGGGTATCCAGTCGTGCCAGAATCGCTAGCCGCTCCAGCGTTGGCGCGAAAGACCAATGTCGTCTTCTGGGTGGCCGACGGCCTGCGCGGCGACATGTTCACGCCCGAGCTGACGCCCAACCTGTGGCGCTTTGGCGCGCGCACCGATGCCATTCAATCGGAACGCCACTTCAGCACCGGGCATGTGTCCGAAGCAGGCATTTTTGGCTTGCTGTACGCCATCCGCGGACAGGCGTTCCATGCGTTCATGGAATCCCGCGTCCAGGCATATCCGCTGGCAGTCCTGAAGCGCAATGGGTATCACACGTTTCTCCTCGCGAGTTCCCGCTTGAGTCCCTACCCGTCGGACCAGCTCATCCAGTCCTTCGACGAAGTCGCGTACCCGGCGGGCGATGATGAGGCGATTGCGATGCTCGCGAGATTCATCGAGCTGCGTCGCAAGGACGGGAAGCCCTACTTCGTGCTCGGGTTCTTCTATACGCCGCACTACCCGTTCACGTCGGCGAAACCTGCGTTCCGGAAATATCCGTCCGTCGGACCCAGGGCGCGGACGAACTACATGAACGACGTTCTCCAGGCCGATGATTTCTTTGGACAGACGTGGAATCTCGTGCGTGACGATTTCGATGCGGGGCGTACTGTGCTCATGGCGACGTCGGACCATGGTGAGGAGATTCGGGATCACGGTGTGTTCGGGCACGCGTCCGCCACGTTCTGGAACGAGAAGATCGTCGTTCCATTTGTCCTGGGCTTGCCGAAGGCGGCGCTGTCGCCCACGCAGCGGAGCGCCGAACTCACGTCCCACGCGGACGTCTGGCCCACGATCTTCGACTACCTCGGTCTGACACCCACCGTCGAGCCGGAGCGGTACTCCGACGGCCGATCGTTGCTTCGACCGGCAGCGTCGCCGCCCCAAGCCGTGGTCACGGGTCGCTTTTTCCCCTATGCCGATCGGCCCAGCGTGCTCGTGGACGGCACGACGAAGTACTGGTTTCGCGTGGATGGGCTGGGCGCGAATGGCCGTTTGTGCATCGTCGTCATCCGCGCCACCGACCTGGCCGACCGGCCATTATCGATCGACCCGGCGCACATCGACGCGCGCATGGTGCCCGCATTCGAGAGGTTTCAGTCCACTTTCTGGCGCTTTATCCAACCCGTCGCAGGCGAGCGCGGCGAACGGAGAATCTGCTGAGCCTCGTTGCGACGGCCGCGGGCCGCCGGGCGACGCAATGCTGCCCGGCGGCCCGCAAACTGCACCCCTGGCTCACCGTCTGTTAACGGAGTGAGCCATGGAGCGTGGAATCGATTTTGTGAAAGGCCAGGTGTCCAACGCGGCGGTGCAGCATCGCGCGTTTCTTCGCGGCCTGGAAGATCACGAAGGCCAGGCGGAGGATCCGCGCTTTCGCGACCTCTGCACGCGCTTCATACCGAAAGCGCGCGAACATCAACGCATGCTCGAAGAGTATCAGCGTACGCTCGGCGTCACGGAAGGGCTCGCCAAGAAAGCCGCCGGCCTTGCCATCGGCATTGCTCGAGATCTCGCCGACGCAGCGCGCGAGAGTGATTTCCTCCGGCTGGTGAGTGACATCGTCATGGCGCGGCAGGGCGAGGATACGTTCAAGACATTTCGCGAGGCCGGCCGGGCGCTGAACATTCAACCACTCGCGCAGCTTGGCGAGGTTGGCGAGCGGCATCATGACGAGTACGTCAAGGAAGCCAACAGGCTCGCGCAGCAGATGTTCATCGAGCACGCGCGAGGGGAGAAGGGACCGCTGAGCGCGTCCGATCAACTCACAACGCCGGCCTGAGGTCCGCTGGCGCACCTCGCATGACCATGGTCCACGCTGACGCGGCGGGCACGGCACATCTAGCTTTGATCGCATGACCGACGTTGTCGCGCTCGCCGCGGAACTGCTTGCCATCCAGTCATCTACCGGCGCCGAAAGCGAGGCGGTCGAGTTCGTCTCTCGCTGGCTCCTGGCCCGCGGTTGGAACGTGGAACTGCAGGAAGTCACCAAGGGTCGCGCCAACATCTGGGCGACGCGTAAGGGCAAGGGCGTAACGCTCTCGACGCACCTCGACACGGTGCCGCCGTACATCGCGCCGCGCGAAGAGAATGGGCGCATCTACGGCCGCGGCGCGAGTGACGCGAAGGGGATCGCGGCCGCCATGCTCACCGCCGCCGACAAGTTGGCGAAGGCCGGCGAGCAGCGGGTGGATCTCCTCTTCGTGGTTGGAGAGGAGCAGGGTTCTGACGGCGCCCGCGCGGCAAACCGTTTGTCGCCGAGCAGCAAATACCTCGTCAACGGCGAGCCGACGGAAAGCAAGCTTGCCAGCGGTGCGAAAGGCTCGCTGCGAGTGATCCTTCGCTTTCGTGGCCGCGCCGCGCATTCGGCGTACCCTGAACTGGGCAAATCCGCGATCGAACCGATGCTGGCGTTACTGCCCACCATCGCGAAGCTCGATCTGCCAACGGATAAGGACTTGGGCGCGACGACAGTCAACATTGGAACGATTCGCGCGGGCACGGCCGGCAACATCATTCCGGATCTCGCTGAAGTCGAGCTGATGTTCCGGTTGGTGGGCGACGTGGCGCCACTCAAGAAGTCCGTCGAGAAGTGGGTGGGCGACAAGGCTGAGATCGAGTACGGATCGCACATCCCGACGCAGAAGTTCGAGACGATTCCGGGATTCGACATCGCCCCGGTGGCCTATACATCCGACATTCCGCTGCTCACGAAATGGGGCAAGCCTCTGCTGTTCGGTCCCGGCTCCATCCATGTCGCGCATACAGCCGACGAATTCATCGCGGTGGATGAGCTGCGCGCCTCGGTGGACGCGTACGAGCGGATCGTGCGTACGCTCCTGAAATCGTGATGCGGCAGTCGCCCTTTGGTGCGTCGCGACTTCCCGTGGCGGTGCTGGGCGCGACTGGCGCCGTCGGACAGGCATTCGTGCGTCTGTTGGTGAACCACCCCTGGTTCGAGCTCGCGGAAGTGGCCGCCTAGGAGCGGTCGGCCGGCCGGACGTACCTAGAGGCGGCGAAATGGATTGGCGACGACGCGATCCCGGACCGCGTCGCGCGGTTGACGGTGCTGCCATGCGATCCGAAGAGCGTGCGATCGCCGGTGGTGTTTTCCGCCCTGGACTCCAGCGTGGCCGGCGACGCCGAGCCGGCCTTCGCCAAGGCGGGCCGCGCGGTGCTCAGCAACGCCAAGAACTACCGCATGGAGTCGGACGTTCCTCTGGTGATCGCCGAGGTGAATCCCGACCACCTCGAGGTCCTTGAGGCGCAGCGGAAGAATCGCAAGTGGGCGGGAGCGATCGTCACGAACGGGAACTGCGCGGCCATCGCTGCGGTGTTGCCACTCGCCCCGCTACATGAGCGCTACGTCGTCAAACGACTTTTCATCGCCACGATGCAGGCGGTCTCCGGTGCCGGATATCCCGGTGTGCCGTCGCTGGACATCCTCGGCAACGTCATTCCGTACATCAAGGACGAAGAGCCGAAGCTCGAAGCCGAGGTTCGCAAGTTTCTGGGACGCCGTGACGGGGATCGCATCGAGGATGCGGCCATCGTCGTCAGCTCACACACGAACCGTGTGGCCGTGCAGCACGGGCATACCGTCGTGATGTCGGTGGAGCTGGAGCGCAAGGCGGAACCCGCGGAGATAGAGGCAACGCTCGCAGGGTGGCGCGGTGCCGCGGCCGCGATCGGTCTGCCGTCATCGCCGGAGCGTCCGATTATCGTCGCGACGCAACCCGATCGCCCCCAGCCGCGTCGCGACGTCGACGCGGGGAAAGGAATGTCTGTAACAGTGGGCCGGGTGCGGTCCGACCCGCTCTTCGACGTGCGGCTGGTTGCGCTGGGGCACAACATCATCCGGGGAGCCGCCGGCGCGTCGGTACTGAACGCCGAGCTCATGGCAGCCACCGGACGCATCGTACTCACGTGATCGTCTGCAAGTTCGGGGGGACGTCGGTGGGCGACGCGGAGGCCATTCGGCGCACCGCGTCCATCATCAAGGCGCGACTCGATCGGCAGCCCATTGTGGTCGTGTCCGCGTTGGGCGGCGCAACCAATGTGCTGATCGCGCTCGCGGAGCAGGCCGCGCGTGGACAGCTCATTGGCGCCATGCGCGCCGTCGAGAATCTCCGGGAGCGCCACCTCAAGGAAGCCGCCGCGCTCCTTGGCGACGACCTGCAGGAAGTGACCGATGAGTTGAGCAGCATGTTCGACGAGCTCGCGAGCCTCGCGGAAGCGCTGTCGGTGTTGGGGGACCTGACTCCGAGGAGCCTGGACGCCGTCGCCGCTTTCGGCGAGCAGTTGTCATCGTTGCTGATCACGGCCGCGTTCCAGCGTGCCGGGATGCCGGCCGAGCACGTCGATGCCAGGAAGGTGATGATCACCGATAGCCAGTTCACGCGTGCCGAGCCCCAGGTAGATGCCATCGCGGAAGCCGCGCGCCAGCATCTGACGCCGTTGGTGCGGGAGGGACGCGTTCCGGTGCTCGGCGGCTTCATCGGATCGAGCCTCAAGGGAGGCATCACCACCACGTTGGGCCGCGGCGGCTCCGACTACAGCGCGTCGCTCATCGGCGCCGCGCTTCGCGTCGAGGCGATCGAGATCTGGACGGACGTCGACGGCATGCTCACGGCCGACCCGCGCGTGGTTCCCTCCGCGCGGCCTATCGATCAGGTCGGGTTCGAGGAAGCCTCGGAGCTGGCGTCGTTTGGTGCCAAGGTCCTGCACCCGTACACGATCGCGCCTGCCGTCCGGATCGGCATTCCGGTGTGTGTCCTGAACTCGCGGAAGCCCGAGGGGCGCGGCACCTTGATCACGTTCGACGCGCCGAAGCGTCCCGTGACAGCCATCGCTGGCAAGAACAACGTGACACTCGTCAAGGTACGCTCGCCGCGCATGTTGCTGACCGAAGGATTTCTCCGCGAGCTCTTTGGTGTGTTCGAGCGCCACAAGACGTCGGTGGACGTCGTGGCCACGTCAGAGGTCTCGGTGTCGGTCACCATCGACGATGCGGATCGCCTCGAGGAGCTGGTGAGCGAGCTGCGCCAGCTCGGCGACGTCGCCATCGAACGCAATCGCGGGATCGTTGCCCTCGTGGGCGCGGCGCTGAGTGAGAGCGGTGGTTCCATGTCGCGCGCCCTGGCCGCCATCGGCGACACCCGCCTGTACATGCTGTCCCTCAGCGCGACCGGGATCAACTTGACCATGGTCGTGGACGGCGACGACGTGAATCGCCTGATGCAGCGCCTGCACGCGGAATTCTTCGAGGACCGGTCCTGATGCTGCGTCTCGCGATCATCGGTATGGGCAAGATGGGCCGGACCATCGAGCAGCTCGCCCCGGAGCGGGATTTCCAGGTGGTGAGCCGCATCGATCCGCACGGGGGCGACGCACCCACCATTACCCGCGCCGCGCTAAAGGACGCCGAAGTCGCCGTCGAGTTCTCAACGCCCGCGGCCGCGGTCGCGAACATCACGGCGGCGCTGGAGTGCGGGTGCCCAGTCGTGGTGGGCACCACGGGCTGGTACGAGAAGCGTCGCGATGTCGAGGAGCTCGCGGTGCGTCTGGGATGCGGCGTGCTGGTGGCGCCGAACTTTTCAATCGGCGTGGCCGCGTTCGGCGAGATCGTGAAGGCGGCCGCGCGCGCCCTCAAGGCCGCGCCGGGGTTCGACGTGCACCTCACCGAGACACATCATGTCGCCAAGAAGGACGCGCCGTCGGGCACGGCCGTGAGCCTCGAGAAGCTCGCGGCCGCGGAATGGGGCAGGGACATTCCCATCACGAGCGTGCGCGTGGGATCCGTACCGGGCACGCACGAGTTCACCTTCGACGGCCCGTTCGAGCAGATCACCATCGGTCATGTCGCCCGCGACCGGCGGGTATTTGCGGACGGCGCGCTGCTCGCAGCGAAGTGGCTGATTGGCAAACGGGGCGCATTCACCATGCAGGACGTGTTGAAGGGCTGACGCCCGAGGCGGGTCACGAGAATGGCCGAGAGAATGAAGGGATGCGGGACCGCGCTCGTTACGCCGTTCGCCAAGGATGGCGCGATCGATGAGCGCGCGCTGCGGGCCCTGGTGGACTGGCAGATCGCGGAGGGCATTCACTTTTTGGTACCGTGCGGGTCTACGGGCGAGGCGGTCACCCTGACGCCAGCGGAACACCGGCGGGTCGTCGAGATCACGGTGGAACAAGCCCGGGGACGGGTCCCAGTGGTTGCGGGCGCAGGCTCGAACGACACCGCAAAGGCCGTGGCCTTTTCGAAGGACATGAAATCCGCGGGCGCCACGCATCTGCTGCACGTGTCCCCGATGTACAACAAACCGCCGCAACGTGGCATCATCGCGCATTTCGAGCGCATCGCCGACGCGACGGACCTGCCGATCATCGTATACAACGTGCCCGGCCGTACCGGCAGCAACATCGAAGCGAAGACCACCCTCGCACTCGCCCGCGTTCGGCACATCGTCGCGGTCAAGGAAGCGTCGGGAAACATGGCCCAGGTTCTCGACATTCTACGGGAACGCCCCGATGATTTTTCCGTGCTCTCCGGCGATGATGAGATGACGCTCGGGGTCATGGCGGCCGGAGGAGACGGCGTAATTTCCGTCGTGTCGAATGCCACACCGAAGAAGATGGCCCAGTTGTGCAACGTGGCGCTCACCGGCGACTTCGCGTCGGCGAAGCGGATTCATTTCGAGCTGCTCGCGTGGATGCGCGCCGCGTTCGTGGAGTCCAACCCAATACCCGTCAAGGCGGCCATGGCAATGCTCGGCAAGATGGAGAATCGCCTGCGGCTGCCACTCGTGCCGCTCGACGACACGCACGCTGACGCCGTCCGCGCGGCGCTGAAGGCCGCGGGATCCCTGGCGTGAGCCTCGAGCAGCGGATCGGCCAACTCGTCGCGGAGCCGGATGTCACCAGGATCGGCGACGACGCCTTACAGGTGATCGAGGAACTGCTCAGCGCCCTCGAGGCGGGTGAAATTCGATCGGCCGTCCGGGATGCGCGAGGAGCGTGGAGTGCGGTGGCCTGGGTGAAGCAGGGCATCCTGCTTGGCTTCCGGCTCGGACGGCTGGTCGACATGTCAGTGCCGAGAGATGCGGAGGCGCGCTTTAGTTTTATCGACAAGCACACGTTTCCGACACGGCACTTTTCGGTGGGGGACGGCGTCCGGATTGTGCCCGGCGGGTCTTCGGTTCGGCGCGGCGCGCATTTGGCGTCGACCGTGGTTTGCATGCCACCGATGTACGTGAATGTGGGTGCTTATGTGGGCGCCGGCACCATGATCGATTCGCATGCGCTGGTGGGCTCTTGTGCGCAGATTGGTGAGCGCGTGCATCTGAGCGCGGCGGCGCAGATCGGGGGCGTCCTCGAGCCGGTGAACGCCAGTCCCGTGGTGATCGAGGACGATGCGCTCGTCGGAGGCAACTGTGGCGTGTACGAGGGTACAGTCGTTCGACGCAAGGCGGTGCTCGGCGCAGGTGTCGTGCTCACGCGCGGCACGCCGGTGTATGACCTCGTGCAGGAGCGCGTGATCAAGGGCAGCAGCTCGACGCCACTCGAGATTCCGGAAGGCGCCGTCGTGGTGCCGGGCGCTCGCGCCATCGCATCCGGGTGGGGATCGCAGCACGGGCTTTCGCTGCAGACACCGGTCATCGTGAAATACCGGGATGAGCGGACCGATGTCGCCACGGCGCTCGAGGCATGGTTGCGATAAGCGTCACGCGCGTGCGCGGAGCGATCCGCGTGCCCGGCGACAAGTCCATCTCCCACCGCGCCCTGATTCTGGCCGCGGTGACGAGGGGAAAATCCAGAATCCGTAACATTCTGGATTCCGCCGATGTCCGGTCCACGGCAACAGTCTTGCGCGCGCTTGGCGCGGACGTGCCGTCCTTGTCCAACCTGTTCTACGTGACCGGCAAGGCCCCTCGGTTTTTCACGTCTCCTGCCGAACCCCTGAATTGCGGCAATAGCGGCACGACGGTGCGGTTGATGTCGGGCGTCGTCGCCGGCGCCGGCCTCAACGCCACCTTCGTCGGCGACGCCAGCCTGAGCCGGCGGCCTATGGGCCGAGTGGCTGCGCCACTACGCGCCATGGGTGCGCACGTTGACCTGGCGGAACACGGCGGTCTGCCAATGACGGTGCGTTCCGGGCCGCTGAAGGCCGTGACGTGGGAGTCGGAAGTGGCCAGCGCCCAGGTGAAGAGCGCCATTCTTCTGGCGGCCATACTTGGCGGTGTGCGCGCGTGGATTCACGAGCCCCAGCTCTCGCGGGATCACACCGAGCGCATGCTCACCGCGCGCGGCGTTCATCTTCGGTGTGGGGACGGCGGTACTTCGATCGAGCTGGATGCGGGGCAGATACTGCGCCCTGAAGACGTGGATGTGCCGGCGGATCCTTCGTCGGCGGCCTTCCTCGTGGCCCTGGCCATTCTGGCGGATGAAGGCGAGCTGACGCTCACGGACGTGTGCCTCAACCCGACGCGTACGGGATTCTTCGACATCCTGCGACTGATGGGCGCCGACATCACCACGACGGAGACCCGAGAGGAGGGCGGCGAGATCGTCGGAACGGTGGTGGCGCGACCGTCCGCGCTCCGCGGTGTCTCGCTCGCCGCCGACGACGTCCCCTCCATGATCGATGAGCTGCCGTTGTTCGCCTGTGTAGCGGCCCGAGCCGAGGGAGAGTCCGTAGTCCGTGGGGCCGGCGAACTGCGCGTGAAGGAAAGCGAC
Source organism: Gemmatimonadota bacterium (assembly GCA_031395945.1). GTDB lineage: Bacteria > Gemmatimonadota > Gemmatimonadetes > Gemmatimonadales > Gemmatimonadaceae > DASPMP01. The sequence goes on along the minus strand of JANNJV010000417.1, from coordinate 2,039 downwards.
CGGATCGCCACATTAGTCTCGAACCTGCGCTCGCTTGGCGCCGACGCCGAGGAGCTGGCGGACGGATTCCGCGTTCGTGGATCCAGGGACGCACTCAGCGGCCGCGTTACCACGCATGGAGATCATCGGATCGCAATGTCGTTCGGCATTCTTGGCGCATTGGCGGGAAACGAGATCGCCGTGGATGACCCCGACTGCGTTGCGGTCTCCTTTCCCGAGTTCTGGAAGACCCTGAAGCGAGTGGTCACATGAGCCGCCAGGTCGTGATCGCGATCGATGGTCCCGCGGCCTCCGGCAAGTCATCCACGGCGCAGTGGGTCGCCGAACGGTTGGGCTACCGGCATGTGGACTCCGGCGCGCTCTATCGGGCGGCAACCGCCGCCCGCTTGCGAAAGGACGACGGCAAGGACGCCGCCGATTGGACGGAAGAGGAAGTCCTGAATGCCGCGCGAACGACGGTGCGCCTGGCGCCCACCAAACAGGGCTTCACGCCCAAGCTGGACGGCATTCCGGCGGAAAATGAAATCCGTGGTCCGAATGTCACCCGACACGTCTCACGCGTGGCCCGCATGCAGCGCGTGCGCAACTGGGTGAACCAACTGGTTCGTGACGCGGCTCTCGAACATCCGGTTGTAGTGGATGGGCGAGACATCGGAACGATCGTCTTTCCGGACGCGGACGTGAAGATTTTCCTGGTGGCCGACCCATGGGAGCGGGCACGCCGTCGCCTGGTGCAACGACTTCAGCGAGCCCCATCTGACGACGAGATCGCCAATGAAACCGACCAGCTCGTGCATCGCGATGCGCTGGACGCGCAGCAAAGCGGGCAAGCGCCTGACGCCATCCTGGTCGATACCACCTACCTGACTCAGGAGGAGCAGGTAGACCGAATTGTGGCACTGGCAAACGCTGTAACTCGGCGTGGAGACGGCACTTCCAGCCTGTGAACGAACGTTGTATGTTACAAGGCTCTGTAATTCCAAACCCCTAACCTCGCGCGCGGCGAGCCAACAATCCGCGTTCTGGAGATCACTTTGGTCGTTATGGCTGAACTACCCCCGAAGACCGGCACCGCAAAAGAGAAGCGCGATCAGGAGCGCGCGACGCTGCGTCCGTTGATCAACCGCCGTCCTGAGCTCTACGACGAGGACGAGTACACATCATCCGACTACGAACGGATGATGGACCTGTATCAGGGTTCACTCGCATCGATCGACGAAGGCGAAATCGTAAAAGCGAAAGTCCAGAGCGTCCGCGACAACGTCGTGGTGCTGGACATCGGCTTCAAGTCCGAGGGCACTGTCCCCCTCGAGGAATTCAAGGACATGCCCGACCTCAAGCCAGGTGACGAGGTCGAAGTTCTGTTGGAGCACCTGGAAGATCAGGAAGGCTCCGTCGTCCTCTCGAAGAAGAAAGCGGACTTCATGCGCGTCTGGGAGCGCATCCGCGTCGCCTACGAGAGCGACCAGCCGGTCGAGGGCGTGCTGCAGAAGAAGATCAAGGGCGGCGTCGTCGTCGACTTGATGGGCGTAGATGCATTCTTGCCGGGTTCACAGATCGCGCTGCGTCGCGTCCCCAACATCGACGAGCTGCTCGGTCAGAAGTTCGAGTTCAAGATCATCAAGCTGAACAAGCGCCGCCGGAACATTGTCGTGTCCCGTCGCGTGATCCTTGAAAACGAACGAGCTGGGAAGCGCGAAAAGTTGATGAAGGAGCTCGAGAAGGATCAGGTGCGCAAAGGCATCGTCAAGAACATCACCGACTTCGGTGCGTTCGTCGATCTCGGCGGCATCGATGGCCTGTTGCACTTGACCGACTTGTCGTGGGGACGCGTGCAGCATCCGAGCGAGGTCGTGCAGATCGGCCAGGAACTCGACGTCAAGGTGCTGGACTTCGATCGCGAGCGCGAGCGCATCTCGCTCGGGTTGAAGCAGCTGCAGCCCTATCCGTGGAAGGAAGTCGAGGCCAAGTACCCGATCGGCACCAAGGTCAAGGGGAAGGTCGTCTCGATCACCGACTACGGCGCGTTCATCGAACTC
>JANNJV010000364.1:0-6794 GCA_031395945.1 Gemmatimonadota bacterium | reverse complement strand
TGATTCCGCTGCTGTTCGGGATCCAGCAGCTCATCGAGGGCGTAATCTGGGTGACCTTCCGCAATGAGGCACCACAGCTCAAGCAGGCAATGACTATTGCGTTCCTGGGATTCGCGTACGTGCTGTGGCCGATGTACGTGCCGCTCGCCCTCGGCATCCTCGAAGGGGTGCGATGGCGCAAGCGAACGCTCTTTGCGTTCCTGGCCGCCGGGATTCCAGTGGGGCTCTACCTGCTACATGCCATCGCGACCAGCTCGTTGGTCGCAGAAGTCCTCGGGAAGCACATCGTCTATGTGACCCCACATCCCAACCTGCTAATCGTAGGCGTGCTCTACGTCGGGGCGACATGTCTCAGTTGCTTCTTCTCGAGTCACGGGTTCTTGCGGCTCTTTGGGGTGTTGGCGTTGTTGTCGTTGATCGCGGCGTACCTCGTTCATGTCCGCGCGCTCGTCTCGCTCTGGTGCTTTTTCGCGGCGATCCTGAGTCTCCTCATCTATTTCCACCTCAAGTTCAGATCGCTCGGAGGGTTTCCAGCAGAAAGACATTCTCCGGCCGTCGCGCACGCGCCGTAGCGGGAGAAGACTCACTCATCCTCAACGGCAGGGCCGCCGAGCGCGAGTGGATGTTCCAAGCCGTCGCTCTACGACCTTTCGAGACGATGCATGCTGACGGTGCCGCAGCAGCTTCCCGCGCGATCGACGACGGGCAAGCTTGTCGCGCGCTCCTCATGAAGTTTTTGGCGCGCATCCTCAACCGACTCGTCTGCGCCACAACACGCAGAGGCGGGTCGCATGATTTCCTCGACGCGTACCGCGGACGCGCGCCGGTCATCCGCCGCCACGCCGCAACAGACGTCGCGCTCGGTGACGACGCCGACCAGCTTGCGGGTTTCCCTCTTCTCGATCACCGGCGCGCAGCCGCAGCCGGAATCGCGCATTGCCCGTGCCGCGTGCGCCGCTGTGTCCTGGGGCGTGCAGCACGACGACGCTTCGACTGGATCCATCACATCACTGCAGCAGCCCATTGTCTTCCTCCATGCGTTGTCAGAAGCCATTCAATCAACGAGACCCGGAATAACCGAAAGACCACACTCCACCGACTCCGCTTGGGTCGTTGATTCTTGTGCACCGTGCCAGCCTGGTGGATCGGCTGCGAGAACCAGGCGTAGTTCCCGCGCCCGACCCGCGGCGAGGTTCAGGAATCAATGTGCGTGCGTCGCTGGGCTTGGATTCGGCTCGTCCCGTTCCAGCACGGCCTTCCGGCGCTCGTATTCCTCGGAGGAGACCTCGCCGGCGGCATAGCGACGCCGGAGGATGTCGAGCGCCTGCTCACCAGACCTCAACAGAGTCTTGCGAACTGGTGTCACCGTCGTAAAAGCTGTCCCGATCAGAATGATCCAGAACATCCACCAGAAGAGGTGCATCCCGATAAACGACAAACTCGTCGCGTGCTGCATTGTGCTCCCGTCTCGAGGTTCAGGGTGGCGATCAACGTTTCGCCCAGGCAACGGTATGCTCCCTTGCTGAGGCGCGGCTGAGGAACGGCTGAGCGCCTTGTCGCGCGCCCCCGCGTGCCTATGAGTTTCCCACTTTCAGCTGCCCTGGCGCACGCATCGACTCCCACGCGACGACGATCGTCCCAGCGACCGCGAGCCCGACGCCGGCAACCTCGAACAAACCAATGCGCTCGCCGAAGAAAGCGGCAGCAAGGAGCAGCCCAAGCACCGGCGCGAGAAAGAGCATGAGGGACAGCCGTCCGACTTCGTCGCGCTGGACGAGCCAGTACCAGAGCGCCGTTGTGAACGCAGTGCCGACGAACGCAAGGAACAGCAAAAGCGCACCGAAGGTCGGCGACCATATGACCGGGCGGCCGCGCTCGAGCCAGAACGAGAGGGCGAGCAATGGGGTACTCCCGATCAGCAGCTGCCAGGCCGCGACTCGAAGCACGGCATCCCCCGCGTCTGTTCGTTTGACGATCACACTTTCGGCGGCGGACCCCGCGGCGGACACGAGCGGGAGCAGGAGGCCCACTAAACCGTATGCTTTCGGACCGGCGAGCCCCGGATACGCGATGAGGCTGACTCCCGCCAGGGCAAGTACAAGCGCCGCCACCTTGGCGCGCGTGAGAGGCTCGTTCAAAAACACAGCGGCGAGGCCGACGATCATCAGTGGTGTCGTGTTGCCGAGCACGGAGGCGATGCCCGCGCCGGTGCGGCCGGGGCTCAGGAACATGGCGCCGAAGCCGATTGTCGTGCCGAGAGCAGCGATCGTGGCGATGACCGGCCAGAGTCGGCGCGGCGCTAGCAGTGGCCGCCGCCGAAATCCCAGATAGCCCAGCAGCGCAAGGCCGGCGAGCAGCGCCCTCATCCCGGCGTAACCCAGGGGCGGTGCGAAGGCGAGCCCCGTCTTAATGACTGAATAGCACACGGCATACACGGCCGCGATGAGCACGGTCAGCCCGATTCTCCCTGCGGCGGTCATGACGGCCGGCCTTCCTGTTTGGCTTCAGAATCCGACACGCCGCCCCCAGCATCCCGTCTAGCCAATTGACGATCGTTCTCAAAGCCAGACCATAGTGCCTACCTGGCAGTGGTTCTCCGCGCTCTCGCTCAGGGTAAACAACCGGGCGGTGATCGAGCGCGCGTTCTTGAGCATTCTTATCTGGTGCTGCCAATCCTGCGGCGAGGTTTTCGAGGCGTCGATCGTGGATCGTGCATTTCGAAACCTGTCGTGGTCTGCTGAGTGTCCGCTGAACCCCGACTGAACGCCGGCGACGCGGAGATCGGTCCTCTCATTCCGCCGCTAGCAGCCGCACTGTGGCGGTCGTCCCTGTACCGAGCGTGCTCGCGAGATCGAGCGTCCCGCCGTGCTCTTCTGCGATCCACCGCGCGATGGGAAGCCCGAGCCCTGTACCCCCCGCGTCTCTCGAACGCGCCGCGTCAGCACGGTAGAAACGCTCGAAGACGCGCGGCAGGTCTTCAGGCGCAATGCCGATGCCGGTGTCAGCGATATCGATTGTCGCCTTGCCCTCGACCCGTCGGAGACTCACGGTCACACGCCCACCGGCCGCGGTGTACTTGAGGGCGTTGTCGATGAGAATGAGAACGAGCTGCTTGAGACGGTCGGGATCGCCCTGCACGACGACGGGGTCGAACGCGGCGACCTCCAGTCGCTGGCCGCGGGCGAGATGGCGAGCTTCACCCATCACCGCGAGCAGCACCCGGTCCAACTCGACGGGCTGCCGGAGGAGAAGGACGCCCGCATCGGCGCGCGCGAGCATGAGCAAGTCGGCGACCAGACGGCCCATGCGCAACGCCTCCGCGTGGGCCTCGCTGACCGCCTTTGCGTGTTCCGCCTCGCTCATCCGGCGTTCCGGTTGCTGCAGCAGCTCCAGGTTCGCCTGGACCACCGTCAGCGGCGCGCGCAGCTCGTGCGAGGCGGCGGCGATGAAGCGCTGCTGCGCCTGGTATGCCTCTTCCAGGCTCGCGAGCATCTCGTTGAACGTCGTCGCGAGCCGCCCCAGTTCGTCCCCTTCATCGCCGTGACTCACGCGGCGCGAGAAGGCGCGCGACTGCGCGATCGCGCCGGCGGTTTGGGTTAGCGCCGCCACCGGCCGTAGCGCACGTCGCGCGAGGAGCCAGCCGGCCAGGAAGGTCACCACACTCCCGAGTACAGCCATCAGGGCCATCAAGCGTGCGAAGCCCGCGACCGCGCCGTCAATGTGTCCGAGGGGCAGCGTCGCCGCGAGATACTGTGTGTTGTCCGCCATTGGGAGTACGTACACGCGCCAACGCGCGCGGCCGCTGTCGAGCAGGACCCAGTAGGCGCCTGCGCCCGGGGTGATCCGGTGCAGGGGCGGCGCGAGCGCGGCGACGGCGGAGTACGAGGCCTCGTATCCCTTCGCCAGCACCTTGCGCGGGTCGAGCGCCGGCGCCGGCGCGCCGTTGGCCTGCACGAGCGCGCCGTCCGCGGCGTACACACGCGCTCCAGCCTCGAGAAGCAGGGAGGCGACGAGCGTTTCCTCGCGCTCGCGCGGCGTTCGGGCTGCGGTCAGTTCGGCAGCGACGTGCTCGGCGCCGCTGCGGAGCGTCGCGTCCAACTGGTCGTACTGCGCGCGGCTGTGGATCGCGTACGCGTAGACGCACACCAAGATTATGATCAATCCGGTGAGTCCCCCGTACCAAAGAGCGAGCCGGAGTCGGAGCGTGATCCACAGCCCCCTCATGTTTCGGCGTCTTTTCTCAGGGCTCGCGCAGCACGTAGCCCGCGCCCCGGAATGTGTGGATCAGCCGCGGCTCACCGTCCGCCTCGAGTTTCTGCCGAAGCTGCTTGACGTACACCTCGAGCACGTTCGAGCTGCCTTCAACGTCGTAGCCCCAGACCCGGTCCATCAGGAAGTGCTTGGGGAGCACCCGGCGCGGATGCAGCAGGAATTGTCGGAGCACCTCGAACTCGGTCAAGGTAAGATCGATGTCGCGTGCGCCTCGGCGCGCCCGCCGCGTCCCGGTGTCGAGCGTGAGGCCGTCGAGCCGAAGGATCTCGGGATGCTCGGCTTCGTGGCGGCGGAGCAGCGCCTTCACCCGGGCGACGAGCACCGCGAAGGCGAAGGGTTTCACGACGTAGTCGTCGGCCCCGGCCTCCAGCCCCTTTACCTGGTCGGTCGGCTCGTCACGCGCAGTGAGCATCAGCACGGGCACGATCTCGTCGGCGCTGCGCAGGCGGCGGAGGACCTCGAAGCCGTCGATGCCAGGAAGCATGACGTCGAGAATCACCAAGTCCGGGGCATGGTCGCGCGCAATCGCGAGCCCCTGCGGACCCGTTGCGGCGGTGTCCACGGTGAAGCCCTCATATGCGAGCCCGCGTTTCAGCACGCTCGTGACTGTGGGGTCGTCGTCGATGACAAGTAGGCGTTGCATGGCAGTCCCTCTGTTCGTGTTCGGATTCCGGAGCTGCATCTCAATCCCGTGGCTTGCGCCACGCGCCGAGCGCCACGGCAAGCGTGCCCAGCACACCGACCACGAGCAGGACGTCGCCAATGGTTCGGTGCCCTCCTCCAATGGTGGCCAGCAACGCACCCGCGATCACCAGGGCCGCGGAGGCTACCGCCCCAGTGAGCCGCTCGACGCCGCGGCTCGCGCGCCGGCCGATCACCTCGAGTCCCGGCGCTCCGAGGTGTCCCAGCTCGCCGTCGGCCACACGCCGCAGCACGCGCCGCAGGTCCGCCGGCGCGTCCTGGACGAGCCGCTCCATGTCGCGCGTGAGCTGCCGACCCGCCGCGAGTAGCCGCGCTGGCGAGTAGCGATGGAGCTCGACGCGCGCAAGCTCGGCGCGGAAGACCTCGAATACGTCCAGCGCCGGGTCGAGCCGGCGCATGAGCGCCTCCGCGATCGCAAAGGCCCGCACCAAGAGCAGCACCGCGCCGGGGTTTCGCACGCGGTGCCGCGTGCCAACCCTCACCAGCGACTGCAGCGCGTCCCCGACCGACACCTCGGCGAGCGGTCGCTCGTGCACCTTTCGCAGCAGGGCGGCCAGATCGGCTTCGAGCGAGTGCCGGTCCACGTCCCCGCCGACGAGGCCGAGTTCGAGGTACGCGTCGGTGAGGCCACGCGCGTTCCCGGCAACCGTTGCTTCGAGAACCCGCGTCAGCCCGTCGCGCATCCGCTCATCCAGCTCGCCGATCATCCCGAAGTCGTGCAAACAGAGTCGGCCGTCCGGCAGAACGAACACGTTGCCGGGGTGCGGGTCCGCGTGAAACAGCCCGGTCCCGAACACCTGGTGCAGCACGAGAGTGGCAATGCGCTCCGCGAGCGCGTGCTTCAAATCGGGATGCCGCTCCGCGTACTCGTCTACGCGCTCGCCCGGTGAATGCTCCAGCGTGAGCACCGCGGCGGTTGTGTGCGAAGGAACGACTTCCGGGATCCACACACCGTCGGAGTCGGCCAGCGCCTCGCGAAAGCGGCCGATCGTCCGGCCCTCGAGCCGGAAGTCGGTCTCGCGCTCGAGACTCTCCCAGTATTCGCGCACCATGCCCACGAGGTCGAGCGCGCGGAATCGCGGCTGGATCCGCTCGGCTATCGCGGCGAGGTAGGTGAGCGTCGCAGTGTCCTTGGCGATGCGCTCACCGAGTCCGGCTCGGCGCACCTTGACCACGACGTGGCGGCCCCCGGACAACGTCGCCGCGTGCACCTGCGCGACCGTAGCGGCGGCGAGCGGCGTCTTCTCGAACGACGCGAAGAGCTCAGACAACGGACGGCCCAATTCGTGTTCGACCGTCTCACGCACGGCGTCGAATGGCACAGCCGGCAGCCGGTCGTGCAGCTTCTCGAACTCCTCGACGTAGGCGTCCGGCAGGAGATCGCGCCGGAGGGCGAGCACCTGACCGAACTTGAGAAACACGACGCCGAGCTCCTCGATCGCCTCACGCGCCTGCGTTGGTGTCGGCCAGTACCTTTCGCCGCGCAGGACTCCGAGGAAGCCGTGTCGCCCGAGGACGCGGAGGATGCGCACGATGCCAGGCGCGGCGCCGACAGCGCCCGATGGTGGCGGGCGCGCACCCGCTGGTGACGCGCGCACACCCAGGGCAGCGTGCCGCGCATCCTGCACTTTTTCTTCGACCGCAAACGTGTGCACGCGTCAACCAAGCATTACTTCATTTCCTTCCCCTTCTTGGCATCGTGCATCTTCGACATCGCATCGAGATGCTTGAGAAGGTTTGCGCTGTCCCCAGCGACTTGCTTGGCGTCCAGCTGGTCAGCCCGGACATCCTTCTCGAGCGCGACCACCGCATCCCTGAGC
>JANNJV010000347.1:0-5490 GCA_031395945.1 Gemmatimonadota bacterium | reverse complement strand
TCGTCGAGAAGCCGGCGTTCATGCGCTCGTCGGACGTGGACCAGGTCTGCGGCATGGCTGCCACGGCCGGCCGGCGCGTCTTCGTGGCGGAGAACTACTTCTACAAGCCCATCGCCAGACACCTCCGCGCCAGCATCGCCGCCGGCGACCTGGGCGACGTGCGTTTCGTATCCGTGAACGCCACGAAGCAGCAGCACATCGCGGGATGGCGTGAAGACCCGACGCTGTCTGGCGGCGGAGCGTTGTTCGAGGGCGGCGTCCATTGGATCGATCTGCTGGCCAACATTGGACTTCCGGTGGACCGCGTCACGGCGTATCGCGCCGGCACGGGCGGTGGTCCGGATCAGAGCGCAATGGTCGTCTGTCAGTACGCGAACGGTGCCGTCGGGACGTTAGCCCATTCCTGGGAGCTGGTCGCTCCATTCGGCGGACTGCGGCTCTCGAAAGTACAGGGCACCCTCGGCGCCGTCACCTTCGAGTCGAATGGCATGGCACATGTCACGACGGGACGCCGGCGCAGCATGCGCGTTCTCGCGTTCAGCGATCCGCTGGGCTACCGCGCCATGCTCGCCGATTTTCTTCAGGCGCTTCGCGGCGGTGGACCACCGCAGTTCACACTCGAGCTCGCGAAACGCGACCTGCTGCTACTCGAACAAGCCGAGCACTCGATGAACGGTCACCAGGCGATGCCGTAGTCCTCGCCGTGATTGCTGGACCCGCCCCAGAACGTCCGGTGCTTCCGATCGAAATAGATGGCGTTGATGGGCCCAGACGTGCGTTGCTGGAACTCCAGCGTGTACCCCATGCGTCGCAAATCGGCGCGCACCCACTCCGGCGTCGACGTCGCCAGGAGCATGCGCCCGGGTCGCGATTCGTGGTCGCCGAACGATGAGCGCATCTGGAAACTGTTGAGGTTTGGCGCTTCCACCGCCTGCTGCACCGTCATGCCGAACTCCACCACGTTCAGAAAGAACTGCAACAGATTCTGGTCCTGGCTGTCGCCCCCTTGCACGGCGAACGACAGGAACGGCTCGCCGTCCCTGAGCGCCATGCCGGGCGTCAACGTCACGCGCGGCTGTTTGCCCGGCGCGATCACGTTGAACGGGCCCTCCGATGCGTCAGTCACAAAGCTCTGCGCGCGCTGACTCAGCCCCACGCCCGTGCGGCCAGCGATCACCGCCGGCACCCAACCTCCGCTTGGCGTCACCGACACCACCCAGCCCAGCGTGTCCGCGGTTTGGATCGAGGTCGTACCACTGTTGAACGCCTGGTAGAATGCCGAGTCGCGGTCGGTCTGCGGCACGACGCGATCCTGCTGGCCGCTGCGGCGCGCGCTGTCCGACGCCGCCTCCACCTTCCATTGCGCCAGCAGCTGAGCGAACGGGTTGGTTCCGCCCTGGTAGGGATACGGATCGCCCGGTTTTACATTCGCGTCGTTGCGGTCCCAGTTGATCTGCGCAAAGCGAGACTTCGCGTAGTCCTTCGACAGCAGGCCGCGGATCGGCTCTTCCGGCGGCGTGTAGATGTCGCCGTAATAGAAGTCGCGATCGGCGAACGCCAGACTCATTGCCTGATACACGGTGTGCAGATACCTGGGCGAGTTGTATCCCATCGCCCTCACATCCGCGTTCTCCAGGATGTTGAGCGCCTGAAGCATCGCGGGCCCCTGCGTCCACGGCTGGAGCTTGTAGACGTCTATTCCTTTATATGTCGTCCGGGACGGCTCTTCGATACGCACCTTCCAGTTCGCCAGATCTTCCATGGTGAAGAGCCCACCTTCTTCGCGCGTGCCGCGCACGATTTCCTGCGCGATGTCCCCCTTATAGAAGCGATCGTACGCGGCGTAGATCGCCTGTTTCCGTGACTTCCCCGCCTTGAGCGCCTGTTGCTCGGCGTTCACCAGCTTTCGCAGCGTTGCCGCCAGGTCGCGCTGCACGAACACCGCCCCGGCTTCGGGCGCTTCGCGCGCACCCGTATTGGGCAGCATGACCGCGGCAGCGTACTTCCACTGCTTGAGGCGCGCCTTGTTGGACTCGATCGCGTTCGCCGTCTGCGCTTCGATGGGATACCCGTCCGCCATCTGAATCGCTGGTCCAAGCACGTCCTTCAGCGACATCGTTCCGTATTCCGCGAGCATCGTCATCAGACCACCCGGCGTTCCGGGAGTGACGGCGGCCAGCGGCCCATACTCGGGGGGAAACGGAAGTCCCTTCGACTTGTAGTGTGCCGCGGTGGCTCCGCTGGGGGCGACGCCGAGCGCGTTGATGGCGATGACCTTCTTGAGTGTTGGGTGGTAGATGAGCGCCTGCGTCTCGCCGCCCCAGGACAGCACGTCCCACATGGTGGCCGTCGCACCCAACATCGCGACGGCGGCATCCACGGCGTTGCCGCCTCGCTGAAACATCGCCGCGCCCGCGGTGGCGGCCAGCGGCTTGCCGGTGATGGCCATCCAGTGCCGCCCGTGCAGCGGCGGTTTCTGCGTCCGCGTCGGACGGTTGTCCGAAGATGGTCGGGCGCTCGCCGTGTCCTGCGCGTCAAGGGGGAACGAAAGCAGCACCGCGACCGACAGCGCGCGGGCGAGAGGGGCGACGAAGAGACTTCTCATGGTCAGACCGCCTTTGATTTCCATTTTCCGCGTTTGAACAGCACGGCGCTCAACACGGCCAGCAGCGAGAACGAGAGCGCAATCGCCCAGAACACTCCGTCCGGACCCATGCCCAGGCGCACGCTCATGAAATATGCGATTGGCAGCTCGAACAGCCAGAACACCAGCAGGTTCAAATAGGTTGGCGTCCAGGTGTCGCCGGCGCCATTGAACGATTGCGTGAGCACCATGCCATAAGCATAGAACGGAAATCCGAGCGCCACGATCCGCAGCGCGTCGGTGGCGTAGGGCAGTACCGCGGGATCCTGCGTGAAAAGCCGCACGATGGGATCCGCGAGCGCGACGAAGACGATGCCCACCGCTCCCAGAAAACAGAGATTGTAGAAGCCCGCGATCCAGACAGCTTGCTCTGCCCGCTCCGGCTTCTTCGCGCCCAGACCCTGGCCCACCATCGTCGCAGCAGCGTTGCCCAAGCCCCACGATGGGAACAGCGCGAACAGAATGATGCGAATGGCGATCGTGTACCCCGCCAGCGCCGCCGCGCCGAACTGCGCCAGGATGCGCACCAGACCAATCCAGCTCGCGGTTCCGATGAACACCTGGAACGTCGCGGTCCCCGAAAGCCGCAGCACGCGCGCCATCAAAGCGGGATCGAGGTGGAGATGCTCCCGCTTGATCTGGATGTGCCGCCCCGGCTGGAACAGGCGGTAGAGCGCGAACGCCGCTCCCGTCCCGCGCCCGATGGTAGTGGCTACCGCCGCGCCGGTGACACCCATCTCCGGAAAGGGGCCGATGCCGAAGATGAGCATCGGACCGAGGACGATGTTGATGCCATTCGCCAGCCAGAGCACGCGCATGGCGATGGCCGCGTCGCCCGCGCCGCGAAAAATTGCGTTGATCAGGAACAGCATCACCACGCTGGCGTTTCCGCCCAACATGACACGGGTGAAGCCGGATCCAGTGGCGATCAGCGTCTCGGACGCTCCCAACAGCCGGAGCAACGTGGGCGCCAGGATCACGCCCGCGATCGCGAGCGTGACGGCGACGATGAGCCCCATCACGATGGTCTGCACCGCGGCGCGTGCGGCGGCGTCGGGGTTGTGCTCGCCGATGCGCCGCGCCACCGTGGCGGTCGCCCCGATCGACAGCCCGATGGCGAGCGTGTACACGATCGCCATCATTGATTCGGTGAGCCCCACCGTCGCGATGGCATTCTCGCCCAGGCGCGAGACGAAGAAAACGTCGCTGACCGCGAAGACGCTCTCGAGGACAACCTCCAACACCATCGGGATGGCCAGCAGCAGGATGGAGCGGCCGACTGGTCCTTCGGTGTAGTCGCGGCGCGAGCCGTGCAGCGCTTCGCGGATGGTGCTCCGGAACGATGCGCCTTCCGGAGATGCGGTTGCCGGGTCGGAGGACGGGGGCATGAGAGACCCAAACCTAGTTCAGACGCCCGCTCGCGAGGGGACCGGACCTGTGAACACCCAGGCCTTGGAGGTGACGGGTGTTACAGAGTCCGCAGCGAAAGCGTCTAAACATTCGGTTGCGCCTGCCGATGCCAGCAGCAAGGTTTGCTTCACCCGCGACGCGGCGGGCTCGCCCAACGGTCCCCTCCACCGCCGAGCCCCATGACCCTCGCCATTGAACGGCCTTACATTGCAGGGCCGTGCGAATTCTCGGCCATCGTCGACGTCCTTCCTACGAAGCGCGAAGCGTAGCATGCAGGGCACTGCGTCTCCCACAACTTGTCCGCACGGCCTTCGCCCCGGCACGACGGTATGTCTCCACTGTCGTCAGGATGCGCGTACGGCCGCGCGCCAGCGGCGCAATCGTATGGCCGTACGCGCCGTGTTGGCCGTTGTGGGATCGGCGGCGCTCATCGCGGTCATCGTAGGGGGCGTGATCGCCATCAAGCCCGATGGCGCGCCTCGCATCCTGCGAGCTGGCGCTGACCCAGACCCGGGCGCCGGCAGTGCCGTCGCCCAGGGCGTCGCGGCCTCGAAAGTGCCCGCACCCGCTGGATCGGCGCCCGCGTTCCCCGCAGCGACCACCGGGCCTGCGACGCGCGCGACACAGGTCGCACTGGTGCCCACCATGGCGGAAGGCCGCCGTGAATTGGGCGACAGCATGTACGCCATCCGCGAGGGCGCGCAGGTCACCGTCCATTTCGACCTCGAAACCATGCGGACCCGATTCGACTGGAAGTTCGAAGGAATCGTTCGTGCGACGCTGCCCTTGGTGTTCGGCGAAGCGGTGCGCGTCGCGATGGACTCCATCCCGGTCGGCACGTGGGTGCGCGGCGGCGCGATGCTGGTGGACCTCCCGGCACGCGGCATTCCGCTCAAGCTGGGCGATCAGTCACTGCGGGTCTGGCCGGTGACCCGCGAGGGACGGGATGGGCCGCTCGTGATCGGGTACCGCGCGTCCGCGGACCGCTAAGGCCGCGCGTCTGAAGTGGCTCCTCTTGCACTTCTACAGGAAGAGTTGTAGCCTCCTGTAGAAGTGCAAGGGAGACGCATGAACGACCGCCTCGATCTGCCGCAGGGCACGCTCGACCTCCTCATCCTCAAGTCGCTGTCGCTTGGCGCCCAGCACGGCTGGGCCATCTCCGAGCGTATCCACGACGTCTCGCGCGCGACGCTACAAATCCCGCAGGGCTCTCTGTACCCCGCCCTGCATCGGCTCGAGCGCCGCGGATGGATCGAAGCCGAGTGGGGCGCGTCCGACAACAACCGCCGCGCCAAGTACTACCAGCTCACCCGCGCCGGACGGAAGCAGCTGGATGCCGAGACCGATGCGTGGGAGCAGCTCACCCGGGCGGTGTCGCTTGTGCTGAAAATGGCATGACCATGTGGGCCAATCTTCGTTTCCGCCTGCGCGCCCTC
>JANNJV010000238.1:0-7764 GCA_031395945.1 Gemmatimonadota bacterium | reverse complement strand
GCTGACAGGGCGGGAGAGCGGACCGCGGTGGTTGCGCGGGAGCTGACAAAGCAGTTCGAGGAACTGCGGCGCGGAACGCTCGAGTCATTGGGCGCGTATTACATGGAGACCCCGCCTCGAGGAGAAGTCGTGATACTAGTCGCCGGTGCGCCGCTCGCGGCGCCTGACCAGCACGCATTGCATGAGGAGGCCCGCGCGCTTCGTGCGCGCGGGTTGAGCGTGCGCGACGTCGCCACGGAGTTGGCCAGACGCGGAGCGCCGCGGAATCTGGCGTATCGCATCGCGAGAGCATCAGACGTCGAAGGCCAGCAGGGTGGTGGCGATGCATAGACGGCGGAATGGATGGTGCGTGCTCGGTACGCTTGCGTTGGGCGTGATGTCAGTGACCGCGGCGGGCAGCAGAACTCCCATCGCCGGAAGTCCGGTCCCCACCGCCATGCGCCTCACGGTCGCGCGCCTGCAATACGACGGCGGCGGCGACTGGTACGCCAATCCGTCGAGCCTTCCCAACCTGCTGCAGGCCATCCGCGAGCGGACGTCGCTCAAAGTGGAGAAGCAGGAGGCGCGGGTGCGACTTTCCGACGACAAGCTCTGGGACTTTCCATTCCTCCATGTCACCGGGCACGGGAACATTCACCTGAGTGAGACGGAAGTCGCGAAACTGCGGGAGTATCTGTTACGGGGAGGGTTCCTCCACGTGAGCGATAACTATGGCCTCGACACCGCGTTCCGGCGTGAAATCGCGCGCGTCTTTCCCGATCGTCCGCTCGTGGACGTTCCGCTGACGCACCCGGTGTATCATCTGGTGTACGACTTTCCGAAGGGTTTGCCGAAGATCCATGAGCATGACGGCAAGCCGGCCCGCGGTTTCGGCATCTTCGTCGGCGACCGGCTGGCCGTGTTCTATGATTACGAGTGCGACCTGGGCAACGGCTGGGCAACGGCTGGGAAGATCCGGAGGTGCACAAGGATCCTCCGGAACTGCACGAGGCCGCTCTGCGAATGGGAGTGAACTTGTTCACCTACGCCGTCACCAGCAGGCCCATCCCATGACCGTCGTCGAACTGGTCGAGCGCGAACGCGCGCGGCTGAGGATTGTGGAGAGTGCCGGTGCAGTGGCGCTTGCGCTCGTGGTCACCCTCGCGGTCGTGGGTGCCGGCGCCTGGCTGCTGGGTGAATCCCGCTGGATCGCGCTCCCGCGCGCCACGCCGCTCGCAGTGTGGAGCGTGCTGGCCATCGCGAATGGCGCTGTGCTGTGGTGGGCACTGCGACGGCATCGCCGCGATCTTGGCCGTCCGTCGGTCGCTGCCGCCATCGAGCGGGAGCAGACGCTTCGCGCGGGCGCCCTTCGCGGCGTGATCGAGGTCTCGGACAGCAACGCGCTCGTCCGCCGCGCCGATCGCGCCTTGTCCGCGCAGCTCGTCGGTCGCGGCGTGACGCTGGCGCCGGAGATGCGACGCCGAGGTCGCACGCGCGCCGCCCGCGCGTTTGGGGTGGCCGGCGTCACGCTCGCGCTCCTATTGTGGGCGGCTCCGTCGCTCAACGACGGCCTGCTCGCCATTCGCAATCCGATCGCCGCGTGGCGTGGAACGCTCGTTCCGACGCTCGCGTTTCGAAATCTTCCGGCTGAGCTGCTTCGGGGGGAAGCGTTGCGCATCACCGTGGAAGCCCGCGGACGCCGCCGGCTGGAGCTCAGTTCACGCGCGACGGGCGAAGGATGGCGCACCACCACACTCCTGGTTGACAGCGCGACCGGACTGGCGTCTACGACACTCGGTCCCGTGCGGGGGGATCTGGTCCTCGTCGCGACCGATGGCAGGAGCGCCACCGACAGCACCGTCGTTCGCGTGACCGACCGTCCCTTCGTGGGCGGCGTCGTGCTGCGCGCCGTGTATCCCGCGTACCTGGGTCGCGCCCCGGAAGGGCTGCCCGTGGGTGAGCCGGCTCGCGTGCCGCAGGGCACCGTCATCGACGTCTCGGGTCGCGCGTCCACTGAATTGCGCAGTGTGTTCGTGCGTGGCGAAAAAGACTCGGTGGCTTTCACCACCGCCGGGCACGCATTCCAGGGGCAGCTGCGTCCCACACAGAGCGGCAGGTTCGATTGGTTTGCGTTCGCGCCGCGCGGCGCAATCGCCGACGTGCCGCTGCCCATCGAGATCGACGTCGTGCCCGATTCTCTGCCGCGCGTCGAGCTGGTTTCGCCGGCGATGGACACCATCGTGGCCACCGCGGAACGCGTGCCGCTCCACATCACGGCGACGGACGATCACGGAATAGCCGCGGTGGAACTGCACAGCGTCCGGCAGGCGCTGGCCGGCAAACGTGATGCGCCCGTGGCGCAGCGGCTGGTGGTGGCGCAGGGAACGTTGTGGAACGGCAACCCCATCCTCGACTTGGCGGCGCGTGATCTCAAGGCGGGCGACGCCCTGCGGGTGACCATCGTCGCCATCGACAACTCGCCATGGGCGCAGCGTGGCGTGAGCCGCGAGCTGATTCTGCGGATTCCCACCATGGAAGAGCGTCGATCGCTTGCGCGCGGGGCGGCGGATTCGGCCGCGTCCGAAGCGCGGTCGGCGGCGGCCGCGCAGAAGTCGCTGGAGCAACGCACCGGCGAAGCCTCCAAGGAACGCGGCGCACGCAGTACCGCGAACACGGGCGCCAAGGGGGCGGAGGCGGCCCGCCAGCGCGAACAGCGCGAGCGCGAGATGAGCTTCGAGTCGGCGGAGAAGGCACGGGCGCTGGCGCAGGAACAGCGCGAGTTGGCCCAGCGCGTGGAGAAGCTGAAGGACGCCGCCAAGGCGCTCGAGGAGCAGCTCAAGCAGGCGTCCGCGCTCGACAGCAGTCTGGCTCGGCAACTTCGCGAAGCGCAGGATCTGCTGCGCGACGCGCTGACGCCGGACCTGATGGAGCAGATGAAGAAACTGGAGAACGCCACGCGCGACCTCTCGGGCGATCAATCGCGCGCCGCGTTGAAGGATCTGGCCGAGATGCAGAAGCGTCTGCGCGAACAGCTGGAAAAGAGCGCCGAGATGCTGAAGCGCGCGGCGCTCGAGGGCGCGATGGAAACGCTCAAGGACGAAGCCAAGGACATCGCCGAGCAGCAGAAGTCCATGGCCGATTCGTCTGGGCGCATGAACAACGAGAGCAAGCAGGAAGGCGCGGAACAACTTGCCAACCGCTCGGAGCGACTGTCCAAGGACGTCAAGCAGCTGCAGCAGCGGCTCTCGAAGGAAAAAGCCGACGCCGCAGCCCAGAAGGCGCAGTCGGCCCAGCGCAACGCGGAATCGTCCGAGCAGAAGATGCGTCAGCAGGACCCGCAGGGCGCATCGAAAGAGATGGAGCAGGCCGCCAAGGATCTCCAGGACGCACGCGAGCAGCAGGTGGATGAATGGAAGAAGGAACTGACCGAAGCGCTGGACGAGTCGATCCAGGAATTGCTCCAGATGGCGCGCCAGGAGACGTCGCTCGAGGAGAAGGCGCGTTCGTCCGGGAAGGACCAGCAGCAGAGCGAACAGATGCGCGGTCAGCAGAGCGCAGTGCAGCAAGGCGTCGATAAAACGGGCGAGCGGCTCCAGCGGGAAGGGCAGAAGTCGTCGCTGCTTTCCGGGCGAGCGCAGCGTGCCATGAACGAGGCGAAGCAGAAAGTGGCGCAAGCCACGCAGCAGATGTCCGAGCCGCGTGGCGGTCAGCAGCAGTCGGCGAGCACGTTGGGCGACGCCGCCGAGGCGCTGAACCGCGCGGCGGCCGCGCTGGCGCGCGATCGCGAGCGCGCCAACAGCGCCAGCTCGGCCACCGGATTCGCCGAAATGATGCAGCAGCTGCAGGAGATGGCCAAGAAACAAGGCTCCATCAACGCGCAGGCCCAGGGGCTGATGCCCATGCCGGGACAGGGCCAGATGAGTCCTGAGGCCCAGGCCACGGCTCGCATGCTCGCGCGCCAGCAGCGTGGCATCGCGAATCAACTGGACGAGATTGGCGACGCGGCTGGCGGCGACCGCGCGGGTGAACTGGCCAAGGAAGCGCGTCAGCTGGCCGAGGCGCTCGAGCAAACACGGGTGGACGCGTCCACGGTGGCGCGGCAGCAGCAGCTCTTCCGCCGCTTGCTCGACGCGGGCCGCACGCTGGAAAAGGAAGAGCGCGAGGACAACGAGAAGCGCGAAGCCAAGGCGGCCACCGGTGACGATCGGTTCGATCCCGGTCAGACCGCCGCTCGCGGCCGCGCCGCGTCGCGCTTCCGCGAACCCACGTGGAGCGATCTGCGCGGACTGTCGGCGGACGAGCGCCGCGCGATTCTCGAGTATTTCAAGCGGATTAATGCCGAGAAGCCATAAAGGGCGCTGGGTTGTGGGCTGTGGGCTATGGGGAAGAACGCTCTGGGCTCTGGGTGTTGGGCTTGGGTCTGTAGCCGTTCTGGCTTCTGAGCCCAAAGCCCAAGTCCCAAAGCCCACAGCCGCTGCAGGCGACACTACCACCTTCTATCGCGCGCTCGACCTCGAGGGCGCGGGCAAGCACCGCGAAGCCGCGAACCTCTTCCGCAAGGCGCTGTACGGATCGTCCGGAGTCAGCGCGCTTCTGGGACTCGAGCGCGCGTACCACGAGCTGCAGTGGACGGATTCGCTGCTGCCGCCGCTGGACACGCTCATACGATCGAATCCGCGCGAGCCGATCTTCCGCTCGGTCCAGCTGCGCAGTCTCCAGACGTTGGGCCGGGAAGCAGACATGCGCGCTGCGTTCGAGCGCTGGGTGTCCGACGTCCCCCGCGACCCGATGCCGTACCGCGAGTACGCGCGGTTGTTGCTGCAGCGCGGTTTGGCGCAACGCGCCGACAGCATTCTGCTGCGCGCGCGGACTGACCTTGGCGGCATGGGCGACCTGCAACTGGAAATTGCCCAGACGCGCGCCGCCATGGGGCAGTGGGAAGAGAGTGCCACCGCGTGGCGTCAGGCGCTGATCGCGGCGCCGTATCTCGAGCAGGCGGCCGCGTACGCGTTGACGCCCGCGCCAGTCGCCATCCGGGATGCCATCCGGGCGCGGTTCTTCGCCGCACCGGTGTTGGTGAGCGCGCGCCGCGCGCTGGCCACGCTGGAAGGCGCGTGGGGCTCGCCCGCCAATGGCTGGCTGGCGCTGCGTGATCTGCCGCCGGACAGCGCGAGCGGGGCTGCGTGGCTGGACTTTGCCGCGCGTGCCGAAGCCGAGGAACGGTGGACGCACGCTCGCGAGGCGCTATCCAATGTCATGCGCTGGAGACCGACGCCTGAACTCGCCCTCCGCGCAGCGGTGGCCGCCCTCAATAGCGGCGATCCCGGCGGCGCGCTGGCGCTGGCCCCGCTGACCAGCGGCGGCGCCGACTCGGCGCGCGTTGCACGGACGCTGCTGCCCGTGCACGTGCGCGCGCTCGCCGCGCTGGGTCGTCCCGCCAGCGCCGAACGATTGGTGGAGTCGTATGAGCGCTGGATGACGCCGACGACGCGCGCGGGGCTGGCGCGCTCCATCGCGTTCGGATGGGTCCGCATCGGCGATATGACACGCGCGCGTGGCGCGCTGAGCGTGGCCGGTCCGGACGCGGACTCCAGTGACGCCGCTGGGTGGCTGGCTCTGTACGCCGGCGACATGCGCACGGCGCGGCGCCTCCTGCGCACGGGCGTCGATGCGTCACCCGAGCTGGCCCTGGCGCTCGGATTGATCTCGCGCGTGAAGGGCGACAGCTCGCCGCAGCTGGGCCAGGCTTTTCTGTTGCTGGCGCGCGGGGACACGGCGCGCGCCGCCACCGCAATGGTCGAGACGACGGAGCACGTTCCCGAGATCGCCTCGGTGTTGCTGTACCTGGCCGCGCAACTGCGCACGGCCGTTCGCGACGAGGCGCAGGCGCTGCCGCTCTGGAAACGTGTCGTGGAACAGTACGCGTCGAGCGCGGAGGCGCCCGCGGCGGAACTGGAGTGGGCACGCGCGCTGCGACGCCGCGGCGACACTCCGGAAGCCGCGCGTCGCCTGGAGCACCTGATCCTCACGTATCCGCAAAGCGCGCTTGTACCGCAAGCGCGCCGCGATCTCGAGCTGGTGCGCAACAACATTCCCGGACTTCCGTGATGTCGCCGAAGTATTGCCGGCTGCTGGTCGCGACGTGCGCGGGCGTCATGGCCGCGTCGTCCGCGCGCGCGCAGCAGCTGCTGATTCCCATGGACGACGCGCAGCAGAACCATCTCAAGGCCTACGGGCTCACGTACAGCGCGCTCAAGGCGGGAATGAAGGCCGAATGGCTGCTCAACTATCGCGGTGGCGCGTTTCTACTGCCCGATACGCCCGAGTTGCGACGCCGTGCGGGCCTCGACGGCATTTCCACCGAGCCGGTGGACGCATCGGCGATGGGCGCGATCCGGGCCGAGATCGCCGGCGGCAACATGGACGCCATTCCACTGGAGAAGGCGCCCCGCGTCGCCGTATATACGCCTCCGGACGCACCGCCCTGGGACGACGCCGTGACGCTGGCGCTCAAGTACGCCGGGATCGAATACGCCCCCATCTACGATGAAGAAGTGCAGCGGGGAGACCTGAGCAAGTACGACTGGCTGCATCTGCATCACGAAGACTTCACCGGCCAGCTGAACAAGTTTCACCTGGGCTATCGCGACACGCCCTGGTTCATCGACCTCGTGCAAAAGAACGCCGCGACGGCACGAAAGCTCGGGTTCCAGAACATTCCGGCGCTCAAGAAGAACGTGGCCGAGCAGATCCGGTTGTTCGTTGAGCGGGGTGGGATGTTGTTCGCCATGTGCGGCGCGACGGAGACGCTCGAGTTGGCGATGGCCGGGATCGGCGTGGACATCGCCGGCCCGTTCGCGGATGGCTCGCCGTCGGACGACAACGCCGACGCCAAGATGAACTGGAAACGCTCGATGGCGTTCCAGGAGGCACACCTGGAGCAATCGCCATTCGTGAATTCCATGAGCGACATCGACGGCCACCAGGTGAACGTCCCGGGTCGCCGACAACCATTGGGCGCGTTCACGCTGTTCAACTTCTCGGCAAAGTTCGACCCGGTCGCGGCCATGCTCGTGCAGAATCAGCGTTCGGTGATCAGCGACTTCTATGGCGTCACGACCAGCTTCAACAAGAACGTATTGAAGCCGGGCGTCATCGTGCTGGCGTTCGAAGAAGGCGCGCCGTGGGTGAAGTACCTGCATGGCGACTACGGGAAGGGCACGTGGACGTACTACGGTGGCCATGATCCGGAAGACCCGCAGCACGCGATCGGCAATCCGCCGACGGACCTGTCGCTGCACAAGGGCAGTCCAGGGTACAGGCTGATCCTGAACAACGTGCTGTTCCCCGCGGCGAAGAAGAAACCGCTCAAGACCTAGACGCCGAACGCCACACTCCCCACGCCAATCGCCGCACGCGTTGTACGGAGCGTTGGGCGATTGGCGTCGGGCGTATGGAGTTGGGCGTGTCTCATTGTTGCGCAATGACATAGCTTTGACCGTGCCCGCGACGCTCCCGCGTACCTCCCGGCTCCACCCGAAAGCAGCGGCGGCCATTCGCGCCGCGATCATGCTCGCCGGCGGCAGGGAAGTCTGCTTTGCCTGCACGATGGACGGAGAAGGAATGGTCGAGACGGCCCGGGTCGTGGCACGCGGCGACGCCACGTGCGACGCCACGTGCGTCCTGGCCCTTCCCGGGTTCGCCGAACGCGGCCAGATGTTGGTGCACAACCATCCGTCCGGAGTGCTGGAGCCCTCCGACGCGGACATGGAAGTCGCCGCGCGC
>JANNJV010000211.1:0-3611 GCA_031395945.1 Gemmatimonadota bacterium | reverse complement strand
ATTTGATCCTGTTTACTCGTTTGATCCTTGTCCCCTGTGTCGTAAATGCCATTCGGCCAGGATCCTTATATGCGTTGCGGCGTTGAGAATGCGGGAACAGAGGAACGCCCGGGGACCTGGTGGCCGGATCAAGCCCGCTCGCGTCGCTATCGTCCCGCCTGGCGACCTTCTCCTAGCGCAATCCCGCGCAGTAGCTGACACTACCATGTCCTTGTCAGCCACCCGCCACCGTAAACTCGGTCCCTCCATGCGCTTTCACTCGAGACTCGGCGTTGCTGCACTCACCGTCGCGGCGACGATCACCAGCGTCCAGGCACAGGATGCCCCGACTCCGCCCGCGGGCGGCGCCGGTGGACGCGCCGCGGAGTTGCCCCTCAAGCCATCGCGCACGGTGAAGTTCCCCACCGACGAGGGAACGTGGCTGTCGCTGGACGTCTCGCCAGACGGCACCACGATCGTCACAGACATCGCGGGCGATCTCTACACATTGCCGATCACGGGCGGAAAGGCCACGCGGATCACGGACGGCATGGGGTTCGACGCGCAGCCGCGCTGGTCGCCCGATGGCAAGAAGATCGTCTTCGTCACCGATCGCGATGGTTCGGACGACGTGTGGCTGGTGGACGCCGACGGCAAGAACCCAAAGCAGATCACCAGATCTGACCGCACTCAATTCCTGTCGCCCGAGTGGACACCGGACGGCAAGTACATCATCGTCTCCAGGAACGGCGCGCTCTACGCCACGACGTACGCGCTGTACCTCTACCATAAGGACGGCGGCACCGGCGTCCGCATGACTGCCGCAGCTCCCGCCGCGGCGCCGGCCGGAGCACCGGGGGGCGCGCCGGCTCCACCGCAACGCAACTATGTCGGCCCCGCGTTCGGCAAGGACGGACGCTACGTGTACGCGTCGTCGCGCATGGGCGGCGCGGCCGGCTACAACCAGACGGGCTTCGACTGGACCATCGTCACCTACGACCGGCAGACCGGCGAGACGTCCACACGCGCCGCCGCCATCGGCGGTGCATTCAAACCCGTGATCAGCCCGGACGGAAAATGGCTGGTGTATGCCACGCGTGCGGACTCGGTGACGTCGCTGCGTATTCGCGATACGGAATCCGGCGACGAGCAGTGGCTCGCGCGCAACGTGCAGCGCGACGACATGGAGTCACGCTTCTCGCGCGACTTGATGCCGAACATGGCCTTCACGCCCGACTCGCGCGCCCTCCTGGCGGCGTGGAACGGCAAGATCAAGCGCGTGGACATCCCCAGCGGTCGCGTCACCGATGTCCCGTTCTCAGCGGATGTCGATCTCCAACTCGGCGCGCTCTCCAAGTTCGACTATCAGATCAACGACTCGACGCTCACGGTCGCGCAGATCCGCGGCGCGCGCCCGTCGCCCGATGGCCGGCGTCTCGCGTTCACCGCGCTCGACAAGCTCTGGGTCATGGACGTCGCCAGTGGCGCACCGCGCAGGCTCACGCGCACAGCCCACGAAATCGGCGAGCACTCGCCGGTCTGGTCGCCGGATGGGCGCTTTATCACGTACGTCACGTGGACGGAGAACGGCGGCGATATCTACCGCATTCCGGCCGCGGGTGGAAACGCGGAACGTCTGACGCGGCAGTCGGCGTTCTACACGGACGTGAACTACACGCCCAACGGACAGCGCATCGTCGCGTACCGCGGGCCGCGACAGCCACGACTTGAAGAAGGCTTCCCCTACGGACGCGAGCTGGTATGGATTCCATCGGCGGGCGGCGCGGTAACGAGCGTCGCGCCTGTGGGGAACTCGGGGTTCCCGCACTTCACACGCGACGACAACGAGCGCGTGTACATGGCACAGGGCCAGGCAGGTCTCGTCTCCATGCGCTTCGACGGCACGGACCGCAAGACACACGTGCGCGTCACCGGCAATCTGGACTACCGCCAGGCGACGCCGATGCCCAGCAACGCGTCCGAGATTCTCATCTCGCCGGACGGCGAGCGCGCGCTGGCCGAAGTGGACAACAACGTGTTCGTCGTGGACATCCCGATGGTGGGCGCGGCAGCGCCGGCCATCTCGATCACCAACCCCGCGCAAGCAGCGGTCCCGGTGCGGCGCCTCACACGCATTGGCGGCGACTTCGTGGGCTGGATTGCCGACGGCAATCGCGTCCACTTCTCCATCGGGCGCAGCTACTTCACGTACGACATTCCGCGCGCCGATTCACTGGTGCGCGACTCCACCGCGCGCGCCGACTCGGTGCGCCGCAACCGGCCGTCTGGCGCTGGCGCCGATTCGTCCACGCGTGTTGCGCAGGCCACCACGGATACCACGAAGAGCAAGCCCGCCTACGAGGCTGCTCGGCTCGACGTCGTGATCGCGGTGCCGAAGGACAAGCCCAGGGGAGCGGCGGTGCTGCTCAAGAACGCACGCGTCGTCACGATGAAGGGCAGCGAGGTCATCGAGCGCGGCGACATTCTGGTGCGTGACAACCGTATTGCCGCCGTGGGCGCCAGCGGATCGTTGCAGGTTCCGGCCGGCACGCGCGAGTTGGACATGACCGGCAAGACGATCCTGCCTGGTTTCGTGGACACGCACGCGCACATGTGGCCCGACTGGGGCATCCATCGCGCGCAGCCGTGGATCTATCTGGCGAACCTGGCCTATGGCGTCACTACCACGCGCGACCCGCAGACCGCCACCACCGATGTGCTCTCCTACGGCGATCTCGTGGAGACGGGCGACATCCTGGGCCCGCGCATTTTTTCCACGGGGCCGGGCGTGTTCTGGAGCGACAACATCAGCAGTCTCGCCGACGCGCGCGACGTTCTGAAGCGCTACACCGAGTACTACAACACGCAGACCATCAAGCAGTACATGGTGGGCGACCGCAAGGTGCGGCAGTGGGTCATCATGGCGGCGAAGGAGCTGGGGCTGTCGCCCACGCTCGAGGGTGGCCTGGACTACCGGAAGAATCTCACCGAAGCCATGGACGGCTACGCGGGGACGGAGCATTCATATCCAATCGCTCCGATCTTCAAGGACAACATCCAACTCATCGCCGAGAGCGGCATCACGTACACGCCGACGCTCCTGGTGCTCTACGGCGGACCGTGGGCGGAGAACTACTGGTTCCAGCGCCATGACATCACGCGTGACGAGAAGCTCAACCGCTTCACTCCGCGCAGCGAGATTCTGCGCATGGGGCTGCGTCGCCCCGGCTGGTGGCACGAGAGCCAGTACTCGCATCCGCTCATCGCCGCGCAGGCCAACAAGCTGCTGCAAGCGGGCGGTCGCGTCGGCATCGGGAGTCACGGACAGCTGCAGGGACTGGGCTACCACTGGGAGATGTGGACCCTGGCCAGCGGCGGCACCACGCCGATGGACGTGTTGCGCGCCGCGACCATCCTCGGCGCGGATGCCATTGGCCACGGCAAGAATCTGGGCAGCATCGAGAGCGGCAAGCTGGCAGACCTCGTGGTGCTCGACGCCAATCCGCTGGAGAACCTGCGGAACACCAACACCGTTCGGTACGTGATGAAGAACGGGCGGATGTATGACGGGAACACGCTGGCCGAGGTGTATCCGCGGCAAAAGGACCTGGCGAAGGGGTGGTGGAATGAGA
>JANNJV010000198.1:0-6567 GCA_031395945.1 Gemmatimonadota bacterium | reverse complement strand
GCTGCGGCCAAGATGTGCTTGTTCACGTCGCTCGTCGTCGGACTCGCGTATCTCACCGAGTTCCAGATCGCCTGGATGAGCGGTAACAAGTACGAGCAGGACTACTTCTGGAATCGCGTATTCGGCCAATGGGCATGGGCTGCGTGGATCATGATTATCTGCAACATGGTCCTGCCGATGTCGCTCTTCTCGCAGAAGTTGCGGCGCAATCCCGCGTGGCTCTTCATCCTCTCGCTGTTCATCAACCTGGGGATGTGGTTCGAGCGCTTCGTCATCGTGGTGCCGTCGTTGTCGCACGAGTTCGAGCCGTGGCAGTGGAGCAGTTACGCGCCCACCTGGGTGGACTACGCCATTCTGCTGGGCAGCTTCGGCTGGTTCTTCATGTGGTTCCTCCTCTTCATCAAGCAGTTGCCGGTGATGGCGATCGCCGAGTTGAAGGAAGTGGTGCCACCCAAACGACGGCACCCGCATCCCGAGGAGTTCGAGCACAGCCGCGACGAGGGTATCGCGCACCCGCAAGTCACCGGAGAACACGAGCTGCCGTCCGGAGGAAAGCACTAATGGCCGGCATCATCGCCGCCTTCGAGCACATCGACTCCGCGGTCGAGGCCATCGAGGAGCTGCGGCAGAAGAAGTACAACGAGCTCACGGTGTACACGCCGACACCGCGGCACGAGTTCGAACATGCGTTGGAGCCTCCGCCAAGCCGCGTCAGGATTTTCACGCTCATCGGCGGACTCACCGGCGCCACCTTCGGTTATTGGATCGCGATCTGGGCGTCGAGTTACTGGCCGCTGATCGTGGGGGGCAAGCCCATCGCCTCCTGGGTGCCGTACACGATCTTCGGGTTTGAGGTGATGGTGCTCGTGGGCTCGCTGTCGACCGTCTTTGCACTGTTTGCGCTCGCGCGCGTGCCCCGCCTTACCATGACGGTCGGATACGATCCGCGATTCAGCGGCGGCCATTTCGGTGTGTGGGTCGCAACAGCCCCGGAGAAGGAAAAGGATGTGTCCGAGATTCTTCGCAGGCACGGAGCCGTTGAGGTGCGCCATGAGGCATAGCGCTTTCCCCTCCGTCCTGTTGCTCCTCGGCGCCTGCTCCTGGTTCACCGATTTCAAGCAGCAGCCGAAGCTCGATCCCTGGGAGACGCCATCGGACACCATCGCCATGCGGTCCAATCCGCAGGGCTCCGTTCCGATCTATGGAAGCGCGGCGCCCGGGTTCGCGTATGGCAGGGCAGCGATGATCGCGACGATCGACTCGATGTCGGGTCTGGTCAATCCCGTGCCAGCCGACGCGCGATCACTGCGAAATGGAGCGCAGCAGTTTCAGATCAATTGCTCGGTGTGTCACGGCATGAGTGGGGCCGGCGATGGACCCGTCACGAAGTTCTCGTATCCGCCCATGCCTATCGGGGCTGGCTCGAACGCGGCGACGAAGTTCACCGACGGGTATCTCTTCGGAATCATCCGGAACGGGCGTGGCCTCATGCCGTCGTACAACCGCATTGAAGAACAGGATCGTTGGGATCTGATCAACTACCTGCGCGCGCTACAATCGGGTACCGCAAACCTGCCGACGGCGGTCGTTGGACGGCCGGGGCAAACTGGTGATCTGGTTCCTGGCGCGTCGGTGACGGCGCCGACGCGACCCGCGCCGCACTTCAGACCGGGCGCTCCGGTGACGACACCCGCCACCACGCCGCCCACGTCGCCCACATCGCCCACGCCATGACTCAACATCACCTACCGATCTTCACGCGGCAGGAAGCGATCGTGATGACGAGTCGGCCGCTCGGGCGGCGGCTCTACCTGACGATGCTCGTGCTGTTCGCGATCGGGGCGCTCACGTTTGTCGCGGGCTTGTTTCTGGCTCCCGACCGGGTCTGGCGCGCGTTCCACGCGGACTGGTTGTTCTTTACGGTGTTGTCGTCCGCGGGATGCGTGTTCGTCGCGGTGCAGCGAATCACGACGGCGCGCTGGTCGCGCGAGATCATCCGCTTCATGGAAGGGTACGTCGCGTTCCTTCCCGTCGCGTTTGTGTTCCTGTTGCTCATCGTGTTCCTCGGCAAGAATCACATCTTCCCGTGGACCCACGAGGCGTATCCGGTTCCCGAAAAGGCGACGTATTTCGACCCTACGTTCTTTACCCTTCGCGTGCTCGTGGTATTCGCGATCGTTACCGCGCTGAGCGTCTGGTACATCTACACATCGCTCCGACTGGACGTCGGGATGAATCCGGACTGGAAAGGCCCAACGTGGGGAGCCGGGATACGGGCCCGGATGCGCCGTGGATTCCGCGACGAGCGCCGCGAGATTCACTCCACCCACTCGCTCCAGGGCAAGCTGGCCGTCTGGCTGTGCCTCGCGTTCGCGTTTGGCTGGTCCGTGCTGTCGTGGGACCTGTCCATGGGGCTCTCGCTGCATTTTCAGAGCGCGCTGTATGGCTGGTGGTTCTTCATGGGCGGTTGGCTCAACGCGCTGGCCCTCATGGCGTTGCTCACCATGTGGTGGCGCCGCTATCTCGGTGCATATGACCTGATCAAGGAAGTCCACTTCCACGATTTGGGAAAACTGGTCTTCGCTTTTACCGCCTTCTGGGGCTACCTGACGTTCGGGCAGTACTTGATCATCTGGTACGGCAATCTGGGTGAGGAAACCCATTACATGCGGCTGCGCCTGAGCATGCCGTGGAAGTCAATCACGATCACGGCTGTCGTTCTCGTATTCGCGTTTCCGTTCTTCGGGCTGCTTTCCCGGACCGCGAAGGTGGTGTTGTCGTCGCTGACGTTCTTCTCGCTGGCCAGCCTTGTCGGCATGTGGCTGATGCGGTACATCGAGGTATATCCCTCCACGTACGGAGAAGTCGCCAGCGCTCCGTTCGGCGTGTGGGAGATTGGTGTGCTGCTCTTGTACCTCGGCGCCTGGGGCTGGGTCTACGCCCGATTTATGGACGCCTTCCCGCGCATCCGTTCGACCCTGCTCACGTCACCGTATCGGGATGAGGTGCAGGTACCTGTGGATCCGGAGACGATGGAGCCATTGCCGGCTCACGAGTAGACGGGGAGAGGTTTGCGAGTTCCCGCAGCTGTCAGAGTGCCTGCCGAAGGAGCTCCTCAAGGCCCGCCAACGGCATCGCTCCGGCCTTCTGCACCACGACCTTTCCATCCTTGAAAACGATAGTCGTCGGGATGCCGCGAATACCGAACGGTTGCGCGGCCTTCTGTGCGTGGTCGGTGTCGAGCTTCGCGACCAACGCCTGGCCTACATATTTGGCGGCGAGGGCATCGACGAACGGAGCCATCATCTTACAGGGCCCGCACCAGTCGGCGTAGAAATCCACGAGCACCGGCACCTGAGCTTCGCTGATGGTTCGCTGGAACGTGTCGTCGTCCACCTTGATCGGGCGGTCGAGATGCATCGGTGTGCCGCACTTGCCGCATTTCGGTTTGTCGGCAGCCCGGGCGGCGTCAATCCGGTTCCACGTTTCGCAGAATTGGCAGCGGAGTGTGAGTTTCCGGGTGTCGACCTTTGTCTCCATGAGGCTGCGTCTCCCTGTGTGTGCGTCCAGCTGTATATTGAACGTAGCATTTATCGGGGCGTTAGCTCAGCTGGGAGAGCACCGCCTTTGCAAGGCGGGGGTCAAGGGTTCGAGCCCCTTACGCTCCATTCCCCTTTCTGTTCAATGTGGCGACCATCCACCCGGTCGCCTTTTTGTTGCCCGCTATTATGCCGATCCGTTCGGCACTAGATACTCTAGTATCGGCCGTCGGTATCGTCATCGGGAAATGCTCCTCGCAGGCCGATGCCCATGGCCGATTGCTACAGTGGTAGGGCAGCAGGAATCGCTATTACCATGAGCCCTTGATGCGAATTCTCGTAATCGAAGACGATCCCACCGTTGGTCAGTACGTGAAACGCGGCCTCGAGGAGCACCGATGGGCGGTGGACTTGGTGGCGGACGGCGAGGACGGCGAGCATCGCGCCAGCTCAGAGGCCTACGATCTCATTATTCTGGACATGCGGCTGCCCGGGAAGTCCGGGCTCGAGGTGCTCCACGCGCTACGCGCGAAGGGCTTTGAGCGCCCGGTGCTGGTGCTGACCGCGCAGGATGCCGTCGATGCAAAGGTGGCCACACTGCGTGCGGGCGCGGACGACTACGTCACCAAGCCCTTCGCGTTTGAAGAGCTCCTGGCGCGCGTCGAGGCATTGTCGCGTCGCCCCCGCGCGATTGCGTCGCCGGTGCTCAAGGTGAGCGACCTTGAGATCAAGCGTGACACACGTGAGGTCAGTCGGGCGGGGGAGCTCATCGAACTCACGCCGAAGGAGTACACGGTGCTCGAGTTCCTGATGCGTCATCACGGCCGTGTCATGAGCCGCACCCTGATCACGGAGTACGCCTGGGGCTACCACTTTGACCCCGGAACGAACATCGTCGATGTCGTGATCAACCATCTGCGCAAAAAGATCGACTCCAGACACGACAGGAAGCTGATCCATACCGTGCGCGGCGTCGGCTACTCCATTCGCGAATAGCCTATGTGGTCAACCCGCGCCCGGCTGGCGGCCGCGTACGCCGGACTGCTCTTTGCCACGCTCGTGGTGTTCTCGGCGGCCGTCTATTTCGCTCGCAGCGCGTCCGCGTACCAGGAGCTTGGCCAACGCGCCATCCGGTCTGCCGATCAGGTACTGCAAACGATCGAGTCCGCCGAACGCACTGGAAAACGCCTTACCACGCGCGACAGTTCCAAGCAGATCCGTGGCGCGGGAGGCGACTCTGGCTGGGTCGTCACGGTCAGCCCGCTTCCAGAGCTGCGCAGCGCGCTGGAAACGCGGCCCGGGTACTTCCTGGTGCTCGACGAGCGCAGCCGACTCCTCTTCTCGTCGTTCGCGTTGCGGCAGTTGTCTCCTGGCGACCAGGACACGATCAATACGGTAGCGGTCAGCCTTACCCCTGGAGGTGAGGCCGCCGTGGTGCCGCTGCTTCAGAACAACAAGATGCTCCTCGTCGCGCGGGGGGACTCGACGCTCAGACCAAACATCTCGCGCGTTGTGGCCGGTTTGCCCACCTCCGACGCTGAGGTGCCACCGCAGTTGTTGCTGGGCACGATGTTTCTGCTCGCCCCCCTGATGCTGCTGATCTCGGTTGCCGTCGCGTACGTTCTGGCCGGGAATACGTTCAAGCCTGTCGATCAGCTGATCAATGAAGTGGAGGCCATCACGGACGGACGCAGCCTTCACCGGCGTGTCCCCACAGATGAGGCGGATGAGGAGCTCAGCCGCCTGGCAGATACGCTGAACCGCATGATCGGACGCCTCCAGACTTCCTTCGGCGCGTTGCGACGCTTTACTGCGGACGCCAGCCATGAACTGAAGACGCCGCTCACCGTGGTCCGTGCCGATGTCGAACGCGCCATGCACCCGTCCGCCGGCGCCGATGAGCGGATGCAAGCGTTGGAGGAAGCGATGCAGGAGATCGCACGGATGTCGGGTCTCGTGGACAGCCTCCTCACGCTTGCGCGCGCGGATGAGGGCCGATTCGACCTTCACCGGGAGCCCGTCAACCTCGAGCCACTGGTACGTGACGTCTTTGAAACCGCCCTGATCCTTGGCGAGGACGCTGGCGTAAGCGTGACGCTCCCGATCGTGGAAGATGCTGTGATTCAAGGTGATAGCACACGACTACGGCAGTTGTTTCTCAACATCATCACAAACGCCATCAAGTACACGCCGAAGGGCGGGCAAGTCGAGATGACGCTAAGCCTGCGAAACAACAACGAGATTGGGTTTTCCGTGCGGGACACCGGAGTAGGGATTGCTGCAGCCGACTTGCCGCACATCTTTGACCGCTTCTGGCGGGCCGACAAAGTTCGCTCGCGCCGCACAACCGAGGGAACCGAGCGTGGGGGATTCGGCTTGGGGCTCGCCATCGCGCAATGGATCGCTCAGGCGCACGGCGGCACCCTCACCGCGCAGTCGCGACTTGGCAAAGGCAGCAGCTTCACGGTGTTTCTTCCGGTCTCGTCCGCCCCGGCGCAGGCGCCAGTCTTCATCGTTTCTTAATCTGACCACCATTCCGGTGCAACTATGAAGAAATATGTTTGCCTTCAACAGGTCCCTTGTCGGCACGTTCCCCACGTGAGGTAGACTAGGCGCAAATGTTCGAAAATCTCATCGAGACCAAGCCGAAGAAGCCCAAAACGGCGAAGACGATGGCGTTGAGCATTTTCCTGCATATCGTCGCGATCGGTGGCGCGGTATACGGGACGCTGCAAGCCAAGGAAGCGATCGAGAAGCCCAAGGCGGAGAAGGTGGAGTTCGTCGACATGAAGAAGGACGAGCCGCCGCCGCCGGAGAAGCAGCCGGAGCCGCCGCCGGAAGTCGTGGCCGCGCCGCCGCCGCCGAAGGGATTCCAGGTGCTCACCGCGCCCATCAAGATTCCCGACGTCCTCCCGGACATTGATCTCTCGAAGAAGGTGACGGACGAGAACGACTTCACGGGTAAAGGCGTCGCCGGTGGCATCGCGAAAGGCGTCGTCGGCGGCACTGCACCGGTTGCCGATCAAAC
>JANNJV010000197.1:0-7011 GCA_031395945.1 Gemmatimonadota bacterium | reverse complement strand
CAGGAGCGGCACCGCGCCCTCGCAGCAGTGCCCCGCGCAACCCACCTCCACCATGCAACGCTGTCTCGCGGTCAGGTGAAAGCCGCCCTCGCTCTGCTGCTAACGCTGATTTTCTCGAAGTACTTCTATCTCGCGAGTCTCGGGAGCTACTTCACTTTCTTTCTGATCGAGAAGTTCGGGATCTCCATCCAGCGAGCCCAAGTCCATTTGTTCGCGTTTCTCGGCGCCGTGGCCGTTGGAACCATCATCGGTGGCCCCGTGGGCGATCGCATCGGACGAAAACACGTGATCTGGTGGTCGATCCTTGGCGTGCTCCCGTTCACGATCGTGCTACCGTACGCGAATCTGTTCTGGACCGGCGTGTTGAGTGTGGTGATCGGTGTCATTCTCGCGTCGGCGTTCTCTGCGATTCTCGTTTTCGCGCAGGAGCTGGTGCCTGGTCGCGTGGGGCTGATCTCCGGGCTGTTCTTTGGGTTTGCCTTCGGGATGGGAGGTCTTGGCTCGGCGCTACTGGGAGCGCTTGCGGACCGGACGAGCGTCGCGTTCGTGTATCAGGTGTGCTCGTTTCTGCCGGCACTCGGGCTTCTCGCGGCATTTCTCCCGAACGTCGAGCCGCCCGGGCGGCGTCCCAGTGTACGTGTCGAACCGTTCAACGCCGTGGTCGCCGAATCCTAGAACCGCTCGATCTGCTATGTCGCGGGTGCCGCGCCTTCCGCCACGCGGTTGATATCGGCCGTCTCCAGCACGCGCTTGTCGAATCCCTCGCGCGCAACAGCGATCATGGCGCGTCCGAGCAGCTCGGTGGTGGTCACGGACCCGGGAAATATCCTTCTGAGCAGCGGATACAGCGGCGTCGCTACCGCATAAAACGCGTTGTACCAGCCGGTGCGTGACCGGATTCCGTGGAGCGGGATGATCGCACCTGGACGGAACATGTACATCTTGAACGGCATCGCCAGCAGGGCGTTTTCCGTACGGCCCTTCACCCGCGCCCACATGGATCGGCCTTTCTCTGAGCTGTCCGTTCCCTGCCCCGAGACATAGATGAACGTCATGTTGGGATTGAGCCTTCCAATTGCCCGTGCAACGGCGATGGTGAGATCGTAGGTAACGGCCGTGTATTGCTGCTCCGTCATCCCAACCGCAGTGACGCCCAGGGAGAAAAAGCACGCGGTGATCCCAGTGATCTCCGTGGAGACGGCCGACAGATTGGTGAGATCGGGTGTCACTACGTGGCGAAGCTTTTCGTGGCGCTGCGCGCTGGCCACGCGGCCAACTGCAACGACCGATCGCACGCCAGGGTCTCGCAGACACTCGCGCAACACACCCTGCCCAATCATGCCGGTGGCACCAAATAGAAGCACGTTCATGGAGCGCAGTTCTCGAGCGGGGCTAGCGTTGCACGACGCGAAACGCAATCTCGCGTCCCATGCCGCCGGAGGCGAGCGAGATCCAGAGGAGCGCCATGTGCTCCAGCTGACGAGCCCGGAACAGGGGGCCGGCGTCGATGGGATCGAAGCCCAGCGCCGACACCAGTTCGCGGACGGCAGCCTTTGCGCCGGCCTCGTCGCCGCCGTAGAGCATGGCTGCCGGCAGGCCTCCAAATAAAGGATTCGCGATGTTGCCGAAGCCGGTCGTGTTGAAACACTTCACCACGCGCGCTCTGGGGGCCATGCGCTGCACACGCTCAGCGCCGGATTCTCCAGCGGGTCCGACATCGAGCGTCAGTCCACTTGTTAGGGGGTTGGTGGCATCGATGAGGATGATCCCCGACAAGGAACCCGCCTGGCGGATCGCGTCGGGCACGGCCGCCCACGGCGTGGCCAGGACGACGGCGTCCACTTCGTGCGCGGCGCCGCTGATAGACGCAATGCGCGCCGACTTCGGAAGGTCTTTCCCGCCCTTCACTCCCGTAACGCCTTCCATCGGATCGCGAAGTCCGAAGGTGACGTCATGCCCGAGGTGCGCCAGCCGCCGTCCCAATGTTCCGCCGAGGTTGCCTGCTCCAATGATGCCGACGCGCATGGTGCTGGTTCCGTAATTGGGTGGAACGTCCTGTGACGGATGGCGGTGGTCGTGTTACAACAGAAGCAGTCCCCGGCGCATTCCAGTAGCCACCGCCTCTGCCCGTGTCGATACTGAAAGCTTATCGAACAACAGCTCGAGATGTGTCTTGACCGTGTTGGGGGAGATTCCCAGACGCGCGGCGATTTGCTTGTTGCCCAATCCGTCGGCCAGCAGTTCCAGGATCTGCTGCTCGCGATTGGTCAGCACACCTCCCCGCGCGGTCTCCATGAGAGGCACTCGTTTACCCGATGCCTCGTTGTTGTCGCGCGCGATGAGCACGACGTCAGCCGACGCCACTGCACCTTCTTCGGACGCTGCGACAGCCACGACGTCGAACGCCGGATTCGTGCGCAGCGTGGTGGCCAACGCAGCGCGCAATTGCTCTGACGCAGCCACAATTGCGATGCGCGTCATGGGCCCGAGTCGCGCCTAGGCGGCGCGTTTCGCGAGAACGCGCTCCACGAATCGGCCCAGCACCGACGCCGGGATGGCCACGCCGAGACCGTTGACGACCATGCTGTTGATGCCAACCAACCTGCCCTCGGCGTCCACCAACGGCCCGCCCGAATTGCCCGGGGCGAGGTGGATGTCCGCCACAATCCAACGTGGCCGGTCCGATCGGGCGTCACGCGCAACGCCGTGAACGACTCCCATTGCAAGCGCGTCACGGACGCCAAGCGGGTGGCCCAACGCGAACACCAACTCCCCGGCGTTGAGTGAATCCGCGTCCCGAATCTCGAGTAGCGGACCGCGGACGGACGGCGCGGAGAGCAGCGCGAGGTCATGATGTGGATGGTACGCAAGCACGGCTGCGTCGCGCCACTTGTCGTCCGTGTCCACCTGGAGCAGCGAGTCCCGCGGCGCGCAGTGAGCATTCGTCACGACCAGGCCTGACCCACCCCAGATGACTCCTGTCCCGCTGCTCCCCACGTCTGTGCGAACCTCCACCACCGTCTGGCGCACCAGCTCCGCCAACGTACGCAGACCCGACGACGCCGCTCGCGCAGCGCCCAGCATTGCGACGTTCATTCGCCGGCTCCGCGATCCACGGGCGTAACCTTCACGGTCTTTGACGCACCGCCCCGTAACACTTCGATCGTCACGGTGTCCCCAGCCGCTGTCTGCGCCAGCAGGTCGAGCAGGTCGGTGGGTCTGCGGAGCGTCTGCCGCTCAACCGTGAGCAGGAGGTCGCCAACGAGTAGCCCCGCTTTCTCCGCTGGCGAGTCCTCAGCCACAGACGTGACGAGCAACCCGGTTTCCTGCGCGAGTTTGTGCCGCTGCACGGCTGACGGCGTGAACGCGACGGGTTGGACTGCGATCCCAATGAACGGCCGACGCACGTGGCCGCGATTCACGAGCTCGTCAACCACCCGGCTCACGACGCTCGCCGCGATGACCATCGGCGCGCCACGCGCGAGCGCTGAGTTGTTGATGCCGAGGATGGCGCCGGAGCCATCCAGCAAGGGGCCACCAGAAAATCCGTCATAGACCGCCAGGTCGAGTCGAGCCACACGGTCGATTCTCGCCCCGCTGGCGGCGCGCCAACCGTCTCCGACGGCGCTGATGATACCGAAGCTTGCGGTCACGGTGCGACCCGGCCTGCCAATCGCCAGCACCAGCGAACCGACACGCAAAGCGTCGGCGCTGATGCTGGCCTGGGCTGACGCTGATGGCACGCGGATGACGACGAGATCGGATGCGGGATCCTGACCGACGATGGTGCCGCTCGCCTGCTCTCCTGACGGCAAGGAAACAGGGATCTCTCCATCGCGCCTGATGGTGTGGGCCGCGCTCACCACCAGACCGTCGCGCCAGATCACGCCGCTGGAGGGGATGCGCCGCCGCGCATGAATAGCAACAACGGAACGCGCGCCGTGCTCGACGGCGCCTGCGAGTTGTAACGAGAGCTCGGCGACTGCGCCGAGAGCACCGGACTTCGCGGGAGACATGAGCGCCTTGGGTGAGGTAGCTGTACGTACACAGCATCGCCGAAGGCGCGGCGCCGTACCATCGGACAAATGGGTGATGCGCTGGCCGTGTGCCTGCCTCAGCGCGTTGGGACGCTTGCTACCGCCCTGTCGAGATCCGAGAGGTAGGTCTCGATGGTTCGGTGATGGCCAAAGACGAAGCGCGACATGAATCGGAAGACGGGATTGTAGACCTCGCCGTCCTCCGTGATTCGCAACGTCGTTCCTCCCTGAGGCGTCGGGGTCAGCTGGTACGTCCATTGTCCGCCGAAGGGGAGTCCGGTATCGGCGATCCGCGTCACCAGCCGTAGCTCGGGGATGGATTCCTCGACGACGTAAGTGATCGTCCCGTCGCCGCTGACCTCGCGAAAGCTGTGTCGCCCGCCGGCATCCGACAGCACCTCGACGCTCTTCACGCCGGAGCGCCACTGCGAAAACTCCTGCGGCGTCGCAATGGTGGCGAACACGTGCCGTGGTGAGGCGGTGTACGTGCGCTCGCGCGTCGCCGTATGCTTGACGGGCAGCGCGTAACCTATGGCGACGACAACGATCACCACCACGAGCAGCCCCGCGCCCAGGAGCGCGAACGTTCTCACGAGCCGCCCCAGTTGGAGCTGCCGCCTGAAAGACGGCGGCATGCCTGTGCCAGCCTCTCCATCCCGGTGAATGCGTAACTACGATCGCGAGCAGACATAATGCTAAGGTAAGAAAAGGAGGCGGGATTCGTCAAAGCGAACACAGGTCGGGCGCTGTAATTTCTGGATTGGTACCGCCTTCAATAACGGATGCACTCAATTATGAGCGAACATGCCACTCCGCTTCCGGCCGGCCGTCGCGCTCCTGATTTCACGCTGCACGCCACCCCGGACCAAACTGTTTCGCTTTCGGAGTTTCGCGGCAAGACGGTGATTCTTGCGTTCTATCCCGCTGACTGGAGTCCCGTCTGTGGCGACCAGATGGCGCTCTACAACGAGGTGCTTCCCGAGTTCCGCAGACTCGGCGCCGAATTGCTCGGCATCTCGGTAGACGGTGCCTGGTGTCACGCCGCGTTTTCTTCCGCGCGCAAGCTGCACTTCTCGCTACTGGCCGACTTTGAGCCGAAGGGCGCAGTGGCGCGCACCTACGGCGTGTATCGCGACAAGGATGGTACCACCGAGCGCGCGCTATTCGTCATCGACAGCGATGGTGTGATCCGTTGGAGCTACTGCTCTCCCGTCGGCATCAATCCGGGCGCCGATGGTATTCTGGAAGCGCTGGAGTCGCTGCACGAGAAGTCGTCGGCTGTAGAACGATGAGCGCGCTGAGACCGGGGACGCTCCGCCCGGATGTACACCCTGGAGACCACAGCATCGGCCCGGCGAACGCACCGGTGACGCTCGTAGAATACGGGGACTACGAGTGCCCTCACTGCTTTCGGGCGCAGCCCATCGTGGCGGCCATGCGCAAGCAGCTCGGCACGAAATTGCGTTTTGTGTTCCGCAACTTTCCGCTGACCGAGATTCATCCGCACGCGATGCATGCGGCTGAAGCGGCGGAGAGCGTCGCCGACCACGCGGGCGACAAAGCGTACTGGTCGATGCACGAGGCGATTTTCGAGCATCAGCAGGATTCCGATGACGCGCTCGACGACGCGCATCTGGTCCAGTACTCGGAAGAGTGCGGAGCCGACCCCGACCAAGTGCAGCTAGACCTGGACAATGACGCGTTCGAGGAGCGAGTGCGGGCCGACTTCATGAGCGGCGTGCGCAGCGGCGTGAACGGAACGCCGACTTTCTTCATCAACGGCGTGCGATTCGAGGGCAACTGGCTGAATCCGAAGGAGTTTGCCGTGGCGCTCGTCGCGGCAGCGGAGGCTCCCGCGAAAGGGTAGTCGCTGGCGTCGTTACGACGGGCCGGGCTGCGCGGAATCCTCCTTCGCTTCGGCCGAGCTCGTTCGCCGGGGTGTGCTCGGAGCCCGGTAGCACAAGAGAAGCAGCTCGTCGCTGGGCATGTCCTCCCAGTTCTTGGGAATTGGCGCCACTCGACGCAATTCGTTGGCGGACTCAAACACCAGCCACCCCTTCCTAAAGGATTCTGGGAGTCCGCCATGCTCGAGCCCCGCACTGGAGGGCTGCACGGCGAACGCGAACCAGCGAGTGCCGCGGATATCTTCGAGCACGCGGCGCTTGATGACGTCGGCTTCGTCCGCGGCTTCCCGTGAGGACTTCGTGCTGCGCTGTCCGCCCCCGCGCTGACTGCGAAGACGTAACCGCATCGACACCGCTTCCTTGGCGGCTTTGCTCGCCAGCACAAGTGTTTCCTCGATCCGGATGAGTTCCCCGGTATCGACTTGGGTGACGTCTACGCCGCACGCCTCATCCAGCGCCTTCTCGAGCGCTTTCTGTGCCTTGTGGAGCTTGGGCTGGAGTTGTTCGGTCTCCATGGTCGGTTCCTTTCCGGTGAATCAGACTGGAATCATGGAAGGTTTGTGCCGTTGTTTTCTGGCTCGGCAGCCGCTGCGCGCGAAAGCCGATATCTGTCAGCGGCCGGGATGCCAAAGCCATGGAATGTTTGTGCGGCGGAGCCTGGCGACGCCATCGTGGTTCCGCTGTTTGTGATCTCACGGCGTATTCGCATCCATAGCTCGCACGCAATCGAATGCCCAGACGCTGAGCCCGTCAACGTCGGGTAGGTTACGGCGTGGCCAACCGGCTGAATGTATCGCGTGGGCCTCGAGACGATTCTTGGCTTCACGAAGCGCGGCGCATCGAACTGCGAACGCCGAGGCATTGGACGGCGCACACCATCGGGTATCGGTTCGACCAAAGCGCGCACGCGATTGCCGTTGGTTCCACCGGCGAGCGCCGGCGCTCCGCGAGTTACGGTGGACGGACAAGAACTCGAAGGTGGGTGATCGCGCTCGTGGACGATGGTTGTCGCCGCGACGTCGCGCTCGCATCTGCGAAGGACTCGAGTTTCTCAGCATCCGATTGGATGA
>JANNJV010000187.1:0-2138 GCA_031395945.1 Gemmatimonadota bacterium | reverse complement strand
TGGGGAACGTTCGCCAGCGTCCCGAACGTCGGGAACGTCTGCAGATTGTCGCGACGCGTTTCGTCGGACAGCGGGATGATTCGCGTACGGCTGTCGCGCGCGCTCCCCGGTGGATTGAACGCGACGTGACCGTCGGTCGCGCCGCACGCCAGCAGGAAGAATGTGATGCCGCCGGCATCCGCAATCATCTGTTCGTACGCGGCGGGGTCATTCGGATCTGGATACCAGATCGAGTCCTCGCGCAGTCGATGCGCCTGCGGCAGCGCGGCATTGAGAGGCCCGGCGATCTGGTCGCGCGCGAAGGCGTGACAGGACCACGGCTCGTCGCTAGACGGATAGGCAAGGGTTCCATTCCGGGAGACCAGATACTCGTCCATCATCACCAGCACGACGTGGCTGAGGTCCTGCGGTGTCACCGTGAGACGACGCGCCATCTCCTGCAGGATGGGACGTGGCGTACGGCCGGTGGGAAAGCCGAGCAGGAATTGCCGACTGGCGTCGCGCGCGGGCGCAATGCGCTCGAGCAAATGCGACGCGACATACTCGCCGATCGCCTCCGGCGACGCGAGCGTGCGCACGAGTGTCTTCATGAGATGATTTTCACCTTGATAGCCTTCTGTTGCCCTGTCCCTCTGTGCCCTCTGTGGTTCCTTGCTCTCTATGCCCTCTGTGGTTCTTTGCCCTCTGTGTCCTCTGTGGTTCTAGTCTGGATCCAGAAACACGCTCGCCGCGCCGACGATGCCTTCCCAGCCGCCGAACGAAGAGCCGACGATCGGCACGGTATGCTTGAGCTCCGTCGCGGCATGCTGTTGATAGCTGGCGCGCGCGGTCTCCAACAGCAGGTCACCCGCAGCAGCAATGCCCCCGCCCACCACAATCCTGTCCGGGGCGAACAACGGCGAGAGCGACGCCAACCCCAGGCCCAGCCAGCGTCCCGTCTCCTCCAACGCGGATAACGCGCGGGCCTCTCCCTGACGTGCGGCCGTGACGATCTCGCGAACGGTCCGCCCATCTGCGCGCTCAGAGAGTGCAGCTGAACAGACCATCGCCTCCAGGCATCCCCTGGCGCCGCAGGAGCAGAGACGACCGTCAGGACTCACGATGATGTGGCCGATATCGCCCGCGCACTCGCCCGTGTGGCGCAGCAGCTTGCCCTCCACGATAACGCCGCCACCGAGGCCGGTGCCGACGGTGATGCCCAGCAGCCGCGCCGATCCTCGGCCTGCCCCGAACCGGTGTTCAGCTACCGTGGATGCGTTGGAGTCCACCTCCAGTCGGCAAGACAACGAGAGCCGTTTCTCCAGCGCGCGCCGCAGCGGGAAGCCGCACAGCGCGGGAAGGTTCGCATTGCCGATCATTGCGTCGTGCCCCGCGTCGAGAAATCCCGCGACGGACACTCCCACGCCAGACACCTGGTTCGTCGCCAGCATCGGTTGGAGCGCCGCGGTGATGTCGTTCAGCAGCGGCTCAGGCTCGCCTCGCGCGCTGGTGTGAACGGTCGCGCGAACCGCGATCGTGCCATCCTCGCCGACGATGCCCAGCTTCGTTCGCGTCCCGCCGATGTCGATCGCCGCGGCGAGCCGCATTCAGAGGGCGGCCCGCGCGAGCTCGGGCTGCTTCCAGAGGTCGATGGGCTTAGAGATTCCCTGCGGGTGGAAGGGAAACGCGATCTTCTGGCCCAGGCCCGCGGATGCGTACGCAGCGTACAGCACCTCCTGCACCACGCGCCCAGTCTCGCCGTCGGAGATCGGCGTCTCCGTGCCCCGCACGCATCGCGCGAAGTGCCGCATTTCCTGCGGGAAGCCATAGTTCCAGTGCTCTTCGAACACGGGGTACGTCCATCCCCTGGTGGACGACGCCTTCTCCACTGCGTAGCCGAAGCCGACTTCTGAGTACGTGGCGAGCGCATTCCCCATCAACATGTCGGCGTACGTCTGTCCCTTATCGCCGAAGACCTCGACGCTGTCGTCCATCCCGCCCGGGCGATTCCAGCTGCTCTCCACCATGCCCGTCGCGCCGTTCGCGAACTCGATGATCGTGATGGCCTCGTCTTCACCCTGCGTGCGCGCGCCGTGCACCTGCGTGGACATGTGCGAGTACACGCTCTTCACCTTCGGTTTGCCCAGGAACCACCAGCA
>JANNJV010000174.1:0-4100 GCA_031395945.1 Gemmatimonadota bacterium | reverse complement strand
CACGGGCACTGAATTCGTGACCGGCGTGAGCTCCGTGGACGTACCCGCCGGCATAACGATCAATTCGACAATCGTCGATAGCCCCACACAGATCACCGCGAACATCACGATCGGTGCGGCCGCTACACTTGGCGCGAACAGCTTCACCGTCACGAACACGCCCGCGGGCGGGACCAGCGGCGCTCAGACGTTCACGGTCAGCAATCCCGTTCCCACCCTCACGAGTATTGCCCCAGCCACCGGCGATCGTCTCGAGACGCTCGACGTGGTCTTCTTCGGCACGAACTTCGTGGGCGGCGCGAGCATCGTGGACGTGCCGGCGGGCTTCACGGTGAATTCGACCACAGTGAACAGCACGACACAGATCACGGCGAACATCACGATCAGCGGCACGGCTGCTCTCGGTGCACATAACTTCAGCGTCACCAACGCACCTGCGGGCGGCACGACCGCGACCCAGACGTTCACGGTCACCAATCCCGTGCCGACGCTCACGGCCCTCGCGCCTGCAACTGGCGAGCGGCTCGAGACCCTCAATGTCGTTTTGACCGGCACCAACTTCCTGACAGGCGTCAGCTCTGTAGACGTGCCCGCGGGCTTCACGGTGAACTCAACGATCGTCGATAGCCCCACGCAGATCACGGCGAACATCACGATCGACGGGACGGCCGCACTCGGCGCAAACAGCTTTACGGTGACCAACGCACCGGCGGGTGGGACCAGCGGCTCTCAGCCGTTCACGGTCAGCAATCCCGCGCCGACCATCACCAGTGTTGTGCCAAGCGCCGTCAACGTCGGGTTGGGAGGAACGACGCAGCCGTCCACAACAATCAATGGTACTGGTTTCGTCACCGGAGCCGGTGGCACCGTCGTGGACTTTGTGCAGGGCGACGTGACGATCTCAGGGACTGTGACCGTCATCAGCCCGACGCAGATTACCGTGACGAACATCGACTACCCGGGCCTCGCGCTGATCATTGTTCCGGAGACGAGGAACATTCGTGTGACCAATGCGGGACAGCCTGCCGTAACAAGCGTGATTACGCTCAATCCGTAAGTACAAAGCCTCCTATGTTCTGTCCGAATTGCGGAACCAACCTTCCTGACGACGCGGCGTTCTGCGCCAACTGCGGCACGGCCATAACGGGCCGCGCCAGCGGTATGGCGGTCGCCGTCACCACCGCGGGCGTCCCGCCGATCGAGCTGACGCCCGGCGTTGAGACCAGCGCCGACGAAAAGCTGCTGGCAATGGTGAAGGCGGAGCTGGGCCGCGACTATCGCATCGACAAGGAACTGGGCCGCGGCGGCATGGCCGTCGTTTACAAGGGCGTCGAGATCGCGCTCGAGCGCACCGTCGCCCTGAAGGTTGTTCCGCCCGACCATGCCAACGCCGGACAGGCCGCAGAGCGATTCCGTCGCGAAGCCAAGCTCGCTGCCTCGCTCGACCATCCGAACATCATCCCGGTGTACCGCGTCGGACAAGCCGGTCCGCTGCACTAGATGGCGATGAAGTTCGTCGAAGGCCGAGCCGTGGACGCCATCATCGAGCAGCAGGGCGCCCTTCCCCTCTCCGTGTGCATCGCGGTGCTGCGCGCCAGTGCCGCGGGACTCGCCTTCGCGCACGAACGCAAGATCGTCCACCGCGACATCAAGCCCGCGAACATTCTGGTGGACAAGGACGGACGCGTCATGGTGTCCGACTTCGGCATCGCGCGCGCGCTCGAAGAAGTCTCGATGACCGCCAGCGGCATGATGATCGGCACGCCGTACTACATGAGCCCCGAGCAGTGCGGTGGTCAGAAGGTCAGCC
This sequence comes from Gemmatimonadota bacterium, assembly GCA_031395945.1. Taxonomy (GTDB): domain Bacteria; phylum Gemmatimonadota; class Gemmatimonadetes; order Gemmatimonadales; family Gemmatimonadaceae; genus DASPMP01. The sequence continues at coordinate 2,290 of JANNJV010000174.1, read as the reverse complement.
CCCAGAGCGACCAGTATTCCCTGGGCATCATGGGGTTCCAGATGCTCACCGGCGAAGTGCCCTTCCTGGCCGATTCGATGGTGGGCGTGATCCAGCACCACTACATGACGCCGGTGCCGGACATCCTCCAGGTGCGCTCGGAGGTCCCGAAAGCGCTGCTCGACATCGTCTACTGCGCGTTGAACAAGGATCCGAACGATCGCTTCCCCACCACGAAGGACATGGCGGTCGCGCTCGAGAACGTTGTCCTCAGCGACAGGGACCGCGAGGAAGCGGACACGCTGCTCAGGCAGCTCTCGGCGGGCGAAGCGATCACCAAGGTGCGTACAGGCACGCTCCCGCCCCTCAACCTCACGATCTCGGGCCCCGGGCCGAGAATTCAGCCCCGTCCGTCCACGCAGCCTGTTCGGCGGCAGCCGACAGCCGCCGGCGGTATCAAGCGGAAGCGGAAAAAAAAGAACAAGCTCGTGCTCGTCGCCGGCATGGTAACGTTCCTGGGGCTCGGCTCCGGGGCGTCGTATCTGCTGTATTCACAGAACGTCGCCGATCAGGAGCGCATCCGGCAGGATTCCATCGCCGCCGCCGTACAGGACTCTGCGCGCGTCGCGCTGTCCCAAGGCAGAGTGCTCATCACCGGCCTCCCGGATGGCGGCACGTTCGCCATCGGCGACCGCGTGTTCAGGAATGGAGAGACGTTCGTGGGCAATGTCGGCCCAACGTACCAGGGCACCGCATCCGCTCCCGACCACGTGAATCGATTGCAGCAATTCAGCGTGCAGGCCGGGATGACCGACACACTGCAGTTTGCGCTGCAGCGGACCAGCTCGGTCGGGGGCGCGCCGGTGACGGTTCAGACACAGACGCAGACGCAGCGCACGTCTACGGCGGCAGTGGTGCCGATAGATTCGGGACCTGTCCGCTTCAACGTCATGCCGCCGCATTCCGAGATCACGGTGGATGGCCGGCGCCTGGGCACGGGTCGATTTCTGCAGCGGAATCTCGCCGTCGGAGTCCACACGGTTCGATACACGGCGCCCGGTTGCGATCTCGAGGAGTTTCAGATCGTCGTGGCCAGGGGAGAAGGCGTGAAGATCGTCGAGCGGAAGGACCTCACATGCAGATGATGCAGCGGTTCGGGCTGGCCGCGCTTCTCCTCGCGCCCGGCGTTGGCGCCGCCCAGCAATCCACGGGCGATCAGCTGCGGCGCGCCATCGACATGTACAACAACTTCAACATCGAAGGCGCTCGGCCGATCTTGTTGAACATCATCTCACCGAACTACCTGTTGTCGGTGACACCGGATCAGAAGGTCAACGCGCTCAAATACCTCGGCGCGTCGTATGCGGTCCTGGAAAAGCCGGACTCCGCGGTCTCGTTCTTCATGGCCGCGCTGGACTTCGACCCGTTCACGTCGCTGGACCCGCGTGAGTTCAGCGCAACGGAGCAAAGCGCCTTCGCCCAGGCAAAGCGCAATATCTTCAAGGTCGCCATCCGTCCGATCGCGGCAAGCATCGTCGATAGCACATACACGTTCCGGCTGATCACGACGCACCGAGCCAATCTCACGGTCGAGCTCATCGACCAGCGCGACGAGACGAAGCGCGAGATCCTCTACCAGCAGGACAACGACGGGCTGCGCGAGATTCGATGGGGCGGGCTTCTGCGCAACGGCCAGCGGGCCGATTCCGGCGTGTATGAACTTCGCGCCCAGGGCCGCAGCTTGCTGAGCTCCGCGAGCGCCGGCATTACCACGGACCGACAGATTTTCCGCATCGAGCACGTGTTCGCTCCGCTCGAGGATACGCTTCGGGCGTTCGCGACGAATGAGCTGCTCATCGAGGAATACAACGTCGCGGCACCGTGGTTCGATCTCATCAAGGGGTCCGCGCTGGCAGCGGCCGCTATCGCCATCCCGATGCTGGCACTCAACAACGACGTTGCGTGGAAGGGCCACGCGGTCGTCGCCGCGGGCGTCGGCGCGGCGGGCGGGGGCATCGCGTTCCAGTTGCGGCGTAAGAATCGCAAGATTCCCGCGAACGTGGCTGAGAACGAGCGCCGCCGGGCGCAGCGCAATGACTTCAACGCCGGCGTGCGCTCCAGGAACGCCTCGCGCATCGGCTCCACGATTCTGCTCATCTGTCCTCCGAACGGGTGCCCGCGGTGAGACCCACGCACGGCGTCCTCGCGCTTGCCGCGATCGTCACGATGGCGCCGCTCGCGGCTGCGCGCGCACAAGTGCGCTTCGATCGCACGGGGTACCGTCTGACGAGTATCGGTCAGCGGGTTACGG
>JANNJV010000172.1:0-5671 GCA_031395945.1 Gemmatimonadota bacterium | reverse complement strand
GGGCGAGCAGGAGCCGTGTTTCTAATCTGCGCGATTCCTCTGCTGTTTGCGGCTGTTCGCTCTGGTGCAACGGTCGGTGTCCCGCCGCTGCTGTATGTTTTCCTTCCGGCTCTCATCGTCTATGAGCGCGATGCCCGCGCCCGCGTCATGTTGGGGGATGCGGGCGCACCTGGCGCAGGACGTCGGCCTCACGGCGGAACAGTTCGTACGCCTTGGCGTCGTCGCGCCCTTTGGTGTCCAGCACTTTGATGGCCACGTTGCGATCGAGCTGCCCGTCGCGCGCCAACAGCGTGTGACCGAACGCGCCCTGACCCAGCGTGCGGACAATCGCGTACCGCCCGCCGACGATCTCGGATGCGGATGACGGGGAGGGCGGGGAGGGCGGGGAGGGCGGGGAGGACATCGACGGAATATGCGCCGGGGCCACGGAAGACGCATCAGTCGTTGGCATCGCGCGCGCGTTCCGCGGCCGCCTTCGCACTCGAGAGGTAGGCCGGCGGCAGCTCCAGCAGGTTGGAGATCTTGCGTGTGAGATAATGCTCATGCTCGGAGATCTCGCCATCCGCCAACACCATCCCCCACATTACTTCCGCAAGCACCATCTTCTGTCCCACGTCGTAGTTGCGCAGCAGTACCGACGTGAACGTGAAGTGATCCACCGACTGGCGGCGTTCCTGATCCGCGATGGCCAGCACTCGCTGGCCGTCATCCGGGCTCAGGCCAAAATGCCGGGCCAGGACGCCTTCCAGGTGCTGACGCTCGTCGGCCGAGAACTCGCCGTCGGCGTAGGCGATGTCCAGCAACAACGCACAGGCAGCGAGATGAACGGGGTCCACGCCTGCGGCAATGTGGACCTGGCGTCGCGGGCGGGGTTGGTGAACAGGGAGCGAATCGCGTCAAGCATCGGCGTTGGGGCTGGCTGCACGGACTCATCACCGCGCAACTACGCAAAACAGCACTACATCTACGTAAGCATACGTAAACTGCCGCTGGAATCTTCACCCTACCATACATCCCATGACTGAGCCAGACGTCACCCTCACGGATTACGCCATCACGCTGGAATGCCTGGTATTCTGCGTGCTGGGCGCGCGCTGGTCCACGACGGACGTGGGCATGCGCCGGTTGTGGATCGCTTTCTTCGCATCGGTGGGGGCGGGCGCCTTTTTCGGAGGAACGGTCCACGGATTCTTCCCGAGCGCCGAGAGCACCGGTCACAAGGTCTTCTGGCCATCGACAATGCTCGCCCTGGGATGCACGAGCGCAGTCATGTGGGTCATCGGCGCGCGGCTGCGGTTGAGCGATGGTGCGGTGAGGTGGGTTCGCGGCTTCGCCATCGCGCAGCTCGCGGTGTACGCGCTGATCGTGCTTGCCGTGGACCAACGGTTCGTGGTCGCCATCGCGACGTATCTGCCGGCGACGGTCTTCCTGATGGTCATGCTGATCCTGGCCTATCGCGACGAACGCAGCGCGGGCATCGCGCACGGCATCACTGGATTGGCGTTGACGTTCGTTGCCGCCGCGGTGCAGCAGCTCGAGTTCGCGGTGCACCCCGTCTACTTCAATCACAATGCGCTGTATCACGTTATCCAGGGCATCGCGCTCTTTCTGCTCGTCCTCAGCGCGAAATGGATCGTGACAACAGCGCACACACCGTTGGCAGCCCGGAGCACCACATGATCACGCGACGCGAATTTCTGCAGTGGACCGCGACCGTTGGTGGCGCCGGGGTGGTTGTTCCAGGCTGCCATGCCATCCCTGATCCGTCGATCGCTCCGGTGACGCCCTCGGGCGACGGCGCCTCGAGCGGCCAGCTGGTCAACGACATCCATTCGCAGCTGAACGCCACGCGCGTTCGCGTGATCCACCGCCCGGAGTCGTTGGATGCGTTGCGGTCCACGATTCGCACCGCCGGTTATCACGGCCGTGCGGTGAGCATCGCTGGCGGCCGACACGCGATGGGGGGGCAGCAGTTCGCGGAGGGCGCCGACATGGTGGACATGAATGGAATGACCCGGGTGCTGGAGTTCGACCGGCAGAAGGGCGAGATCGAGGTCGAGGCGGGGATCCAGTGGCCCGAGCTGTACGAGTATCTCCAGCGCTCGCAGGCGGCCGACGCGCATCCGTGGACATTCGTGCAGAAACAGACGGGCGCCGACCGCCTGAGCATCGGTGGGGCGCTCTCCGCCAACGCCCACGGGCGCGGCCTTACGCTGGCGCCCTTCGTTGGCGATATCGCGGCGTTCACACTGGTGGATTATCGAGGGATGGCGCGGCGTTGCAGCCGGATGGAGAACGCGGAATTGTTTCGCGCGGCGGTGGGAGGCTATGGCCTGTTCGGCGCCGTCGCGAGCGTTCGCCTGCGGCTCACGCCGCGCCACGCGGTCCAGCGCATCGTGGAGGTGATCGACGTGGACGACTTGCCGTCGTTGTTGGAGCGTCGCATCGCCGCCGGCTTTCAGTACGGCGATTTCCAGTTCGCCACGGACCTCGATTCCGACGCGCTGCTGCGAAAAGGGGTGTTCTCGTGCTACGGCCCAACGCAGCTCGCCCCGTCGCCGTCAGACCAGCGCAAGCAGTTGTCGATGGAGAACTGGAAGGAGCTGCTGTACCTGGCGCACGTGGACCGCGCGAAGGCGTTCCAGATGTATTCCAGTTATTACCTCACGACCTCCGGTCAGATCTATTGGTCGGACGAGCACCAGATGAGCACGTACGTGGACGACTACCACGCGGCACTGGGAAGTCGTCTGGGGGCGTACGAGCACGGTGGCGAGATGATCACGGAGATCTACGTCCCGCGCGATGCCCTGGTGCGCTTTCTGGGAGACGTGCGGTCGGACTTTCGCCAACATCGCGCGGAATTGATCTACGGAACCGTGCGGCTCATCGAGCGCGACACGGAGACGCTGCTGGCCTGGGCCAGGCAGCCGTACGCATGCGTGATCTTCAACCTGCACGTCACGCCCGGGGCAGTGGGAATAGAGAAGTCCAGGCAGGACTTCCGGCGACTCATCGATCGCGGGCTCGCGTACGGCGGCAGCTATTACCTCACGTACCACCGCTGGGCTGAGCGACGTCAGGTATTGGCCGCGTATCCGCAGTTCCCCGAGTTCCTGCGGGAGAAACGGCGCTTCGATCCGGAAGAACGCTTCCAGAGCGATTGGTACAGGCACATGAAAGGAGTACTGGCGGGTTGAGCTTTGCTTACCGGCGAGCTCTCGGAACTCGGAGGTCCTGAGCACTGAGAACTCGTTGTCTAAGACTCATTTCTTGGACAAAGCATTTGCCCGACGCTCCAGCGCGTCCGCCTCCGAGATCCGTCCAGCCGCTCGCTCTGCCTCGGCTTCGACGCGCAGCAGCTCCGCCCACACCGCCAGTCGCTCCTTGTCCCCCAATGCGTGTACGGCGGACGCGGGATCGAGGGCGCGGAGCAACGCCGCATCCTTGCCCAGCAGTTGGCCTTGCGCTGCCTGTGCTTCCTTGATGACCTCGGACGCCTGCGCGCCGCCGCGCAGCCGCTCGCGCAGGCGCGCCACCGCAGCCGCCGCGATGGCGATCATCCGCAAAAGGTAGTCGCGTTCGTCGCGCTGCATGGCTACGACTGGCCCCTGCGCTCGCGATGGACCGTGGGCGACACGTCCGCCGGCGGAGACTCTTCAGCCAACCCCAACTCGCGCCGAGCACGATTCAACGCATCGTCCAGGTTACCGAAGAGATTCTCCTCGCCGATCTCGCGCAGCACGGGCGACCCCGTGAGCGCCACCAGCGGCTGCATGTGGACGTCGGAGAGCAGTACCAGCGTGCCATCGCCACGCGTTCGGTGCACCACGTCCTTGAGCGCGTGCATCCCCGTGGAATCCAGCGCGAGCACGTGGCGCATGCGGATGATCAGGATCTTCGGCTTCCGTGCGATGCGCGCCAGCGTGTCCTTAAACAGCTCCGCGGCGCCAAAGAAGAATGGCCCGTTGATCTCATAGACTTCCACGCCAGGCGGGATCCGCCGGCTGCGCGTGGAGTTGGGATCCTGGTACGCTTGCTCGGTGAGGTCATCCTCCAGCTCTCGCGTGACGGCGTTGATGTTGGTGACCTCCGCCATCCGCCGGATGAACAGAAACGCGGCCAGCACCATGCCGACTTCGATGGCCACGGTGAGGTCCACCAGCACGGTCAGCGCGAAGGTGGAGAGCAATACCACGACGTCGCTCTTGGGCGACTGGAGCTCTGCTCTGAACGCGCGCCACTCGCTCATGTGATACGCGACGACCACGAGAATCGCCGCGAGCGTGGGCATCGGGATCAGGCCGGCCCAGCGTCCCGCGGCCAGTGTGATCACGAGCAGCGTAAGCGAATGCACGATTCCGGCGATCGGCGTGCGGCCACCGTTCTTGACGTTGGTGGCCGTGCGCGCGATGGCGCCCGTCGCGGGGATGCCGCCGAACAGCGGCGTCACGACGTTGGCCACGCCTTGCGCCACCAGCTCCATGTTGGAGCGGTGTCGTCCGCCGATCATGCCGTCCGCCACCACCGCGGACAGCAGTGACTCGATGCCGCCCAGCAGCGCGATGGTGAACGCGGGACCGACCAGCGCGCTGATCTGCGCGAGTGTGACGTGGGGGAGCGTCGGCACCGGAATGGACGCGGCGATCTCGCCGAATCGCGACCCAATGGTCTCCACCGGGATGTGCAAGATCCGCACGGCGGCGCTGGTCACGATGAGCGCGACGAATGGCGACGGGATCCTGTGACTGACGCGCGGCCAGGCAATGATGATCGCCAGCGCCGCCACACCGACTCCCATCGCCGCCGGCGTCACCTGGCCGAGACTGTCCGCGTACGCGGCCAGCTTCTCGACGAAGTCCGCGGGCACGGTGCCCATGCGCAAGCCGAGAAAGTCCTTGACTTGACTGGTGAAGATGATCACCGCGATTCCGCTGGTGAATCCCGTGACCACTGGATGCGGGATGAACTTGATCACCGCGCCCAGCTTGGCGGCGCCGAACACGATCAGGAGCATGCCCGCCATGATCGTCGCAATGGTGAGCCCCTCTACCCCGTGCTCTTGGACGATACCGTAGACGATGACGACGAAGGCCCCGGTGGGGCCGGCGATTTGCACGCGCGAGCCGCCCAGTACGGACACGATGAAACCGGCGATGATCGCAGTCCAGAGTCCGCGATCCGGGGTGACGCCGCTGGCAATCGCGAAGGCGATCGCGAGGGGAAGGGCCACGATACCGACGACAACGCCGGCGAGAAGATCGCGCGAGAATTGCGCGCGGTCGTATGTCTCCAGCGACGTGACGATTTTCGGAATCAGCGCCGAGCGGCGGGATGGACTCACATGGGAAGGAAAGACGCGCCCGAAAGCTATACCAGCCCGCGGACCGCGCGCGTGCTTACGTCCGGATGGTAGAAGCGCAGCATCGCGTCGCCTTCCTGCTCCACGGTCTTGAGGGCCTTCCCCTTGATCGACGCGAAGGGAGCCAGCAGCAGCGTCGCCAGTTTTCTCGTCGCGGTCATGCGCCAGGTGCCGGCAATGAACCCGTCCACGGTGAACGTGCCTGGCACCAGCAGGTTCTTGGTATACACCAGCTTTCGATGCTCGTCCGCGATGATCCGTGACCGGTCGTCGTGCGACAACAGGATGTTGTCGAATTCCGGAAGAAAA
>JANNJV010000167.1:0-4836 GCA_031395945.1 Gemmatimonadota bacterium | reverse complement strand
AGCCGTTGTTGTCTTTTTGCGACGGATTCCCGTTGATGTTCGACACGAAGTAGACATCGAGGTCGGCGTCGTAGCGCACGGATTCAGGCACCTTGAAGCCGCCGGTCTCGCCAACCTTCTGAGCGGTGGTGGCGGCGGTTGTTTGCGCTTTGGTGGAGTCGGAAGCGGGCCGATCCTTGGCGCAGGCCGTTGTGCTCGCGGTGAGGAGCATGAGCGCGAACGAAGTCGGGCGACGCATGAGACGTTCTCCGGGGTGATGAAAAGGCGCAGCGAACTCAATCATAGTCAGTACGCGTCGATTTCGTAGAGGCAGGGAATCTGCATTTGTGTCCCCGCTCACTTGTTCGAATTCGAACCCGTATGGAGGAAATAGAAATGGCCAAGGAAAAGGAATCCCTGCAGAAGCTGTACGTCGAACAGCTCAAGGATCTTTACAGCGCCGAGACCCAGATTCTCGAGGCGCTTCCGAAAATGGCGAAGATGGCCAAGCACCCGGAGTTGAAGCGGGCATTTCAGGAGCACTATCAACAGACCGAGCAGCAGAAGCAGCGCCTGGAGAAGCTCGGCGAGCAAATGGGCGAGGATCTCAGCGGACACAAGTGCAAGGGGATGGAGGGATTGGTGAAAGAGGGTGAAGAGGTCATGAAGGAATTCACCGATTCCGACGTGCTCGACGCTGCCCTGATCTCCGCCGCCCAGCGTGTGGAGCACTATGAGATGGCCGGCTACGGCTGTGCGCGGACGTACGCGCACATGCTCGGACTCTCGGAGCAGGCGGATTCGCTGCAGCGCACGCTGGATGAGGAGGGCGACACCGACGAGAAGCTCACGGCGCTCGCCGAGTCGGTCGTCAACATCGACGCGCTCAAGTAGGCGTTGGACGTCGAACCTCGAACGCCCTACGCCGAACGCCCGACTCCAAGCGCCTGACGCGCCGTATCCAACGCGATAGGCGCTTGGTGTGTGGGGTTTGGCGTTAGGCGTTCGTTGGTCCAGGCTGACGGCGCGACGCACGCGCCCCTCGCGTTGCGCTCGGTGGTCACCGATAATTTGAGCCTCACTTCTTTTCTCCACGAGGCTCGACGTGTCACGCACGCTCTGCATTGCAATTCTCACGTTGGCTGTCGCTCCAGTAGTCGCCGCAGCCCAACGTCCCACTGCCGCTCGGCCGGTGGCCGCAGTGCCCACCGACGTAACGCAACCGTTCGATAGCCTTCTGCTCACCGGCCTGCGGTGGCGTGAGCTTGGCCCGTACCGCGGCGGCCGATCGGTCGCCGTGGCTGGCAGCGTCGCGCGGCCGAACGAGTACTACATGGGCACGACAGGTGGCGGCGTGTTCAAGACCACCGATGGCGGTCAGTCCTGGTTCCCCGTGACCGACCGTTATTTCGGCGGCACCATCGGCGCCATTCGCGTCGCCCCGTCGAGCCCCGACGTGGTCTACGTAGGCGGCGGTGAATTTCCCATTCGCGGCAACGTGTCGCACGGCGACGGCGTGTGGAAGTCAACGGATGCCGGCCGCACCTGGGCGCTCAAGGGTCTCACCGACACCAAGCAGATCGGCGACATCGTGGTGCATCCCACGAATCCGGATCTCGTGTACGTCGGCGCACTGGGTCACGTGTTCGGCGCCAATCCGGAGCGCGGCGTCTTTCGCTCGAAGGACGGTGGCGCCACGTGGCAGAAGATTCTCTTCCGCAACGACTCCACCGGCGTTGTGGACCTCGTGATGGATCCGAACAATTCCAATGTGTTGTACGCCGGATTCTGGCAGGCGCATCGCCGGCCGTGGATGCTGGTGTCCGGGGGCGCGGGTTCCGGCATGTTCAAGACCACCGACGGTGGCGATACCTGGACCGAGGTCACGCGGAATCCCGGCCTTCCCGCGGGTATCTGGGGCAACATCGGCATCTCCGTGTCAGGCGCGAACTCCAACCGCGTGTACGCCATCATCGAAGCGCGCGAGGGCGGCGTCTACGTCAGCGACAACGCCGGAGCGACCTGGCGCAAAACCAACGGCGAGAGCTCGCTAACGCAGCGCGCCTGGTACTACATGAAGATTCACGCCGATCCGAAAGTTCAGGACGTCGTATACGTCAACAACGTCGCATTCCAGAAATCAACGGACGGCGGCAAGACGTTCAGACCCGTGCAGCCGCGTCCCCCACACGGGGACTCGCACGACCTCTGGATCGCGCCGGACAACTCCAATCGCATGATCGAAGCCGACGATGGCGGCGCCAGCGTCACCAGCGATGGCGGCCGCACCTGGAGCGCCGAAGACTTCGCGACAGCGCAGTTCTACCATGTCATCGCCACGAACCACTTTCCGTACAAGGTCTGCGGCGCGCAGCAGGACAACTCGACGCTGTGCGGTCCGAGCCGCTCCACCGAGGGCCCCATCGCGATGAGCGACTGGTGGGACGCCGGCGGCGGCGAATCCGGCTACATCGCGACGCGACACGATGACCCCGACGTCGTCTATGCCGGCTCATACGGCGGCCACCTCACGCGCAAGGACATGCGAACCGGCATCGAGCGCAACGTGAACGCGTGGCCCGACAACCCGATGGGTCATCCGGTCGCGGACGCGCGGTACCGTTTCCAGTGGACGTTCCCGATCATCGTGAGCCCGCACAACTCGAACGCGGTGTACATCGGCTCGCAGCACGTGCACAAATCCATGAATGGTGGGGAGCGGTGGACCACGATTTCCCCGGACCTCTCCTACAACGACAAGAGCACGCAGGGGAACTCGGGTGGGCCGCTCACGCTGGACCAGACGTCGGTGGAGTACTTCGGTCTGGTATTCGCGTTGGCCGAGTCACCGGTGCGGGTGGGCGTGCTCTGGGCCGGCACGGACGACGGACGCGTGTGGATCACGCGCAACGGCGGCGTTGCCTGGACGGAGGTCACGCCGAAAGACATGGAGAAGTTCACACGCGTCTCGAGCATCGACGCGTCGGCGCACGGCGAGTGCATCGCGTACGTGGCGGGCAACCGGTTTCAGCTGGATGACGACCGCCCGTACCTCTGGAAGACGTCGACCTGCGGCGCCAGCTGGACCCGCATCGACCGTGGCATCGCGACGAATGAATTCACACGCGTGGTGCGTGAGGATTCCGAGCGACGCGGACTGTTGTTCGCCGGCACGGAGCGTGGCGTCTGGGTGTCCGCGACGGACGGCAGCACCTGGCAGCGTCTGCAATTGAATCTTCCGCTCGTGCCCGTCCACGATCTGCAATTCAAGGATGGCGACGTCGTGCTCGGTACGCACGGCAGATCGTTCTGGATTATGGACAACATCAGCACGCTGCGGCAGCTCTCCGACCGCGTGGCTCCCGCGGAGGCTCATTTATTCAAGCCGCGCGACTCGTATCGCGTGAACTGGGCGGGCGGTGGCTTCGGTGGCGGCGGTGGCGGCGGTGGTGGAGGCGGTGTCGGCGCTGGTCAGGGTGGCGCGGGTGCGCCCCAGGCACCGGTGAATCCGACCGCTGCGAATCCGCCGAGTGGCGCCCAGCTCCAGTACTGGCTCAAGACTGCGAATGAGGAAGTGACGGTGTCCGTGCTGGACGCGGCGGGGAATCTCGTGCGCAGCTTCTCCAGCCGTCAGGACTCGGCTGTTGCGGCCGACTCGGTGACGCGTGAAGCGCGTCGCCGCGCCCGCGAGGATTCCCTGCGCGCGGCTGGCATTCCGGCGGACAGCATCCAGCGCCTGTCGCGTACCCCTGACGCCGGCGCCGCGGCGCCAGACGATTTCGCAGCGGGTTTCCGTCCAATGCCGCCTCCGCGCGCGCCGAACCGGCGCGGCGTGAACACGTTCACCTGGGATATGCGCTACCCGGCGCCGTCGGCGTTTCGCGGGATGATTCTCTGGGCCGCGGGCGCAGGTGCAGGGCCGATGGCGCCGCCGGGAGGGTACCAGGTGCGCCTCGCGGTCAATGGACGAACGGTTGCGACGCAGAGCTTCCGTTTGCTTCCTGATCCACGCGTGAAAGGCGTCACACTGGCGGACTACAACGAGCAGTTCCGTTTCCTGCGGCGCGTGGCCGGCAGATTTGGCGACGCGAATGACGCAGTCAAAACGATCCGTTTCGTGCGCGGCGAAGTCGAGGATCGCCGCGGCAAGATCGGCGGCGACTTCCGCGCTGCCTTCGAGCAGAACGCGACGCCGTTGAATGCGTCACTGATATCAGTGGAGGATTCCATCTACCAGACCAAGAGCCGCTCAGGACAGGATCCGCTCAACTACCCCATCCGCCTGAACAACAAGATTGGTGCACTCATGGGAACCGCTGGCGGATCCGACGGACGGCCCACGGCGCAGGTGTACGAGGTGTTTGACCGGTTGGAGGCACAGCTCGGCGCAGAGCTCACGCGCATGCGCACGACGTTTACTCAACATCTCACACCCCTGAACGCCACGCTCAGAGCAGCGGGGCTGCCGGAGATTGTGCCGCGGGCGGTAGATGTGCCGGCGCAGAGGACGGTGCCGTTGATCCCGTAAAACTGCGGGAACCGAGAAACAGGGAAGAGGAAATAGGGAAACTGAAACGGCGTGAGAGGGATGGAGAGAGGGAATGGTTCCTCATGTCTTGGTTTCCCCATTTCCCCGTTCCCTGTTCCGCTTCCCGCGTTACAGGTTCATCACCGTACTGCCAACTGCACGTGCAAGTGGTCCGCCGTGCCGACGTGTCGCAAAGTGTCGAAGCCCATCGTCCAGAAGTAGAACTGGAGCACGCGGTTCCTGATCTCCCCGCGTTTGTGCGTCCGAAGATCGACCGCGTGCACCCAGCCGTTCGGCTGGCGATAGTGCTTCGTGCGGTCGTTCACGGG